>CAXTWT010000287.1:0-6242 GCA_964247955.1 uncultured Bryobacteraceae bacterium
GACGATAGATCGGTTGCAGAACTCGCGCCTGTCAGCCTGAGTTCTGAGACCGGCTCCCGCAAAAAGGTCCAAGCGAAATAAGCGGCAAAGAAGTAAAAGCTCCAATCAATGGGCGCTCTGAGCCGTTCGGACGTTTGGAAAGCGCAAAGAGGAAGCGCGTAAGATACTGCCAGCGTCCCGAAAAAACGGGAGGCTGTCGCACGTGTTCTCCAAAACCGCGCAAAGCCCCAAAAAGCAAAAACAGTAATTAAAGCGGTCATCAATGTTTGCTTGCTCGACACCATTTTCGGGAACCAAAAAAAGAAGATTCGTTCGACCGTGAGCAAACCGAAGCGCTGTGGATGAATTCTGATCCAGGTTTCCGCTTCGTGCATCTTTTCCCGGTTGTACTCCACTTCGCCGAGCGTCCGCACACGCGCTTCTTCCGAAGGGATGAGACGGGGATGCAGAGAGTTAATTAACTTGCCATCCCAAAAAGCACTGGCCCGGTCATTGTTAGAAAGATAAAGTTCCAGGCCGGTATTGGATCGCGCCCAAACCGGCGAGCCGAGAACGATGTAGTTTCTTACCGTCCAGGGAAGCAACAAGGCGGCGGCAAGGCAAAACTGTACTACCGTAAAACGGACGAAGTTCCTACGGGCAGCAGGCCGCGCTACGAAATATCCCACTATCGCCAAACCCATCATGGCGGGAGCAAACGGCGGCACCGTGAGGAGCATCGCCCCACTCGCCATTCCGCACCAAACCGCCCACTTTCGGGAAAAGTCCTGCCTGGCCCAGCAACGTGTCACAACTATCGAAAAGACGAGAACGACCAAAGCCGAGAGCGCATACTCAAACACGCCTTTCGTTTGAACCCAGTGGCTCACCGGCAGCACCGCCCCAAACAAGCCCGCCAGTATTCCCACACGCGCCGGTATGCGCGCGGCTTTCGCCAGCACAGGTAAGAGACTGAACTGCAGGGAAGTAAGCGCCGTGCTGAAAATTGTCGCGATCAGTACTCGCCCGAGCTGATCTGTTTCAAAGACCCGGTAAAGCACGCTCAACAGCAAGGGGTAAAGCGGAGCGGAGTGCGCGGAAGGACCAGAGTTGCCGTAAGCACCCGTAAAAGCGCCATGATCTGCAAGGTTGCCGGCGATATTTAGGGTTTCCGACCATTCCAGAATCTGGTAGGTTCCCATACGCCAATCGATCAGAATACGAATGGAGAGACTAAGAAGGAAAATGAGAAAACAAAATAAGCCAAGATGCTGCTTCCCCATTGAGGAGCGCAACTGGCTTTGGTTGCTGTAGAGGGGCGATTGCCAGAGCGGGATTTTTACGCTGCCGCTCCGTGAAAGTTGGTTACCGGACACGCTGATCTATCGGCAGAAGCGGGCTGACACCTTAGTAGCCGATTAGTCCGGCCGGTTTAGGCTTCCTGCATACGCCGGGCCAGAGCAGCGGTGAGACGCATAGGCGCAAAATGGGTCATAAATGCACCCAACGCATTTAAGCGGCCTGCAATCACGAGCGGTTTACCGCGTTTCATAGCGCGATAGCCGATGGCGGCAACCGCCTCGGCGCTCATTGTCATCTTACTTGAAAACAATTTTGTCGCGCTCACGCCGGCGCGCTCTGCAAACTCTGTTTTTGTGGGGCCGGGACACAGGCAGGTAACGGTAACGCCGAAAGGACGCGCTTCATTGTGTATTGCCCGCGAAAACGATAACACATACGCTTTGCTGGCGTAATACACGGCCATCAGCGGTCCCGGCTGAAACGCGGCGGTGGAGGCGACGTTGAGAATCCGGCCCCGGCGTCGTTCGACAAAGCCGGGAAGAAAGAGCCGCGTCAGGTCCGTAAGCGCCGCAATATTCAGTTGAATCATCTGCCATTGCTGCTGCCTGTCTATTTCCCAGAATCGCCCGAGGGAGCCGAAACCGGCATTATTAATCAGCACTTCCACAGGCAAGCCGGAAAGGTTTGCCGCCTCGAAAATCTTGTCTGTTGCCCCAAGCTGCGATAGATCCTGAGCAACCGTCACGATAGTCCTTCCAGTACTTTGGCGCAATTCGGCGGAAAGCGCATCGAGTTGGTCCTGCGAACGCGCCGTCAGTATAAGATCAAACCCATCCCGAGCCAGGAGGTAAGCAAAAGCGCGTCCAATGCCGAAGGAAGCGCCGGTGATAAGAGCGGCAGACATAGCCTTCATTGTTGCAAGGGGGCAAACCAACGGCAACGCAGCCGCTCATTCCTGCCGCAAAGCATTTAACGGCCGGTAATAGGTCCAGTATCCGGAAACCGCATTGCAGCGAAGATGAACCGTTATTCCTCCCGAAGGGCAACAATGGGATCTAAGCGAACCGCTCGCCGGATAGGGCCGAAACAGGCGACGAATACCGTAACCGCCACGATCAACGCTGCTGCAGCGTAGGTTCGAAGATCATTCGGTTTGACTTGAAATAGTTGACTCTGCAAAAATCGACTCGCTCCGAGCGCCCCGCCAACGCCGCACCAGAAGCCGACAACGGCTAAAATCGACACTCTTTTTACAACCAAAAGACATACGTTCCAAGGTTGAGCACCCAGGGCTACTCTCACGCCGATCTCTCGTATCCTTTGGCTGACTCCATAAGCGACAACGCCGTAGATGCCGACACAGCTAAGTACGAGACCCAACCCGGCCAAAGCCAAGAGCAGTGACATGGTAGAGCGCGGCTCCGCTAAGGAAGAGGCGAGCGTTTCTTCCGCCGTTTCTATATGCGTGACAGGCACATCAGAGTTGATTTCTCGTACAACGCGCTGAATGACAGAGGCGATACGGAGAGGATCAGAAGTAGTTCGGACGACAATCGTCATATTCGGCTGAGGACTTCCGTCAAACCCCTGCCGGTAGGGCAAATACACCTCGCCTTCCTGCCAACTCAGGTCCGGGCCGAGGGTCGTAGTTTTCAGATCGCCCACAACGCCGACTACCGTGTGCCACTCCTTCGAAGACACTGCGCGAACATGTTTCCCCAAAGGAGTTTCACCCGGCCAGTAGCGCTGTGCGGTTTTCGCCGATACCATCGCCACCTGTTCTGAGTGTTCGTGATCAGAGTCGGTGAAGGCACGTCCCTGCAGCAGAGGGATTCGCATTGTCTGCGTATAGTTCGGTGTGGCGATGCTCGACCAGACTGCGGGAGCCGAGTGGCCCGGCAAGACGGGATGACCCTCGAATTCCGCCGCAAAGCCCGAAAAGTCGCCGGAAAGCGGGAACACGTTGACGGCAGCCGCTTCCGCTGCTCCGGGAATGCTCCGTACCCGTTGGATCACCGCCTCGTAAAAAGCCGTGGAACGGGCTGGCCACAATGATGGATTGGGAGTGAGGCGAAAGGTGAGCAGGTGATCCGCCCGGAACCCGGGCGGGACATGGGAAAGGCGCCATACCGTTTGTGTCAACAGTGACGAAGAAACGATGACCACC
The DNA here is from genome assembly GCA_964247955.1 of uncultured Bryobacteraceae bacterium. Classification (GTDB taxonomy): domain Bacteria; phylum Acidobacteriota; class Terriglobia; order Bryobacterales; family Bryobacteraceae; genus Bog-105. Next base: position 3,449 of record CAXTWT010000287.1, read on the forward strand.
ACAGACACCGCGATCTGAAAAACAACAAAACCCGACAGGAGAAACGTGCGCTGGCGAGCTTCCGTCGCGCTTCGGCCACTGCTCTTCAACGATTCTTGTACATCAGATTTATACGCTCGAATCGCAGGCAGGAGGCCGAAACCAAAGGTACTGACGGCAAAGAGCGTGGCCACGAACAGAAATGTCTGTGTGTCTGTTCCGACCTCATGGAGGCGAGGCGTGCCGGGCGGCAGATAGCTCTTGAGTGAAACGGTGCCAATCCACGCCAGCGCGACCGCTCCCGATGTTCCCCCAATCGCCAACAACACGGTCTCCGTCATCAACTGCTGCACCACGCGCCAGCGACCCGCGCCTAAAGCGATCCGTACGCTGATCTCCCTTTGCCGGGCCGCTGCGCGCAACAGGAGCAGATTCGAAAAGTTGGCGCAAGCGATCAAAAACACCAGCACGGCCGAGCAAAAGATGAGCAGGAGGCGGGGGCGAACCTCTGTAACCAGCGCCTCGCGGAGATTTAACACATGAGCGTCCATGCCCCAATCGGGCCAAAGCTTGTAAGGGAAGGCTTCTTTGATCCGCAGAGCCACTATGCACAAATCGGCTTGTGCTTGTTGCAGCGAGATACCGGGCCGCAGGCGACCGACCATGGCCAGATCCCTCATCCACCAGTACTGGCCGATATTGCCTGGATTGATCGCTATCGGCAACCACATCGCTACCGACGAAGCCGGGAATCGAAAGCCCGGAGGCATCACACCGATGATTAGGCGCGGTGTCTCATTAACTGTGATGTATTTTCCAATCACGTTCGAATCCGGGCCGAAGTGCGCCTGCGCGAACGCGTGGCTAAGAATCACAACTTGGCCACGTCCTCTTTCTTCCTCTTGTAGTTGAAAAGACCGCCCCAGCATAGGCGTTACGCCCAGAACCGAAAAGAAGTTACCCGAAACCGAACTGGCAGACACTCGCAACGGATCTCCCAAACCGTTCACGTTCACCTCTGTTCCCTGGGAGTAGGCCGCGTACTCGGCTGTCCGGCTCTGCTCGCGCAGCCGGACGAGAGCGCCTTGGATGCGCATCGAGTATCCGTCAATCGTAATCAGCCGGTCGGAATCGGCAAAGGGCAGCGGCTTCAGGAGAACTCCGTTGAGAACACCGAAGACGGCTGTGTTGGCGCCAATGCCCAGAGCGAGGATGAGGCAAACCAGAACCGTGAACCCAGGGTTGTGGCGTAATGCTCTGCCAGCGTAGCGGAGGTCCTGAACAAACCGCTCTGTGAGGGAACCTGCGCGCGCCTCGCGCACGGCTTCTTTCAGAGATGTCATGCTGCCCGCTTCCAACCTGGCGCTTCGTCGGGCTTCTTCCGAACTCATGCCGTCCGCCATTTTCTGCTCTGTGATGGAGTCGAGATAGAAGCGGAGCTCCTCATCAAGTGCTTTCTCGGCGTGCTGCCGAGCAAAGAGATTCCGCAGGAAATGCTTAATCCGCTGCATAATTTATCCCTCCGCTGTTGCTTCGATGGCCCAGTTAATGGCAGCCGAGACGCGCTTCCAATTCTCCATCTCGCTTTCAATCCGCTTTCGTCCTGCCTTGGTGAGCTTGTAGTACTTGGCGCGGCGCAGATTTTCCGACGCGCCCCACTCGGAAGCCAACCAACCTCTTTCCTCCAACCGATGCAAGGCAGGAAAGAGCGATCCCGGCTTAACGTCAAAGGTTCCCTTCGTGATTTGTTGGATTCGGCGCGCAATGCCTACCCCGTGGTCCTGATGCAAAGTCAGGGTTCTCAGGATTAAGAGATCCAATGTTCCGCGCAACAAATCCGTTTTTGAATCTGCCATCTACCTACAGAAAATCTGTAAGTAGCATAATGGAAACAATTGTGGGTGTCAAGGGAAGAGTGCTGCACCAAAAGCCGAACCGGAACTCAAGAAGCGAGTTCGGGAAACTGCCAAGTAAGGCGTGACTTCGAAGCAGCGTATTGGTCCAGACAGAGATCAGCCCATGCTACGATAAATTCCGTGGACGCTTAGCTCAGCCCGGTTCAGAGTATCACGTTGACATCGTGAGGGTCATTGGTTCAAATCCAATAGCGTCCACCATCATCTTCCTTCTTCTACAGCCCTGCGGACCTTCTCCCATGCCTCAGCGTATTCGTCTGCGATAGCAATATAAGTTCGGCGGTCGCTTAACTCGTCGTAGCTGTAAACATAGGCGGTATCCGTAAACAGATCGTAGCCGACAAGGAAATCCATTTCATCTCTGGTGCAGCGCCTAAACTTCTTTCTACCGTTCGAGCAACGCATACTCACGCAGGGAAGTCCGCTAGGAAAGCGCTTCACCCATTTGACTTGGATGTGGTACACCTTCCTGCTACCGTCATACACGGCGAAGTCGGCCTTATGGTCCTCCTGCATGGGACGCAACACCTTAAATCCACAGACCTCCAAACGCAGACGAACCGCTGCTTCCGCAATCCTTCCTTTGGCATCCCGCGTCAGTTCGCGACCTTCAAGAGAAGCATGGAGTCTGCTTTCTTCACCCCGGTCCTTTTTCTTCGGTTCCGGCAGATTGCTTCGGCGTCGCTGTTTCAACTCTTCTCGCGTCAGCGGATATGGTCGGAGCCAGAGGCTTAGGACCGACTTGGAACATTTTAGAATCCGTTGTATCTCATCCAACGACATTCGCCCGTCACGACGAAGTTGAACGGCGTGTTCCTTCGCGTTCGGAGATAAGGAAGCGCTCATAAGAAAGTAAATGCCTATTCGATTTTCACCGCAAAAGCGGCTCTCATCCCAGA
>CAXTWT010000288.1:0-6235 GCA_964247955.1 uncultured Bryobacteraceae bacterium
CTTAGTAAACTCGGCGTGTGGGGGCGCTTCCCTCCACTCGGCTGTTCCGCTTCTCAAGTACGGGAGCCCAGGAATCTTTGTGCAGGATCCGGAACGAATCGCCGTAGCCCAGATGGGCTTGGCATAACTGCTTGGCGTCGGACCATTGGATCTCCGAGCCGTCGGTGCGGATCTCGATCTGTTTGCCCCAATACTGCTTGGCGATCAGAAGCGCGGTTGTCACCGCAAGGTCATAGGGCTTAAAGGCGGTTTTCACGAACTCTATGCCGGGTAGTTTTCGCAGCACAAAGCTGTCATGGCAACATTGGCCATCACAGCGCCGACTCGCGGTGAAGGCTAGAAACCCGGCTTCGAGGAGTTCGCTCGTGCCCGCATCCACACCGCTGGCAGCCTCAGTCGGGTAAACCACCACTGGGCCGTCCACCAGTTCGTGTCCGCAATGGCGGAGGCCGTTGAAAGCGATGTAATCCTCTGTGATTTCGGGCAGCCCCGTGCCGGAGGGACCCGCCAGAAGGCACCCGGCGTCCGCTAAGGGCAGGATCAGCTTTTCAAAATCGGCTCGGACGGCCACAAAGGTCACCGGATCGCTGTCGAAGAAACCTTCCCAGGAGTGGGAGTAGCCCATTCCCAAAGCTTAGCTCAAGCAAACAGATGCCCTCCCACAACCGCAGAGAGTAACATTCACCACTTCACGCAGTCGTTCGTCAGGGAGCAGCAGAAAGATTCACAAGGAGGAAGAGCGATGCCGACGTCCGCTCTGGCAGACAGTCGCTTCGCCGATTCAGAAAGGGAGTTTAGGATGAAACCAGACCAGGAACTGGCTGCCTACTTTATACCAGTCTTCACAACCGAAACAGCACTACAGCGTTATCAGGCTTTCAAGAACTTCGTCAAGAGCGTCCTCAAAGAAGGCATCGACTTCGGCAAGAACCCCGGCTCGGATCGCGACACCCTGCTCAAGCCCGGCGCGGAAAAGCTCTGCACCTTCTTTGGTCTGACACCTCGTTATGTGCTGGAAGTGGTGATTGAGGACTGGCGCGGCGACAAATATGGACAGCCCCTGTTCTATTACCTCTTTAAGTGCCAGCTCTTTCGCGGAGAATTCCAGATGGGCGAGGGCATCGGCTCGTGTTCCAGTTGGGAAGCCAAGTACCGCTATCGCTGGGTGGATGAGAACACGGTCAGTCGCATGGGCCTATACCTGTATCAACGTAGCTCGGGATAATATCAACCATGAAATGCTCACATTTCCACGAACTTCTACTGGCTCGGGTTAGCAGAGCCGAGATGGACGCCGCACTTTGCCTGATCGCTCGACATCGCTTGCATTCGAACCGAGGCACAAGAAGCTAACGAATTACTGCAGCCGGTCAAGCTCGGCCTTTGCCTGCGTCAGCATCGGCAAATCCAAATCCGCTTGGCCCCACTCTGCAATGAACTGCTCATACGCTTTCCGTGCTCCGCTGTCATGCTCCATCGCCTTCGCTCGCGCGATACCAAGCTGGGCGAGCGGATACAAGGGTGAGAGCACATCTTGCCCCTGGTGGTCCCGAATCTTTCGGAACTCTGCCTCCGCCTCCCTACTTTTTCGCAACTGAAGGTATGCCTCGCCGCGCAGATACTGCGGCCAGAAATATGCGGCAGCCTCGTAGCGGAGCGCTGGCCCGAGCCGCTGCACAGCGGACGAAGGGTCCCCGTCTGCGAGCGCCATCGCAGCACGAATGGCCGGGAGCCAGATTCCATTGACAATCGTGTATGTAGGATAGTCGTGCGTCAACTTGTCCGCCAGCCTGCGAGCTTGGTTCGTTTCGCGGCACACCGCCAACGCCAGGCTTATTCGCGCAAGCGGCTCTGCGCTCCTCTCAGTCTCGACCGCGTGCTCAGTAAGAGAGTGTGCCTGTTCGCAACGCCCTAATGCCGCGCTGCTCAAAGCAGTCTGCGCCGCTGACGTCGCCACTTCTGTTGCCCCAAACTTAATCGCCGCATCGCTCGCCTGTCGCGCGTCATCGAGCATATTGCGCGCCTCGCCCAGGGCTCCGGCCCGTTCAGCCTGCCAGAGGAGTGCCTCGGGTTCGTTTTTGTCCGCTGCCCACGCCAGCTCATGTTCCATCGCCGCCCGGTCCTGGTGCAGGAAAGCCAGACGGAACAGGCCGGAGTGAATTAACATGTCATCCAGTTTTCTATTCACCGCGGTGCGGAGCACCTGGTCGGCTTCCTGAAATTGGTTTACACGAATCAACTCGACCCCGAGATTCGCATACCGGCTCGCGTAACCGGAGTCGAGACGCATCGCCGCACGGCTCTCCTCTATGGCCTGCTCGAATTGTCCTGTTAAGCGTAAAGCATGTGCAAGACTGTTGCACGCCACTGAATCGCGCGGGTAGATCTGCCGGAGTAGCTTCAAACTTTCAATTTGTTTGTCCAGCTCGCCGGTTACGTTTTGGTAATAAGCGGATACGATCATCAGTTTCTCGCGCTCGCTGGCCCGGTTCTTCAACGCATAAGCCTTCGAAGCAGCTTCAGCAGCAAGGATGTGCTCATGCATGTTGCGGTACATTGCCGCCAACGACGCATACGCATACGCGAAGTTGGGATCCAGCTCCACAGCACGGCAGTAGAACGCCGTGGCCGCCCGCCACTTGCCTTGACGCGTCTCCCGGTTTCCCAGCGAATACGCCCGCAGCGCCTCCAGGGAAGGGGTGGTCGCCTCCAGCAGGGCGTCGTATTTTTGGATCGACTGCAGTGACTCGCCCATCTTGGCCCTTAACTGCGAGGCCGCGCGAGAGAGATCCGTTAAAACCTGTTCTTTCCGCTCTGCCTCTACTTGCGTCCTAGCCAGCACATCTCCGCTGTGCCCACCGATTGCTCCCAACGTAATGACAAAGTGCGCGCCCAGCGGCGCAATCCACCCGGCAATCAGCGCCTTCAATCCCTGCCGCTCGCAGATCTGGCGTGCCAGTTCTGGTGTCACCCTTTGCCCGGGATGCACGCCCATCAAGCGCAGCGTCTGTTGTACTCGCCCGTCGGGGAAGATATTCAGATACGGACTCTGCTCGAGCTGTACGGCCAGCCCCTGCGTGAGCGCGTCATCGAAAGCAGGATCCCCGGTCAGATTTGTAAAGTCCGCCAGCACCACTGTGTCCTGTTCCGTCAGTACCGGGCGGCTGCGGAGTTTCCAGAACAACCCACCCGCTGCCACTCCCGCCACCAGCAATGCAATGCCCAAGACCCTGCGTACTGCTGGTCGCCGCCGCCCGCCCGCGTCGGCGGCGGCTGGCTCGCTAACCACTTGCTCACGCGCGGGGTTCTGTAAGCCGCTGGTATCCGCCAGCTCCTTTTCGGAGGTGGTCCTGTTTACGCTGTGCGTCTCGATGATAGTATCTTCGGGCGAGCTGAGCTCGCCGCCCGGTTCACTCCCTGCTACCGTGCGCACCTCGGGTACGAATCGATAACCGCGCCCGGGGATCGTCACTATATAGCGATGCTCGTCCGGACTTTCCCCTAGCGCCTTGCGCAAAGCCGAGACGTTCTTCGCCACACCGACTTCTTCCACTACCGTTCCGGCCCAGACTCGACGCATGAGCTCTTCTTTGTCCACCACCCGCCCGCCGCTGCCGGCGAGTACCAGCAGTGTCTCGAAAGCTTTGGGAGTGAGCGGGACGACCTCGCCGTCCTTCCGCAGCAGGCGTCGGGAAAGGTCCACGCGGAAGTTTCCGAATTCGTAGAACTCATTGACAGCATTGCTCATTCAGACACCGGAAGGAAATTTCAAGATTTTTCAAGCGCTAGGGAAAGACTTTTCGCCGACTTTCTCCCATGCTCTAGTGAGTACGGCTATTGTACACCCGAAACCGGGTCGGCAAAACGCAGGAGAAAGTCAGGAGAAAAGGAAGAACGATGACAATCAGAGCAGCAAACAGAGCAGGGGGTGGGGCTTTCGCCGCCGTTCTGCGGGGGATCAACATTTGCGTGGTGCAAGGAGTATTACAGATGAATTTGAGACTGGGGGCGGCGTTTCTCTTGGTTGCACTGCTGTCGTTTGCGGATACAAATCCCTATTCACACGACAGCGCTCAGAAAACGACTAACACCCGGTGGATGACCAACTTGCCTGATTCAGTCACCCTGAATGAAATGTCAATTCCAGGCACGCACGACACGATGACATATGGGTATCAACCCGGCTTCGGTCTCGGCGATCTCTTTACTGGTCAGAACATCCCTACGGATACGGTGCCCATTCCCAAGGACATTGTCGTATCACAATCCATGAACCTGGCAACGCAGCTTAACTCCGGCATCCGAGTTCTTGACATCCGCTGCAAAGCCATTGACAACCAGTTTCTGATCTACCATGGCGATTTCTACGTCGGCGCTGCCTTCGACGATGTCCTGAATACAGTTACGAAATTCCTGACGGATAATCCCGGCGAGACGGTGCTCATGCGCGTCACGAATGAAAATGCCGGCCCCCCGCTGAACGTAGTCAAGGATGTAGAGGACTCCAGTTATTCGTGGGAAACAGTGTTCTCAATTTACTACGGCAGCAGTCAATGGAGCCAGTTCTTCTTTCATCCCGCCGTTCAGGACGACCCAACAGCTCTAAACCCCACCCTCGCTCAGATGCGCGGCAAAATCGTTGTTCTTCAAGATTTCACGAGCAGCCAAAACATACGATACGGAATCCCGTGGGGCAGCTTCAACAAGCAGGACGATTACAACCTTAATACGAACTGGGATCTGTATTCGAAATGGACAGACGTGAAGAATCAGCTCACGTTCGCCATCAATCAGGCCAACTCTGCCGTGGGCGTCATCAATTTCCTGAGTGGGTCCGGCGGCGCTTTTCCTTATTTCGTGGCCAGCGGCAAATCCAGCTCGGGCACCAATGACCCTCTTCTGTGGACCGGCCTTGTTTCAGACACGCTTACGGGAGCTAACGAAAACACATACCCCGATTTTCCGCGGCTGAGTTGCGCGAATCTCGGGGTTACCACGGACTGTTCGATCTATTTTGACGGTACGAATGATCTCACAATGAAGTTTCTTACGAATCTGAATAACTCCGGGACTTATGCCCGCGTTGGGATGATTGTGGCAGATTTCCCTGGACCGGGGTTAATCGATACGGTGATCGCGCAGAACAAAGCCGAGCAACCGAGGCGGTTCTTCGGAGATTTCAATGGTGACGGCAAAAGTGACATCCTTTCCTATCACAGCCTCGATGGAAACTGGTATCTGGGAAGCCTGAATAGCGAAAAACAGTTAACCTGGACCCTGGTGAATAACTCGAGCGGTTTCGGAAACATATCCGTCGATAAGTTCTTCACTGGCGATTTCACCGGCTCCGGAAAACAGGAAATTATGTTCTACTCCATTGGTGATTCTAACTGGTGGCTCGGCACTGTTAGCGCTTCGAATCAGTTAACGTGGTCGCTCGTGAATAATACCAGCGGCTTTGGAAACATCTCTGCCGATCGATTCTTCACTGGAGATTTTACTCATTCCGGAAAGCAGCAGATCATGTTCTACTCCGTCGGCGACCACAATTGGTGGCTCGGCTCGTTTAAGTCTGCCGGAACTCTCAGTTGGAGTCTCGCGGGCAACACCGCTGGTTTCGGTGATCTAAATACCAATCATTCTTTTTTCACAGGCGACTTCCTGGGAGACGGCCGCACCGACGTGATGTTTTACTACCCTGGGGATGGGAGTTGGTTCCTAGGATCGTTGAATGCGTCCGGACAGCTAAATTGGGTTAAAGCTAACAACAGCAGCGGGTTCGGCAACATCAGCGGAGACTTATTCTTCGTCGCGCCCTTTACTCAAGCGGGTCACGACAACATTATGTTCTACTCCGTCGGCGACCACAATTGGTGGCTCGGCTCGTTTAAGTCTGCCGGAACTCTCAGTTGGAGTCTCGCGGGCAACACCGCTGGTTTCGGCAACCTGGCGGATGGGCGCCCGTTCTGGACGGGTGCCTTCCTGAACGCATCCACCTCACAGATCATGTTCTACTATCCGGGCGACAACAATTGGTGGCTGGGCACAGTCGGCAACACCGGTGCGCTCACCTGGAACCTCGCCACCAACACTAGCTCGTTCGGCGGAAACCTTGCCGACGGCCGACCGCTGTGGGTTTCGCCTTTCAATGGCGGGACACAGGCCGATGTGCTCGTGTACTCTTCCACGCAAGGTTCGTGGGAGTTGGGGTTCATCGGGTCCGGTAACTCCACCA
>CAXTWT010000289.1:0-6230 GCA_964247955.1 uncultured Bryobacteraceae bacterium
GTGGGCGGGATCGCTTTCGTATTGATCAAATCCGGTTTCTTCCGTCGGCGGGTCAAAGCTCAACTGCTTGTTTGCCCGCAGATAAATTGTTTTTGCGACCGCCTCTTCCGGCGGCCATTGCCCGTGTTTCCGCCAAACGTTCTTCCCTGTTTCGAACACGTATGCTTTGCCTAAAGCCCCATCGGGCACGTTTTTTAAATAGTGCTGAAAGAAAGGGAATTCAATTTCGTCGCGAAAAAATTCGGAGCGCGCCCAAGCGCCGTGCGTCCAGGGACCCATGACAAGTTGATCCGATGTGCCTGGCGATTGTGCTCCAATGGCCCTGAAAGTTTTGAGCGTTCCCGACAAATCTTCCGCGTCATACCAGCCGCCGACCACCAGAACCGCAGGCTTTATGTTTTTGAGATGCGGCAGAATGTTACGGCTTTGCCAATAGCCGTCGTATGTAGTGTGCTTCACGATGTCAGCCCAATACGGATTCTTTAAAAGCCCGTAGTCGAAACTGTTCAAGTAAAACTGATAACCGTCGTTTGTGCCGTACGGGAAATCTTTGGTCTTTTCGGGCCGTTGCGGATTGTCCTGCGGATCGAAACCGGTGTAAAAGCTGAAGTTGGCGATCAGGAAAAACGCCCCATTATGGTAAGCGTCATCACCACTGTAAAGATCCGCCATGGGCGCTTGCGGAGAAGCCGCAACAAGCGCGGGATGCGCGTTGACTATGCCGGTGCTGGTGTAATAACCGTCATACGAAATGCCTTTCAGTCCCACTTTGCCGTTATTATGAGGAACGTTTTTAATGAGCCAGTCAATTGTGTCGTAGGTGTCGGTGCTGTCGTCGACGGCTTTGGGATCAATATCGGAAGTAATCGGGCGAACATCCACGAAACGGCCTTCCGACATGAAACGGCCGCGCACATCCTGGAACACCAGAATGTAGCCGTCCTGCGCGAATTGGGAGCGGATATTTGGGTAATGATCGGCACCATACGGAGGGACGCCGTAAGGCGTGCGGGTTAACAGAATCGGATAAGCTTTGGAAGCGTCTTTAGGCGAGTAAACAGCAGTGAACAGGCAGATGCCGTCTCGCATGGGAATTCGCGCTTCGTTTTTGTTATAGTGAGCGCGGAAATTGTAATCCTTTGGGGCGAAAACAGCAAAAAGCAGCAGGAGAAGCTGCGGCAAAACCATAGATACTATCGTAGAGGGAAGGATTTTCTCATCAGGTGCTCGATACGGAAGAACAATTAGCCAGGCTGCGACAAAGGATCGCCTCCATTGACCGCAAACATGCGCAAAAGCCGGTTCCCGCCGCCGTAGTTGCTCCGCCGGTGCGCTGTTCGATTGAGGAGTGGGAAGGCGAGGTGGTTGCCAATGAGCACGGCAGCCACTTTCAAACCGAACGGCTTTTTCCCGGCCACAAGCAGCACGGATCGGCGGACATCGGAGCGTTGAGTGAGTTATCGCATCAGTTGCTCGATGCCCTGGGCGGGGGCGAAATCCTTCCCTGCTCTCCCGAGCGCTGGGCGTTTCTCGACACCGAAACCACCGGGCTGGCGGGCGGCTCGGGAACGTATGCGTTTCTGATCGGGGTGGGCCGGATTACGAATGAAGGCTTTCGCGTGCGGCAATTTTTTATGCGGGAGTACGCGGAAGAGCGCAGCACCCTGGCGGCGCTGCATCAGCATCTCGAAGGGTTCGATGTGCTGATTACTTATAATGGCAAAACTTACGATCAGCCCTTGCTCGAAACCCGCTATCGAATGACGCGGCATAAACCGCCGTTTGGACGCCTGGGGCATTTGGACCTGCTGCACGGAGCGCGCCGGATCTGGAAGCTGCGGCTGGAAAACTGCCGTCTGGTGCAACTCGAGCAGCAAATTCTCGGCGTACACCGCGAAGGTGATCTGCCGGGCGAGTTGATTCCCTACGTTTACTTTGAGTATCTGCGTTCGCGCGAAGCTCAAAAACTGATTCCGATCTTTCATCACAACGCGATGGATATTCTGACGCTCGCCTGCCTGACCGCGATTGTGCCGGGGGCGTTCCGCAGCACGGATTGCGAGTCGCTGGCGAAGATCGGGGTGAAGCATGGGCCGGATCTGCTCGGGATTGCGCGGTGGCTGGTGGCGGCACAGGAACATGAACAGGCGCTAACGCTTCTGCGTCGGGCTATCGAAACGGGATTGCCGGACCAGTTGCTGTTTCGGACCCTATGGGATGTGGCGCTGCTGGAAAAGAAACTGAAGCGGCCCCATGCGGCGATACAGATCTTCACGGAGTTGGCGGACTGCCGCAACGAATACCGGGTGAGCGCGCTGGAAGAGTTGGCAAAGTTCTACGAGCATGAAGAAAAGAAGTATGCGCTCGCGCTGGAGATGACGGTGCAAGCCATGCTGTTTGAAAGTTCGGCTGCACTCGAAACACGCAAAGCGCGATTGGAAAAGCGTCTGGCGAGGCCTCGCCCGAAGCGCCTACTTTAAGCCGACTTGATTTCCGTCCAGTAGCGATCGCGCAAGCGTTGCGCCGGAGGCGGCAAGGCGCGAAACCACTCTCCCCTGTTGCGTGTTTCGCTATCCAGATACAGGATGGGATTGTTTCGCAGTTTGTCCGGCAGCAGTGCGCGGGCGGAAACATTAGCCGTCGCGGCGGTGATCTCCGTGGCGACGGCGGCGGCAACGGGCGGCTCCAACAGATAGTTCACCCACTCATAAGCTAAATCCCGGTGCTTGCTTTCGCGCAGAATGCAAACGTTATCGGCATACAAGGGAAAGCCCTCCTGCGGAAAGGCAAAGGCCAGATCCGACGAGTTGGCAATCGCCACTTGCGCTACCTGCGCCCACATTTGCGCGGCAAGCACATCCCCGGCGACCACTTGATCCCGCACTTCCTCGTTCAGATAAGCGCGCAGGGTGGGCTTTTGTTCCATCGCCAGATCGCGGGCGGCTTTCAACTGACCTTCATCCGTTGCATTGACGGAGCAGCCGAGGCGCTTCAGGCACGCGGCAAAGACTTCCGCCGGATCGTCCAGCATGGTGACGCGGCGTCCGTAACTGCCGGTCCACAGGTCTGCCCAGCGTTGGGGCACCGGCGAGACTCGTTTCGAATACAAGATGCCGGTAGCGCTGTGCATATAAGGAACGCACCATTGCAGATGCAGATCCCATTCGGGCGATTGAAACTCCCGGTCGAGGTGGAACAGATTCGGCAGTCTGCCGTGGTCGAGTTGCGCGAGCAGTCCAAGTTCCCGCATCGGCCCGACGAAACTGTTGGAAGGAAAGACCACGTCCCAGCCGGAGTTGCCGCTCATCACCTTGGCAAGCATCTCTTCCGCGCTGCCGTAAACCGCGTAACGAACTGTACAGCGAAAACGGCGCTCGAACTCCGGGACCGTGGATCGGGCGACGTAGTTGTCCCAGTTGTAAACGTTCAGCCGATGAACGCGTCCCGAGGTGCAACCGATGAGCGCCCCGGCTACGCCCATCAGGAAAATGCGGCGATACAAGCCTCTCTCCTAGCCCGCCCAGTTCTCAACAATGATCCAGGGTCGAAGTTGCAGCAATGCTTTATCTCGTGTCACAAGTGTTGCCCCAGTTGCTAGGGCGTGCGCCGCGATCAGCATGTCGAGGTTCCCTATCGAAATACCTTTTAAATCGCAGCGGGCACGAAGTGTGCCATAAGTTCTTGCCACTTCGGAGTTCCAGGGCAGAACAGCAATACGTAACAGGAAAGCTTCTACCAACTTATGAAGCTTTGTAGCCGATGGTTTTTTCTCCAAGCCATAAAACAGCTCGCCTTCTGTGACTGCCGAAATACATAGACTTTCCATCGAAATTCGTTGAACATGCGCATCCAACTGCTCGCTTCGGATGTAAAGACTGGCGATGTTCGTGTCCAGCAGAAAAAGCTTTTGGGTGATCCTCAAAACAAATCTCTCGCTTGTGGGGGCGCTGTGTCACGCTCTTTTAGGAACTCCTGGATGTCAGGATCATGGGGATCGCGCAGCGCTATAAATTCGTCCCAAGTGTTTGGTTTAGCGGAAAGAATTACATCACCGTTCACATCATCTTTGCGAATGTAAACTTCTGTGCCTTCAAAGCGAAATGCAGCCGGGAGGCGGACAGCCTGACTGCGCCCATTAAAGAAAAGCTTTGCTCTTACCCTGCCCATAACTGTACTATACCATTGGTATAGTACAAGTGCAAACGGGTTCGCGAATGCTCCCTCAGCCCTTACTGGCACCGTGTTCAGCAGCAAAGCGAGGTGTCCGAAGTTATTTGTTTACCAGGCGGGCGGTGTAGCCTTTCGGATAAGTTTCTGACAGAATCTCTCCTCCGTAATTGCCCGTGGCGATCTGTTCGCGAACGTTGCTGACCACCAGTTCACCAACTTTTACGGTTTCCACGTCAAGCACCTGATGGGTAGCGGGATCGACAACCTCGTTCATAATCTTGAGAATCTCGAAACGGTCCCCCAGCGAGACGCCTTCGTTAGCTCCGAAACCGAGAATGGGGCTGTTTCCCGAGATTTTGGCGACTCGCCCTTCAATACCGCGTGAACGGAGAGGAAGCCGGGGCACTTTGTCGTCGAGCACGGCAAGAACTTTGTTCACGGCATCGGAAGTAGCCTCGCCAATGATGGTTTCCTGGAAGTTAGAGCTTTCCATTGCTCCGGAGTTGTTCTGGTAAGTGCCGCTGCCTGCAGTAAACACTGTCCAGTTTTTGCTCGACCGTGACGATTCGCCTCTGGCTTCGGCGGTTTCCAGCACTTCCGCCGTTTCCGTGTCCACAATACGCAGGGCAATCGCAACCACGGCTTTTTCTTCTTTGCTAAACGTACCCATTTGAGAGATCTGCCCTCCAAATCGGGGGTACAGTCTGCCGCCAAGATTCCGGGCCACCTGACCGTACCCTGAATCGTGTTGACGCTGCGACGTGTCATCCCGCCCGAAAATGGTGATGTCGCCCATGAGAATGCAGTCGGCTCCGCTGACACGGCCCATCTTGACCTTGGTTCCCTGGTTGACCGTATTGCCTTTGTTGTTCAAGTCAAGTTCGCTTTTAATCGCGTCCAGGCGCGCCCGCTCCACCAGCGTGACGTTCTTCGCATTACTCATGCGGGCTGTCAGCATAGCCCGGATTCCCTGCCCGATGTTCACGTCGCTATGAAACCAATAGGTTACCCAGTGAGCTACCGCCGCATAATCAAACGGAAGCACGGCGACCCGGCGCTTGTGCGCGACGCGCTGAACGTTGGGGAGGTCGGGCGGGTAGGGCGTAGAGCCGTTAGGTTTTCCCGTGGACTCGACCTCGGCTTTGGGTGAATTTGCAGCCGCCGGTGCGGAGAAAGGGTCCATCATAGCTTGAATAATGGTTTCGGAAACGCCTGCTTTCTGTAGTTTGAGCATATCGGCCGGCGTAAGGGAGTATGCTTTGTTTTCACGCTGGATCGTTTTGAGAACAAGCGATTCAGACATGCCGCCCTTTACGAGGGAGATGATGGTGTCGACCCCGCCAGCGGCCGGCTTCGCGCCTGCCCGGGCGGACGGTTTCGGAGCAGGAGTCTGGATCAGAAGAGCTACCACCAGCAGCAAAGCAGAAACAGATTGGATCATTTCTTTTGGTTCCTTCACCTTCCTTTACGTAAAATCAGCGCAAAAGCTGTCATAGACCGAACAATACGCGTTGCAGATGCAAGCCCTGGAGTGATAGCATCCTTCAATATCCTCCCGGAAGCTGTATTGAACACACTCCGGGAGTTCGCTTTCCATTACGTAAACGGGGAAGGAAAGGGATCATGCCGCTTCAGGACGATGAGACCGGGCAAGAGTTCGAAGATAACGAACCTGTCGAATTACCGGATAAACAGTCACTGGATGATCTGTTCAGCGTGACTTATGAGGAGTTGCGGCGGCTGGCTTCCACTGTGAGCGGCAGTTATGGCAGTTGTACTCTCAATCCGACGGCGCTGGTGAATGAGGCTTGGCTCAAGCTGATGAACACTTCGCATCTTAAAGTGAAGTCCAGGCTGCATTTTAAGCGAATCGCCGCGCGCGCCATGCGGCAAGTGCTGGTGGACGCCGTCCGCCGCCGGACCTCAGACAAGCGCGGTGGCCGGGACTGCATCCTAGTTACACTGGATGATCCTATGGAGACGGCTGTCCCTTGCGAGCAGGACCTGCTGAACCTAGATACGCTGCTCGATGAACTCGAGCGCTTGGAGCCGCGACAGGC
>CAXTWT010000290.1:0-2961 GCA_964247955.1 uncultured Bryobacteraceae bacterium
TGCCGGCGTAAGTCGGTGGGAGAGTAGGACGTCGCCCGAATTAGTTTTATATAAAACCCCGGATCTGCTCAGATCCGGGGTTTTGTTTTTCCAGCACTCCTTTCTCCACGAATGCGGATGATTTGCCGCTTCCTCTGCGTCATACACTAAGCATGGATCTGCTTAAAATGATTGCTGAATTGCAAGAAGAACTACAGCGCTTACAGGAAGCTATTGAGGCTCTGGAGCGCTTATCTGTTAGTAGCAAACGTCGCAGGCAGTCTGCTTCCGGACTGGGAACGAAGGGGAATCGGCAAGAAGAAAACAACGGTAAACTGCTTCAGCCTCCTCTTCGTAAAAGTAGAAAAAACGGCTAAGCGCCCCTGCTTAATAGCGCGGCACGCTCGTATCCACTTCTCGGCTCCAACGATCGATTCCGCCTGCAATGCTGTAACAATCATCGATTCCTTGTCGGCGTAGCCAAGCGACTACTTGCAGGCTTCTCACTCCGTGATGACACAACACCAGCAAAGTATTTCCGTCCGCTAGTTGTTCCAACCTTTGCAACTCTGCCGGTATCGTCTGCATAGGGACCAGCAATGCCCCTTCAATCCTAGCTAGCGCAAACTCTCGCGGCTCGCGTACATCGATCAGTACCGCTTGGCGGCTTCTTCCTAACTGATTCTGCGCCTCACTCGGCACTACCTCATACTGTTCTTCCATACCAGGGAGTCTTCATTTTACGATTTCTCCGGCGTGTTTTGCGCTTTCCATGATGTAGAAACGCGGCGGAAGCGCAGGCTGCTAATGATTCTGTTGAACGGCTGCGCGCAGCCGCGACACAAATCCATCAAGCGCTGCGGGAGCAGGATCAATCCAGCGCACGATCGCCACCAGATCCAGTTCCGGATCAACGTAAATCACATTCGCGCCGTTGCCCAAATGATAAAACACCGTGGCGGGCGCGCTCGGCAGAGCTTTCCTGCCCGTGTTAAGAAACCAGTTCATAAATCCATACTCCGGGTTCGGTCCTGTGGGCGTCAGCGCCCGCTTTACCCACTGCTCGGAAACAATTTGCCGGTCATTCCAGCGGCCTCGATGCAGCGTTAACAGGCCGAAGCGCGCCATGTCGTAGCCATTGATAAACATCCCGCCGCCCCAATGGCCGCCGCCGGAAACGGATTGCACCATCACGCCGTCCACGTTCACCCATGAATTGTCGTAACCAAGCCAGCGCCACGTGCTGCTTGCCGTAATCGGGTCCATAACGTACTCTTTCAAAACTTGCGGCAGCGGACGCCGCCAAACCTGCAACGCCGCCAACGCCAGCAGATTCACCCGCACATCGTTGTACTTCCACGCGGCGCCCGGTTCGTTATGCGTACGCTTCATATATTCGGCGAACGGCACATCTTTCGGAGGCCGGTCCGCCCAGTCCGGTTTTCCCCAAAGCGTGCCTTCCCAATCGCTGGTTTGGCGCAGCAAATGGTCCCAGGTGATGCGGCTGTTATGGCCGCTGGCAAAATACTCTCCCGGCACGTA
Organism: uncultured Bryobacteraceae bacterium; assembly: GCA_964247955.1. Classification (GTDB taxonomy): domain Bacteria; phylum Acidobacteriota; class Terriglobia; order Bryobacterales; family Bryobacteraceae; genus Bog-105. Next base: position 1,522 of record CAXTWT010000290.1, read on the forward strand.
GTTCTTTACCGGATCGTTCAGGTCGTGAATCAAACCGTGATCGAAAGCAATGCCGATCACCGTCGAAAGAAAGCTTTTGGTCGCGCTGAAAGTCATATCGACCCGCTGCGGCTCGCCCCATTCAGCAGCGATATAACCATGCCGAATGATCAACCCCGTTGGCTCGCCGCGCTCCTGAAACGGACCAAGCGGCTCGCCATAGGCTTCGCGCGCAAACGTCAGATCGTGCGCCTTCCGTAAATCGCGCGGCGACTTCGATTCGTGCGAACGATGAAAAGCCGCTGCTTCGTCAATGGCCGCCGCATCCATGCCGAGGGCCTCGGGCGACCGGTGCTGCCACTCAAACCGCGAGGGGAAATAACCATTCGTCTGCGCCGGGAGCAACGGCACAATAAGGAACATCAGCACGAAGCATCTGGCTTGCAACAATCGGTGGAACACCCTCATGGCACACGAGGGTACCACGGCGAAAAAACTTCTGCCTACAGAACGCCGTTACTCGTGCCGTAAGGCTGTAAGAGGATGCACGCCCGCTGCGCGTCGTGCAGGCATCCAGGCGGAAAACAGAGCTACTGCAATCAATGTTGCAGTAACGACAAACAAGGTAAGAGGATCAGTCGGTGTCACCTCGAAGAGAAACTTCGTCAGCACGCGAGTAACAGCGACAGCCCCCAGAACACCGAGGAGCACTCCGCTTCCTGTGAGCGCGAGCGTTCGACGAATGACCAGCCAAACAACATCCTTCGCTTCGGCCCCTACTGCCATGCGGATTCCAATCTCGTGCGTGCGCTCCGCTACCGAGTAGGCCAGCACTCCATAAATGCCGATGGCTGCCAAGGACAGCGCCATCAGCGAAAACATTCCGAGCAAACGTGTTTGCGATCGGGCTCCCGTCATCGAGTCCGCGACAATTGCATCCATGGTGGTGACGGACTCGGTGGGCAGCTCCGGGTCCACCTTATGAATGACGGTACGCACACCCTCCGCCGTGGCTCTCGGGTTTTCGCTCCGCACCACAAAGCTCATATGCTCGAGAAAGCCTGGTCCTTTCATCTGCCCGTAAGGCTGATAGATCACAGGAGTCTGTTTATCATTGAAACCATGCTGCCGGACATCGCTCACGACCCCGACAATCGTCAGCCAGTCCCCCGGTTTCGGATGGTCTTCCATGGAGATCCGTTTCCCGACCGCATCTTCAGCAGGCCAAAAATGCCGCGCCACGGATTGGCTGAGTACCACCACGCCCGGCGCGGACGAGTTATCACGCTCAGTAAACTCGCGACCGCTCACCAGCGGAATGCCCATCGTGCGAAAGTAATCGGGGCTGATGGCTGGCTTGGCTACGCTGTAGCCTTTAGGAAGATGCCGGTGGCCTTCCAGTTGAAAGTCTCCTTGCACTCCGAATCCAAACGGCAGATAGCTTACCGCAGCCACGGATTT
>CAXTWT010000290.1:3061-6191 GCA_964247955.1 uncultured Bryobacteraceae bacterium
TGGCGAATCAATCGCCAGCGATTTGCTCCCAAAGCGGCCCGAACTGCCATTTCCGGCTGGCGTCCCGCGCCTCGGATGAGCAGCAGGTTGGCGAAGTTGGCGCAGGCAATTAGGAAAACGAACGCGACAGCACCCGAGAAAATTAGCAGCAGCTTTCGAACATCCGCCACGAACAGATCTTTCAGGGTAAGAATGCGGGTCAGATAACCTTCCCGGCGCGAACCGCTGTCGCGCGGCAACCCTGCCGCAAACGCTGCCAGTTCTGCCTGCGCCTGTTGCGGCAGAACCCCCGGCCTCAACCGGCCCAGAATCGGAAGCAAATACACATTGTGCGAAGCGATACGGACCTCGTCACGGACCCACAAATCGGCATTTCCAAACGTAAACGAATCCGGCATCACGCCGATAATCGAGTAGCTAACCCCATCGAGTGTAAGAGCGCTGCCGACGGCTTTGCGGTCGCCGCCAAAGCGACTGCTCCAGAGCCGGTGACTGAGCAGCACAACGTTAGGGTCCGCACGCCCTTCTGATAAGAATCCACGCCCGATAACAGGGCTAACGCGCAGCACTCGCAGGAAATCCGGGCCGACCTCTGAGGCATTCAGCACTGCGGGGTTCCCGTGTCCGGTGAGCGTTACTCTTTTGCCTCGCGCAGATCCTAGGTGGGCCAGACTCTCAAACGAATGGTTATGCTGACGAAATTGGAGATAATCACGGTCCACCATGATGGGACCGGGATCAAAGAACAAAGCTTTCGGAACGTTCGAGACCAGGAAGAGGCGGTCGGATTCCTGGTACGGTAGCGGTCGCAGCAAAACGCCATTAACAACCGTAAACACTGCCGTGTTCGCGCCGATGCCGAGCGCCAGCACCAGGGTGGAAACCACGGTAAAGCCGGGCGTCTTGGTCAGGGTGCGAACCGCATAGGCCGCATCTTGCAGGAGGTCGTGCAACCAGCGGACCCGCTGTAAATCGCGGATCTCTTCTTTTCGTTGTTCGATCCCGTCCATCGCTCGCAGAGCCGCATAGCGGGCCTCGTCGGGCTTTTTACCGGCAGCCATTTCCTGCTCGACTCGTTGTGTAAGGTGGAACTGAAGTTCATCTTCGAGATCCTGTTCTGTCTGTTTACGGCGAAACAGCGAGCGCAGCCGCAGCGGAATAGTGAAGATCCAGTGTTCGGGACGCATGCTCAAGCTTCCTTTAGGCGCACAACGGAATTAATGGCCTCGCTCAAGCGGTCCCAATTTGCCGCTTCGCGCTCCAGGTGACGCCGTCCCAAGCGAGTCAGCGAGTAAAACTTAGCGCGTCGCCCCATGTCGCTCGTCTTCCACTCGGCTGCAATCCAGCCCTCCTGCTCCAACTTATGGAGCGCGGGATAAAGCGAGCCGTCGCTGACCCGCAACACATCACCCGAGACCTGCTTAAGACGCTGGCTGACGGCCCAGCCATGCATCGGCTCCAGCGCGAGAATTTTCAGCAGAAGCAGATCGAGCGTGCCTTGCACAAGGTCAGTAGGTTTGCTCATTAGAATAGTCTCGGTTACCGATAACAATATACAACATCATGTCCTCGGTAAGCAAGAACAATGTGGATGGATGTTTTGAACCTGGTTTAGGGTGGCACGCGAGCGCGGCAAGATAGCAGTACGGGTACCGTCAAAAGTTCATTGATGGCTTTCACGGAAGCTAGTTTTCCGAAAACGCCGTTTCGCGTTCTCTTTAGTTGCTCCAGTAACGGGAAAACAATCTACTTAACTTTCTGCAACCGTTTCGGTTATAGCTTGTTCGATGCACCTGATTGCCTGCACAGCGAATAGATTGAGATCGTCCGTCTCTACGCTCCTGACAGCTTGCATGAGACCGCTATTACCCCTTTCAATTAAGTCCAAAATATGCGCTTGATCCGTTCGGTACCGTTCGGCAATAGGAATTACTAGCGGCAGATGAGCCTCTAAAAGGCGCGTGCGGGCTGCTTCGGCTTCCGGGTCATTAGCTCGTACGTGCTGTAGACATAGGCATCCTTCGATTTCATCGAGCGCAGGAATCCGCCGCAGTTCACGAAGATACGTCTGTAAGGGATCATCGGAGTAGTTAACTATCTCGTCCATGTTTCTTTTCCCTACTGTCTAAAACAGTATCTGTCTCATGGACCACATCGAATCCTGTTATTTGGAAGCCGCGTTACCGGAAATTGAGTTCTGAATGAGAACCTTAGGATTCCACTGTGGAAACTATCATTCAACCGCTACCCTAGCCCGCGCATGATAAAAGCGAGACAATAATTGCATGGCTACAAGCGCGTCTCTTCTGACAGCCGACGAATTCATAGTTCTGGAAGCAGCGAAAGGGATGCGCTCGGAGCTGATTCACGGAGAACACATTTTGTCCCCTGACCCTAAACCTCTTCACCAGGATGTAGCTTTTAACATTGCTCTATCCTTACGTAAAGTTTTAACTGGTACGGATTACCACGTCAATATGCGGACCAACATGCGGCTTCACGATCATGAAATGCCCAGCCCGGATGTTTTCGTGATCGACCGGAAACGTTGGCAGGAAGCACTAGCTCAGAGCACTTACCCAATCGGTGCGCCTCAACTAGTTGTTGAGATAGTATCCCCGGCTAATAAGCCGAAGCACGTCAGGGAAAAGGTCTCCTTGTACTTGGATGCAGGCGCCTCGGCGGTTTGGGTCGTGTACCTGGAACCGAAGTGGAGGGTCATTGAACACCGCGCTGAATACGTTTCGGAGTTTCGTCAGGACGAAACGGTCCAACTACCTCCTCCTTTACCGGAAAAACTCCTGAAAGTTTCGTCCTTCTTCGAGGGATTTCTTTAAACCGGTATTCACCCCATATAACTGTCCTCTTTCTACTTGCCTACTTTATCTAGGGCATCTCCACAGATTATCCACAATATCTTGGTGTCTGGTTCTCTTTCGATCTTGACTTGGTTTCAGATCCTGCCATAATCGAACCTGAAGTTGCTGCTGATTACAAGCAGATGAAATCCTCCGGAGTGTATGGGCCAGCTTACTGTTAATCCCCCCACCAAGACGAAAAGTTCTTTAAATTCGCTGAAAAAAGAAGAACGGACCGGCGTGTCATTCCCGCGTTTCTTCACCGCGAAACT
>CAXTWT010000291.1:0-6186 GCA_964247955.1 uncultured Bryobacteraceae bacterium
CAAGCGGCTCCATCCCTGCATGACCGACTTCTGGCGGCGCGGAACAATCCCGCTTCTCTTGCGCCCAAGCAGCATTCGGAATTAATTATTGAAGCAGCGCCTTACCTGGAAGATTTTCTAGGACAGTTGTTCGGTGTCGAAAAAGAACTGAGCCTCCTACAGGCCCGGCACTCTGAGCTTGCTCCGCTGTATTCGGTCAAACGGCGCTTTGTGCAACGGAAAGCGCTGACCGGCTATACCGAAGAACGGGCGGCTGAAATTGACGGCTATGCGACGACTTCTGAGATGCAAACCTTGACTCAGGAGCCGTTAACTGAACTCAGTTTTGCCCAGCATGTGTCGCGCTGGCTGGAGAATGAAGCGGAGTACATCCCGCAGCTTGAGATAGCAACTCGCTACGCGGCGTGGGCCGCCTTGTCGCCGCAAGGGAAGGCCAAGCACCGGAATGGAGTGCTGTTTAAAATTCCACACAAGCTCGATATGCAGCACTTGGTTCCAACGGAGGCGGTTGCGGTTGATGGCTTAGTGCGGCTGGAGCTGAGCAGCGATCATTGGCGGTTGCGGGAAGGCTTTCAATTAACCGATCCGGGTACCGACTTAACCGGAGCATTGGACCAGGCTCACTATTGCATTAAATGCCATAACCAGGGTAAGGACTCGTGTTCTTCCGGGCTGAAAGAGAAAAACGGCGCGTTTAAGTCGAGCGTCTTCGGCGTGCCGTTGGCAGGTTGTCCGCTGGATGAGAAAATTTCCGAGATGAACGCCGTCAAGGGCAACGGCAACCCCATCGGCGCGTTGGCGGTCGTGACAATTGACAACCCCATGGCGGCAGGGACAGGCCATCGCATCTGCAATGACTGCATGAAAGCCTGCATTTTTCAGAAGCAGGACCCCGTTGATATCCCCCAGGTCGAGACCCGGACGTTGAAGGATGTCCTGGAACTGCCCTGGGGTTTTGAGATTTATAGCCTGCTGACGCGGTGGAACCCTCTGAACATTGTCAGGCCGTTTCCGCAGGACCGAACAGGGCGCAAGGTTCTGATTGTCGGGCTGGGTCCGGCAGGGTTCACGCTGGCTCATCATTTAATGAACGACGGGCATACCGTAGTGGCGGTGGATGGGTTGAAAGTGGAGCCGCTCCCGGAAGATGTCTCAGGCGTGGACGCACGGGGGAAGCGCGTTCCGTTCCGGCCGGTTCGCGACATTACGGAAATCTTTGAGCGCCTGGATGAGCGTGTCATGGCCGGGTTCGGCGGCGTTGCCGAATACGGCATTACGGTTCGCTGGAATAAAAACTTTCTGAAAGTGATTCGCCTGCTGCTCGAACGGCGACGGGAGTTTTCCATGTTCGGCGGCGTCCGGTTTGGCGGAACTATGACGGTGGATAGCGCATTCGAGATGGGTTTTGATCATATCGCGCTGTGCGCCGGAGCGGGCCGCCCCACGGTGATTCCGATGAAGAATGGTCTGGCGCGCGGCGTTCGTCAGGCATCGGATTTTCTGATGGCTTTGCAGCTTACCGGCGCAGCCAAGTACGAATCACTGGCAAACTTGCAGATTCGCATGCCCATCGTTGTAATCGGCGGCGGCTTGACGGCGATTGATACCGCAACGGAATCGCTGGCTTACTACGTGGTGCAAATTGAGAAGTTTTTGAAGCGCTTTGAAATTCTTTCGGCTGAAATCGGCGAAAGTGAAGTTCGCCGGAAGTGGACGCGCGAAGAGTCTGAAGTAGCCGAGGAATTCATCTCCCATGCCAAGGCGATTCGCGCCGAACGCGCGCTGGCGGCCCGCGAAGGACGACAGCCGCAAATCATGGAACTGCTGAACTCGTGGGGAGGCTCGACGATTGCCTACCGGCGTCGTTTGATCGACGCGCCCAGCTATACGCTGAACCACGAAGAAGTGGCCAGGGCCTTTGAGGAAGGTGTCCATTTTGCGGAGTGCCTTGCGCCGCAAGAGGTCCAGGTTGACGAAACGGGAAGCGCCCGCGCTTTGCGGCTGGAAAAACAGAAGCTGGACGAAGCAACGGGGCAGTTTCTCCCCAGCGGAGAGTACGTCACGCTGCCCGCCCGCAGCATTCTTGTGGCTGCCGGCACGCAGCCGAATACGGTTCTGGCGCGGGAAGACGAACACAACTTCACCCTGGACGGCCGCTACTTCCAGGCCATTGACGAAGAAGGTCATCCGGTAAAGCCGGAGCGCATTGCCAAGCCGCAGCACACGTATGTTCTGGCGTCGCAGCATTCTGACGGAAAAGCGGTCAGTTTCTTCGGCGATCTGCACCCGTCCTTTTCGGGCAACGTGGTCAAGGCCATGGGAAGCGCCAAACGCGGCTATCCGGTGATCTCCCGCGTCCTGTCGCGGCAGCCGCAAGTCGAACCGTCTCCCGAAGTACTTTTGGAGCGGCTCAATGACGAGTTGCGGCCCGTTGTGGAGGATGTGATCCGCTAAACGCCGAACATCGTTCAAATTGTGGTGCGCGCCCCCATTGCGGCGCGCGCCTTCCAGCCCGGTCAATTTTATCGCCTGCAAAACTATGAGTCCAACGCCCTCCGCCTGGATGGGACGGCGCTGGCGATGGAGGGTCTTGCTCTTACGGGCGCGTCGGTCGACATGGAAAAGGGCTTGTTATCGACCATTGTTCTTGAAATGGGCGGATCATCGGACCTGTGCGCGTTGCTGAAACCGGGCGAGCCGGTCATTCTGATGGGACCCACAGGCACTCCGACGGAAACACCGGAAAGGGAAACGGTTCTGCTGGCTGGCGGAGGACTGGGTAACGCCGTCCTTTTCTCCATCGGGCAAAAGCTGCGCGAGTCAGGGTCGCGGGTGGTCTACTTCGCGGGTTACAAAAAGATCATTGACCGTTATAAGATCGAGGAGATCGAGAAAGCGGCGGATGTGGTGATCTGGGTTTGCGACGAAGCCCCTGGATTCACACCGAGGCGACTGCAGGACAGCGCCTTTGTGGGCAACATCGTGGAAGCGATGGCGGCTTATGGCCGGGGCGATCTGGGCGAACCGCAAATTCCGCTGAACTCGGTAGACCGTTTGATTGTGATCGGCTCCGACGGCATGATGCGCGCCGTGCAGCAGGCCCGACACTCCGTGCTGCGTCCGTTTCTGAAGCCGGATCACCATGCCATTGGAAGCATCAACTCGCCCATGCAGTGCATGATGAAGGAGATTTGCGCCCAATGCCTGCAAATGCATAAAGACCCGCAAACGGGCAAGGAGACGGTCGTTTTCTCCTGCTTCAATCAGGACCAGCCGTTAGATCATGTGGAGTTCGGCAGCTTGCGCTCCCGTTTATCGCAAAACGGCGCGCAGGAAAAGCTGACAAAGCTTTGGATCGACCGCTGCTTACGGAACATCGGCGCACGGTCCGAGTTGGTTGCACAATAGCTTGCTTGAATCGGGCATTTTCCGTATTGTGAAGAGATGGAATTACACTTCACCCCCGAGCAGGAAGCGCAACTTGCGCGACTCGCTACTAAGTCCGGCACTGATGCCGAGCAACTGGTGAAGAATCTTGTTTTGCGCGTACTTGAAAATGAAATCCGCTTCCGCCACCCCGCTCCCGAATTGCCGTTTTGGAATTTCGGAGTCATAGGCTTACTACGTCGTCGCGACCTTTACGACGATATTCTTTGAACAACGACTGTAAACAGCTACTCTAACGGGATACGCAACCACTGGCCCGGTTTGATGGTCTCTAAGGCTATCCGAATCATGGGCACAAGCGGTAATAACCATTTCAAGCGCCCGTCACTCACATCGAGTGAAATGACAGAGAACGTGGGGTGCTTCTTTGGATTCTGTTGAAATTGCAGATTGCTATCTCTGGTAATTAATACATCAAAAGCGCCTGCAATCCTTTCCAGCAGTGGGCCATCTTTGATTCCTTTCGCCTGGAGATACTGGACCGTCACACACTCGTGTTCTGGAAGATGATGCCTTAGCCGCAGATCCAAACATTCATCAATGACAACTTTTTTCACGACGTTTGACGAAGCCGGATTGATTCCATTGCGTACTCCAAAGCCGCCTCAAGCTGGTCGCGTGTCACGGTAGGAAATCCGGTCAGGAAGTCGTCCATAGTTCCTCCGTCTTTGATGTGGTTCAGGAACGTATCAACCGGTACTCGCGTGCCGCGAAAAACCGGAAACGATCCGCCAAGGATTTCGGGTTCTGTGACGATCACGCTCTCTTTTTTCGAGTCGGCTGGCATGCCGCTATTGTGGCACGCTCACCTCCAAAAGTAACCATGTGTTCGTTACGATAAAGATATCCCATGGATGTCACGTCTGTTGACCTGAAAAAGACGGTCAACCTTCCCAAAACTGCGTTTCCGATGAAGGCGAACCTGCCTACCTTGGAGCCGAAGCTGCTTCAAGAGTGGGAAAGTATTGACCTTTATGCGCGCATTCGCGAATCGCGCTCGGGCCGTCCACAGTATGTGTTGCACGATGGACCTCCTTACGCCAACGGCAACATCCACCTCGGCACGGCATTTAACAAAATCCTCAAAGACTTTATTGTGAAGTCCAAAAGCATGGCGGGCTTTGATGCTCCGTACGTTCCGGGCTGGGACTGCCACGGCCTGCCGATTGAATTCAAAGTTGACCAGGAACTTGGCAAGCGTAAAGCGTCCATGAGCATTGCGGACATCCGCGCCGAATGCCGCGCCTACGCCGCAAATTTCGTCAACGTTCACCGGAAAGAGTTCAAGCGCCTAGGCGTGCTGGGGCGCTGGGAGAATCCATACCTCACGATGAGCGCCGAGTATGAATCCGTGATCGCTCAGGCGTTTGTTGACTTTCTGCATCGCGGTTACGTATACAAAGGGCTAAAGCCTGTCCATTGGTGCATCAAAGATCGAACCGCGCTGGCGGAAGCGGAAGTCGAGTATGAGAATCATGCCAGCCCCTCGATCTATGTCCGGTTCCCGCTCGTATCTGATCCTGCGGCTCTCGATGAAGCTCTGGCGGGCCGAAAGGTTTACTGCCTGATCTGGACCACTACGCCCTGGACGATTCCGGCAAACCTGGCTATCAGCTTCAATCCAAAGTTCGAGTATGTGGCAGTCGATACGCCCGAAGGCATCACAATTGTTGCGGAAGGTTTGCTGCCGCAAGTGTCGGAAGCTCTTGGTTGGGACCGGACAGTTATCGCGAAGTTTCCCGGAACCAGACTCGAACGGGCTGTGTTCCGCCATCCCTTTATTGACCGGGATTCCCTCGGCTTACTAGGCGATCACGTCACCTTGGAACAAGGTACCGGAGCCGTGCATACTGCTCCTGGTCATGGACAGGAAGATTTCGTTATCTGCCAGCGGTACGGCATCCCGGTCTACTGTCCGGTCGATGCAGCAGGCCGTATCTTCCGCGCAGAGGGCGCTGCGGGAACGCTGCCTGAAGAATTAATCGGCAAAACGGTTTGGGAAATTAATCCCCTTGTGATTAAGCTGCTCGAACAGCAGGGAGCATTAGCGGGTCAAGCGCGGCTCGAACACAGCTATCCGCACTGCTGGCGCTGCCACAATCCGGTCATCTTCCGCGCCACGGAGCAGTGGTTCATCGGCATGGAGCGGGAAGAGCTTCGCAGCCGTTCGCTCGAAGCGATCAAGACTGTGAAGTGGCATCCTGCCTGGGGTGAGGAGCGAATCTCCAACATGATCGCAGTGCGCCCGGACTGGTGCATTTCGCGTCAGCGCGTCTGGGGCGTGCCGATCACGGTCTTCTACTGCGAGCGTTGCAGTGAGCCTTTCACGGATAAACGCGTGCTGGAGGGCGTCGTTGCCAAATTCCGCCGGAACACTTCTGATGTCTGGTACTCCGAGAGCGTCGCTGAACTAATGGGTTCGGGCTGCGCCTGCGCCAAGTGCGGCAACGGGGAGTTCCGAAAAGAAACCGATATTCTCGACGTTTGGTTTGATTCCGGTTCCAGCCACTTAGCGGTTCTAACCCCGCAAAACGGTTTGCACTGGCCGGCGGATATGTACATTGAGGGCGGCGACCAGTATCGCGGCTGGTTCCATAGCTCGCTGTTGATTGGCGTAGGGCTGAAAGGCGGCGCGCCTTACCGGGAATGCGCCACGCACGGCTGGACGCTCGATGCGGAGGGCCGCGCCATGTCCAAGTCAATCGGCAACATCATCGAGCCGGAAAAAATCGTGAAGCA
>CAXTWT010000292.1:0-6128 GCA_964247955.1 uncultured Bryobacteraceae bacterium
TTAACGCTTGAGATGAAATGATGGAGCTTCTGCGAGAGCTTTTCGCCGCGAACTTCATGCCGCATGCCATGTGCTTGCGCGGCGCGGGAGTGATGGGCCTTCATATCGGGTCAGACCTACTGATTGCCTTTTCCTACTTTGTCATCCCGTTCGCGCTGCGTTTGTTTGTGAAACGCCGCAGTGATGTCGATTTCCCTTGGATTTTCCTTCTATTTGGAGCCTTTATTTTAGGCTGCGGATGCACGCATCTGCTGTCGATATGGACTTTGTGGCATCCGATTTACCGCTTTGAGGGCCTTGTTAAAGCGATTACAGCGGCATTTTCCGTGCTGACCGCTTTGTGCCTGGTGCGATTGCTGCCGCAGCTAATTGCCCTTCCCAGCCCGGCGCAATTGCGGACGCAAATTGCCGAAAGGATTCAGGCCGACGCACAGGTTCGCCGCCTCAATGCCGATCTGGAACGCCGCGTGGCCGAGCGGACCGCAGAGCTGACGGAAGCAAACCGGAGGCTGACCGAAAGCCGGGAAGCGCTTCGGGCCAGCAACAAGCGCCTGGAGATGGCCTTGGCGGCAGGATCAATCGGCACCTGGGAGCTTGACCCGCAAACCGGCAACATTATTTCAGACGAGAGATGCCGAACGGCTCTAGGCATGCACCCGCAAACAGCATTTGATTACAAGATGTTCCTCGGAGCGCTGATCCCGGAAGATCGCAAGCGGGTGGAGGAAGCGGTAACGGCGGCTATTACTTGCGAACAACAGCCCTGCAAATACGACATGGAATACCGAATTATCGGGCAGAGCGATGGCGTGCTTCGCCATGTACATGCGCAGGGACAAGCTTTCTTTTCCGACGTTTCCTGCCGGGAGCTGACGCATTTTGTTGGAACTACCGTTAATATTACAGCGCGCAAGCAGGTGGAAGAAGCCCTGTTGCGCGCCAATTCCGATCTTCGGCAGTTTGCCTACGCGGCGGCTCACGATTTGCAGGAGCCGCTGCGCAACATTTCGGTCTCCATGGAATTGCTGAACCTGTCGTGGTCCGACCGCTGGGATGATGACGCCAGAGTTCTGGTGCAGCAAAGCATTGAGGGCTCGCAGCGGATTCATCGCATGATTAAGGATTTGCTGGATTACACCAGGGCGGTGGAAGACCATGAGCCGGTTCAGAAGCTTACGGAGTCGGAGCAAGCGCTGCAAGACGCGCTTGCTAATTTAAGCAACAAAATTGCCGAAACACAGGCCCAGATTACCTGCGACCCCTTGCCCCATTTGCGGGTCAGCAGGATTCATCTTTTGCAGCTTTTCCAAAACATGATCGGCAATGCGATTAAGTACCGACGACCGGAGGTAAGACCGGAAATTACTATCAAGGCGGAACGGGCAGCCGACAAGTGGACGTTCCAAATTGCGGACAACGGGCTTGGGTTCGACCCGATGTACTCCGAAAGAATTTTCGGCATTTTCAAGCGGCTGCATGGGCGTAGCGAGTACGAAGGAAACGGCATGGGGCTCGCAATTTGCGCTCGCATTGTCAGCCATTACGGAGGCCGGATCTGGGCAGAGGCCAAGCCCGGAGAAGGCGCGAATTTTCGGTTCACTTTGCCGGCATAGGGTTATCAGTCTTGAACGCAAAAGAGGCAAAAGTACGAACGGCAGTGCTGGTTGTGGAAGACAATCCGGTAGACGTGCGCATGATCCGGCTCGCACTGCGCGAAGAGCAGACCTGGCCAACTGATGTGGCGGTGACCCACGACGGCGAGAGTGCGATGCAGTATCTGCTGCACCAGGGGCCATATCAAGACGCAGGCAAGCCGGACCTTTTGATTTTGGATCTGAACCTTCCGAAACGCCACGGCACGGAAGTCCTGCGCATGATTCGCACCACCGATGAGCTTTCTCGTCTGCCGGTTGTTATTCTCAGCTCCTCCCCGGAGGATGTGATTCGTGACGTCGTGACGCGCAGCCGCTTCACAGCGGATCTTTGTTTAACGAAACCGGTCAACGTCAAAGATTATCTGGCTCTGGGCAGCGCCTTCCGCAAGTGCTACGAAGAAGCACAAGCAGGTGAACAAGGGTAAAACGAGCAGGACTACCGTTACATACCTTTGGGTGCGTAACGGGCAATAGCAAACCACTCAAATTTCGGGCTACGATCAGGTGTTTATGTTCGAGTTGCTCAGTTACCTGACCCTTTTCTGTTGTTTTGCCTTTCCTCTCCATTCCTTGCTTTTCTCGCAAACGCAGCAGCCTCCGGGAGCGAATGGGAATCAAAGCGTGCAGGATCTCGCCAGCCGTATTGCCAACAACCATCGCACTTGGGGGCCTGCCTTGAGTACACCTAATGTTTCGCTGTCCTTAAAGGAAATAGCTCGTTCCGGCCGAACAATTACCTACCAACTCTACGCGTCCGGATTACCCCATGACAAGCGCTATTTGCTCTTGAGCTGGCCGGTTACACAAGGGCAGCCCGGCGTGGTGTTACAAGGCGTGACGCTTGACGATAAAGGCTTGGCGGTTTGCGCAGGCAAGCCGGATACCTGCGGTTCTCCAGACAAATTGAACGACCCTATCGACTTAAAACTTAACCCGGCAAAGGGCGAGCCGTTTCGCGTGGCGCTTATCTGTGCCGACGACCGTAACTTAAAGGCGTTTGCAAAGGTTGTTCCCCTCCCTAATCAAGCAAACGATAAAGGATGCTCCATTCAATCTGTACTGCTCACGCCGGGCGCTGAGGAGGTTGCTATTGAAGGTACAGGCTTCGAGCCGAATGCCGATCTCACATTTGAATCAAATTCTTCCGGCGAACGCCATAGCGCAAAGGCAAAGGCAGGTGCCGACGGCAATTATTTTTCCGTGATGTTGCCTTACAAGCAGGGAGAGCAACATGGAACAACACAAGTCACTATTAAGTCGGTGGCGTGCAGCCCTGTTTTGACCTTTAACTGGGGTCGGCAGTAAAACCAATGTTTCAGAGCATCCAGTAAAAATCCAAGCGAACGCCTCTCAAAAAACTTTGATAGCGTAGGATGTTTCAGTTCAAGAGTGAGGAGTTTTTCGCTATGAAGGGAAATTTTACTGCGCTTCTTTTCTCGTTGGTCTTGGCCACGCCGCTCACCGGGTGGGCCGCTGAACAACTGATTCCGGCCGGCGCTTTGGTCCAATGCACCGTTTCGGAACCGAAACTGTCGTCTAAAACGGCTGAAGTGGGCGATCCCGTTTTGTGCCAAGTCAGCCATGTGGAGATGTACGGCCGCGCCGTGTTTCCGTACGGCAGCTATCTGGTGGGCCGGTTTGAAGAATACAAAGATCCGGGCCACTTTGTCGGTAAAGGCTGGATGGAGTTGAAATTCGACCGGATGGTGATTCCGCCCGATCAGGTGCTGCCGGTATCGGCCAAAGTTGTGCATGTGCCGCAGTATTCGGTCGATAAACAAGGCCGCATCCAAGGCAAAGGCCATCCGGTTCGCGATGCCGTCGAGTGGTCGATTCCCCTGCTATGGCCCATCGATCTTCTTAACCTGCCGCGACGCGGGCCACGCCCCGTTCTGAAGGCGGAAACGCGTCTTACCCTGAAGATCATGGATGATCTCGGCGTGCCGCTGCCGCAACAGTCCACGGCCGCGCCGTACTATTATCCGCCGGCAAACATTCCCGCCAATCCATACGGCTTTGCGCCGCGCGCGCCTTTGTCGTACACGCCGCCGCGAACCGCTCCGTCTTACGCGACGCCGCTGACGATTCTCATGTTGCGGGACGGCAATGGGAGGTTGGCCCGTGATTACTGGTTTGAAGGCGGCACCCAAGTCCGATATATCGGGACTAACGGTGTTCCGATCATCATCCCCATAGAATTACTGGATCTGCCGACGACGGTGGAGGTAAACCGCCGTCGTGGAGTCGGCTTTACGGTTCGTTCTGTGGCGTATTAGCTGGAACCTGACGCACTGTTTTACTTCGCCGCTCCCAGTTGTTTAGCGGCTTCGTCCAGCAAGTTGGCTTCGGACTGCAGGGCTTTGGAAACACGAACGATCTGTGTGTCAGCTTCTTCCCAGCGTTTCTGCTCAATCGCTTCGCGCACGCCGGGAAGGGTTTTTACGCCATAGCCGGTATAGAAACCAGGCGCGTAGATCAGGTTCTGAAACCAGGGGCGATTAGGAAGACCGGCGGAATCGGTCAGCAAACGTTCGCTTTGAATCAGTTTGGCGTTGACGGCTGCTCCCTGTACGTCACCTGCGGCTGTCAGCGCCTTTTCGTATCCTTCCGCTGCTCGGGTGAGATCGTCCGCTGCGTTATCCAGCGGAGCGAAATTTAAAAACGGCGGAACCGGTTCTTTCGAGGGCGGCACGGTTTTCTTCTTGGGATCGGCGAGCGCCTGATACACGCCTTCTTCGATTTCGGCGTTACGCTCCTTAATGGCAGTGCGTTGGTCTGTTGCGAGCTTTTTCACCTCGCCGACATAGGTACGGATTGTTTCGGCGAAATCGGTAAACTGGAACGGCAGCACTTCCGCATTAGCTAAGCGCATCATCATGGTTCCGCCCGTCTGCGCCAACGCTTTGCCGTATGCGAAATCAGTATCTTCGAAGTGCGTGTACCAATAGAAATCGTCGTAAATGGAGTGGTATTGGCCGCCGCCCGCGTCTTCTCCGCCGAAGCCGATGTTCATGCTGGCAACGCCCAGGTGGTCAATAAAAACCGTATAGTCCGAGCCGGACCCTAGCGCGCCAATACGTAAGTCCGGGCGTGATCTCAGTTCCGCTCGTTTATCGGGAGTTGTCCGGGACAGGTCAGCCAGCCGGACGCGCTTCCAGGCCGTCATCTTCGTTTCCGGATCGTCGATATCCTTCATGACGGAGTTCACAAAATTCTCCAGCGAATGCGATCCTTCAGCGCGAAAGAAGCCTCGGCCATTGCCGTCAGAGTTGATGTAAGCCACCGCATGCTGCTTCAACTCATCAGCATGCGTTTCGGCCCACTCAGTGGAGCCGAGCAGTCCCGGCTCTTCGCCGTCCCAAAACGCATAAATGATCGTGCGATCCGGCTTCCATCCTCCCTTCAACAATTCGCCGAACGCGCGCGCTTCTTCCATTTCGGGACTGGCGCCCGAAACCGGATCGCCTGCTCCATTTACCCAGCCGTCATGGTGATTGCCGCGAATGATCCATTCATCGGGATATTTCGATCCGGGTATTCTTGCGATCACGTCATAGATGGGCTTGCGGTCCCAGTTGAACTTAAGATGCAGATGCGCTTTGGCGGGACCGGGACCGACATGATAAGGCATCGGCAGCGAGCCGCGCCACGTATCGGGAACTAAAGAGCCGCTCAGCGATTTCAGCATCGGCTCGGCGTCCTGATACGAAATCGGCATCACGGGAATCTTGGTGAGCGTTTTTACTTCGCTCAAAGCCAATCGTTTTGCGCCGGGAGTTGCGCCGACGCCGGGCGTCAGAGGGTCGCCGGGATAGACCGGCATATCCATCACGCTGCCGCGCTGTGCGCCGAAGGGCGGGCGCATCGGCCCTTTCGGAAAAATATCGCCGTGGAAGTATCCATCCTCATGCGGATCGGAGTAAATCAGGCAAGCCACCGCGCCATGCTCGGCAGCCACTTTCGGCTTGATGCCGCGCCAGGAAGCGCCGTACCGCGCCAGCGCAATCGCGCCGCTCACGGAAACGCCCATGCGCTCCAACTGTTCGTAATCAGCGGGAGTGCCGTAGTTCACGTAAACAACCGGGGCGGTTACATCGCCGTCGGCTGAGTACGCATTGTAAACGGGAAGCTGTTCGCTTTTCTGGTTGGATGTCGGATCTTCGGGCAGGGCCGGTTCTTCGATCTTGGCCGTATACTTGACGGGTTCGACCAGTTCCAATCCACGCTCTTTCGGCGTGGGAAAGAGAACCTCGAACGTCTCAATGTGGGTGTCAAGACCCCACGATTTCAACTGCGAGGCGATCCACTCCGCATTGTCTTTGTCATAAGGCGAACCGACGTGATGCGGACGCGCGCTGAGGCGGCGCATATTCTCCCGCAAGCGATCTTGTTGAGGAATCTCGCGGAATTTACGCTCCCACTGCATTTCGGTGGAGGAACTCGCCGTGGAGTAGCCGCGCAGCGCGTGAACCG
>CAXTWT010000293.1:0-6098 GCA_964247955.1 uncultured Bryobacteraceae bacterium
ATTTCCCGTTCCAGCGCAATTTTCAATACTTCATCCATTGATGTCGTAAAGTGCAGCTTCATCTCTTTCCGAACGTTCTCCGGAATGTCCACTAAGTCTTTTTCGTTGTCCTTCGGCAGAACAAGCTCAAAGATTCCCTGACGGTGAGCGGCCAACATCTTTTCTTTTAAACCACCAATCGGTAACACGCGTCCCCGCAGTGTAATTTCCCCAGTCATCGCAAGATCGCCGCGAACCGGGATACCCGTCAAGGCACTGCAAATACTGGTTGCGATCGTAATGCCGGCCGAAGGACCATCCTTGGGGATAGCGCCTTCCGGAACATGCACGTGAATATCAAGATGCCGATAGAAATCTTTCGGCAGACCTAAATATTGAGCACGCGACCGCACATAGCTCATAGCGGCTTGCGCGGATTCCTGCATGACATCGCCCAGTTTGCCGGTAGTTGTCATTTTGCCCCGGCCTTCCATGACACTGGCTTCTGTAGTCAGAATCGAGCCGCCCACTTCGGTCCAGGCTAAACCGGTTGTTGCGCCAATCTCGTTCTTCTTCTCGGCGTCCAGATCGCGGAAACGCGCCGGACCTAACATCTCCGTGATCTTTTCCGGCGCGACAACAACCTTTTCGATGGGCACCAAAGGCGCTTCCGCTGCCTTAGCCCGCTTCTTACTCTTTTTCGTGCTCTCGACGGCTTCTTCGGCTTGCAACGGAGTATCCTCTTCGATCAGTTCGGCAGGCGCTTCGCCCGTCGTCAATGCTTCAGCGGTAATGTCTTCCGGCGTGGGCGTCTGCGCTTCCACTATCTTGCGCGCCACCTTTCGGCACAAGTTGCCAATTTCACGTTCCAAGTTACGAACACCAGCTTCCCGTGTGTACGACTGGATCAGAGTCTGCAAGCCGGAATCACTAAACTCCACCTGCTCATTGGTGACGCCCGTATCTTTCATCTGCTTCGTTACCAGAAAGCGCTTGGCAATTTCCAACTTTTCCAGTTCCGTGTAGCCCGAAAGGCGGATCACTTCCATGCGGTCCTGCAAAGCAGGCGGAATGGTATGCAGAACATTGGCGGTGGCTATGAAAAAGACTTGGCTCAGATCATACTCAACGTCCAGGTAGTGATCCATGAACGCAGAATTCTGTTCCGGGTCAAGCACTTCGAGCAAAGCTGCTGACGGGTCGCCACGGAAGTCCGTCGACATCTTATCCACCTCATCCAGCATGATGATCGGGTTTTTAGTACCCGCCTTTTTCATCATCTGAATCAGTTGACCCGGCAATGCGCCGATGTAAGTACGGCGATGGCCTCGAATTTCCGCTTCATCGCGCACGCCGCCTAACGAAAGGCGAACAAACTTACGTCCGGTCGCTTTCGCAATCGACATGCCCAAAGAAGTTTTGCCCACTCCGGGAGGCCCGACAAAACACAGGATAGAACCCTTCGGATTTTGCACTAACCGGCGAACGGAAAGGAATTCCAGGATGCGCTCCTTGATCTTTTCCAGGCCGTAATGGTCGCCTTCGAGCACCTGGCGCGCGAACTTCAGGTCGCGAATCTCTTTCGTTCGTTTTTTCCACGGCACGGCTAATAGCCAGTCCAGGTAATTGCGGGAAACTGTGGATTCCGCCGACATCGGCGGCATGCCTTCCAAGCGCTTCAACTCGGCGGTGGCCTTTTCGTGAGCATCCTTGGTCATGCCAGCGGCATCGATCTTCTTTTTCAGTTCGTCGTACTCGCTTTTTTCGCCGCGCCCGAGCTCTTTCTGAATCGCCTTAATCTTCTCGTTAAGGTAGTATTCTTTCTGGGCCCGCTCCATTTGCCGCTTGACGCGGCCCTGAATGGTGCGGTCCACGTTCAGCTTTTCAATCTCAATGTCAAGCAGGTCAGCCACGCGAGTCAGCCTGTCTACCGGATCGAAGATTTCCAGCAGTTCCTGCCGTTCCTCAATCGTGAGCTGCAAGTTTGCACCTACCGTATCGGCCAGTTTGCCCGGATCGTCCACTCGAATAGCGGCGATCATCGTTTCATAGTTCAGGTTTTGGCTTAGCTTAACGTACTGCTCAAATAGAGTCGTAACGCGGCTGGTAAGCGCTTCCAGTTGATTACCGCCCTCAATTTTGTAAGAAGTCGTGCGAACTACCGCGCGAAAATAGCCGTCGTCTTCGCTCACTGAGATGATCTTGCCTCGCTCGACGCCTTCCACTAAAACTTTGATGTTACCGTCGGGCTGCTTCAGGCTCTGGACAATGTTGGCCACCGTGCCAACCGAGTAGATTTCATCCGGCCTCGGCTCATCAATCGAGGCATCGTGTTGGGTAGCCAAGAAAATCTTCTTGTCACCCAACAGCGCTTCTTCTAAGGCACGGACACTGGACTCGCGTCCCACCACAAAGGGTGTCATCATAAACGGAAAGATGACCACATCCCGGATGGGCATCATAGGCAATCGTTTCGTGTCCGTTTTATCTTTCGTCGTGACCATTTTTTCTTTCTAGGCGGATTGTCCCATGAACAAGGGGGCAGGAGAAGGAATCAGCAACCATCTGCTGACGCGGAGCAATTTCTCCGCGAAACAAAGGCTGGCTAACCCGCCTTTTCAAGCACAGCCATGTTGATCTTTTGCGTCAGCACCATCTCCTTCGTGACAGCAAACTCACGAACTTTCTTGAAGGTAGGGAGATAGTACATTAAGTCGAGCATGAGATCTTCCAAGATCATGCGTAGACCGCGAGCACCCACTTTACGTTCCATTGCCAATTGTGCAACAGCGTCCAGTGCGTCTTCGCTAAATTTGAGCTTAACATTCTCAAACTCAAAAAGCTTTTGATACTGACGAATGATTGCATTTTTCGGCTTTGTCAGTATTTGAACCAGAGCTTCCTTCGAGAGATCTTCGAGCACCGCAGTTACCGGCATTCTACCGATGAACTCCGGAATAAAACCGTACTTAATCAAATCCACCGGCTGGCATTGGCCTAGCAGATCCGTGTCGCGCCGCACCGTATTGATCCCCCGGCGCAATCCTTCCTTATCATCCGGCGGTATAAAGCCAATCGATTTGGTCCCTACACGCCGCGCAATTACCTTCTCCAAACCAATAAAAGCGCCGCCGCAAATAAACAGGATGTTAGTGGTGTCCACCGGCGTAAATTCCTGGTGCGGGTGTTTCCGGCCGCCTTGTGGGGGCACATTGGCGACCGTACCTTCCAAAATCTTCAAAAGCGCCTGCTGGACGCCCTCGCCTGATACATCCCTGGTAATCGAGGGATTCTCGTCCTTGCGGCCAATCTTGTCGATTTCATCAATGTAGATGATGCCGGTCTGGGCGCGCTGCACATCCCAATCGGAATTTTGCAGCAGGCGCAGAATAATGTTTTCCACATCTTCGCCCACGTACCCGGCTTCCGTCAGAGTCGTGGCATCCACAATGGCAAACGGAACATCCAGAATACGCGCCAACGTCTGAGCCAGCAAGGTTTTACCCGTTCCCGTCGGCCCGATTAACAGAATATTCGACTTCGACAGCTCTACCTCATTACCGCGCTGTTTGTTCATCTGAATGCGCTTGTAATGGTTGTAAACGGCAACGGACAGCTTTTTCTTGGTCGCATCCTGGCCAATCACATACTGGTCCAGGTACTCTTTCAATTCCAGCGGCCGGGGCAGTTTGCCGGGCGTGCTGTAGCTCTGCTCATGCCTGTCGTCTTCGATAATCGAGTTGCAGACGGCAATGCACTCATCACAGATATAAGCACGAGGATAATCGCTGGGCGATGATATTAATTTTCCGACGACGTCTTGGCTCTTATGACAGAAGGAACAACGAAGGGAATCGTCAGATCCAGTGCGTTTCAAGCTAGTTCTCCCACATAGATAAGGATCACGAGGTCCCTCGCCCTGAGCAGTAATTGCATCCTCAGTATATCAAGATTAGGCAACCTTCCCATCAGGAACTTAAGCCAATTTAGGGTTAACCCCTAGAAACACTCTACTCGTCTTTGAAGCAGCTTGCTACTCAGAAAATCAGCTTAGCCCCTAGCTGTATGTTACGGGAAGCGCCCGTACCGATGCCCGGCGCACCATTGTTGACGTCCAGAGTAGAAGTAACCTGGCCTAAGCCGCTGTCTGAAACGGCATTGTTCGAAGGAGCCAAGTTTCTCCAGTTGAAGAGATTGAAAATCTTCAAACGAAGCAGGGTTCTTAAAAACGGAGAAGTCTACTTGGTAGATGTTGGGACCCCGGAAGGAGTTGCGGGATTGATTGGAGTACGTACCCTGTGTCGGCGTGGTAAATGCCGCAGGATTGAAGGAGCAGGCAGAGTTCGGCTGATTGGCCGCCAAAACGTCTCAACCGAGAGGGCGAACAATCACAAAATCCCATTGTAAATCTCTTCGAGCGTGAGGGTCAGCAGATTGCCAATATCCAGATGTCGGCTCCGCTCGGTTAACTCCGTTAAAATCCAACTATCGCCATGGCGTGAAGAGAGTTGAAGGTATACGCTTTCCGAATCGATCAGCAGACAGTGTTGCAGGGAAGGAACGGTTCGGTAAGCTCGTGTTTTAAATGAACCGTCATAATACTTTGTCGAAGGCGACAACACCTCCACTACCAGGGTTGGATTGACGATGACGTCTTTGCGGTTTTTATAGAATTCCGGTTCGCCGCAAAGCACCATAGCATCCGGGTACATGCTCTCGTTCACACTCGCAATATAAAGCTTTAAATCGCTGTTGTAGACACGGCAGGCGCTTCCGATTTCTCGACGCAACAGATATATTACTTGCGCGCTCAATCGAGCATGCACCTCCGTTCCGCCCGACATGGCAAAGACCTCACCGGCCCGGTATTCACTTTTGAAGTCGGCCTTTTCGTCTTGCTCTAAATACTGGTCAAAGGTAATCGGTTCAGGAAGCAGATTCGTCGCCATTAAGAGCCAAGACCTTTCCAGACCGTGCGGAGCTTAAGCGTAAAACCCTTTAAAATTCGAGACTGAATTTTGCCGGGATTTTCATAGACTTCCTCCGTATCAGGCAGATAAACAAAAACCCGGCGGGTTTCCGGATTGAGCAGCCAAACTTCACGGGCGCCGCTCTTCATATAGCGCCGACACTTTTCGATTAACTCCCGTTCTTCATCGCTCGGAGACATCACCTCCACAGCAAAGTCCGGCGAGAGTGCAATGAATCGCTTGCGGGAGGCCGGAGGGATCGTGCTCAACTTCTCCCAACTAACCCAAGCAGCATCAGGCGCACGGACGGCATGACTCGGCAGTTTAAAGCCTGCACTCGAATCCACGGCAACGCCGGTTCGGTCCTTGTTCGACCAGTTGGCCAATTGCCGGAATACCTCGCCGCTTTGAAACGAACTTTCCAGTCCTGCAGGCGCCATTAAGATAATGTGCCCTTCTTCCGTAAGCTCCAGACGAAGATCCGGATTCCGAGCGCAGATGTCTTCGAAGTAGCGGAAAGAATCTTCCGGAGATAACGGCAGTATTATTTTGTCTACGCCGGAGGGAAGACAAGGCACAGCCGCCATACACTTATTGTAAGCACTGCTACAACAGGGAAGCTAACTTCTAACGCTGCTTTCGTAAGCGGTAAGTTTGGCTGAAACCGACCAGCAACAGTCCGAACAAGGAAACGGTCAGCGACGACGGTTCCGGCACGGGAGTGACGTTCAAGCTGAAGTTCGCAGGCAGGTGATCGTCGTAGTTGTTCGCGTCAGAAAAGATAAACTCGCTCACCGAGTACGTGCCTGCTATTAGGGTTGGATTGGCGGTAGAGCCGGAGAAAAGCTGCGAGCCCGCGAAGCTGAATTCCGGGATGGGAGCGCCGTTGCTGTAACCGCTTTCCGGCCCGAAGAACACCGTGAACATTCCTAAGTTACTCCCTGTAAAGAAGCGAATGCCGGCAGGCGTTGTTGCTACGGAGGCGTTATTCAGCGAGTAACTGAAGCCTGAGAACGGCGCGTCAAATCCAAGCTGATCCACATTACTGACGGATGGATTGGAATCAACACTGAAGCTCAAGCGCCATGAGGCATTGGGTCCTGCCAGAGCGGATGCCGTTACACTGGACCCAAACTGACCGGCAGCAGA
>CAXTWT010000294.1:0-6090 GCA_964247955.1 uncultured Bryobacteraceae bacterium
GGCGCACGGCGTGCAGTGTAGAAGGCGGCAGAGCACGGGCGGCGGCACCGGTTTGCGGCGCCAGGCGCACGGCTGCTTCGAGCAACGCCGGGGTGTGGGGCAAGCGCAGCACCGCTTCGGTCCAGCGGCTTGCAACCGATGGAGCGACGACCAGATTGATCGGGCCGTTAAACAATTTACGAGCGCCCAGGCGCGAAAGGCACCACACGCCTGCTTCCAGCATTTCGCCGCGCTTGATTGCCTCAAGAAGCGCATCGCCCAGTTGAACCTTTGTTTGTTGCGGAAGCAGTTCCAGACTTGCGGCGGTGCGCCACATTTCACGGTAAAGGCTCTTGTTAACACGAGTATTCCGTTTGCCTTTCGGAAGCAAAACCGGCGAGATGCGCTGGTAAAGATCGCCTTGCTGATTGCGATTCAGGCCCGCTGCAATGCGTCCGCAAAAAATCCACCAGTCAATCTCATTCTGCGCCTGATTGCCGAACGTCAGACCGGCAGCGTAGATGCGGCGCGCCTGCTCAATGCGGTACTCGTCGCCCGGAAAGCCGAATCCGGGCCGCAGGCAGAAGCCGGTCAGATTGAGCCAGCGAGCTTCATGCGGGGCATTCTTTCTGCGACCGTCGGAAAGAGCCAAGAGCTTGTCAGCCAAGGCGCGAATGGCAGGCAACGGCCAGGACAAACGACCGAGTCCGAGCGCCTGTTCCAGAAGCGCCGGAAGCTGCTCCGGCGGCAAGCTGGAACCTGACTTCCCGAATACGCCTTCGATCAAAGCTTGGGCCTGCGTCTGCGCTTCCCCGCTGATAACCACGCCCGAACGAACCGCCGATGAAGCGGCGCTCGGCTCCGTGTTTTCGGCAGTTTTCCTTAGCTGAAACTGCAGCCGCCAACGGTGCTCGCTGATTTTTGATTCCGCCCAGGCTTCCAGCGTTCCTACCTCGCTCAGACGCGCGCCGAGAGTCACCGGGATACGGCGCTCCCCGCCCTTACCGAAACGAATCACAGCGCGAAGAGGCGCGTGCAGCCGTGGGTCGCTCGCCGGGTCCAGCATGTTATCGGGCGGCGTAAAAGCAACCACGTCGCCCGCTGCGTCGTCTGTCCGGCTCAACGAACTGTAAAGGCGGAAAGCGACGGGCGTGTTGGCAAGCAACTCCAGTTGGGGCTGTGCAAGCTTGATTTCCTGCCCTTCTTCGGCGCCGCGCGGCATCAGGCAAACCGTTTGCAGCGCCGTCGAGCCGTTATCCTGCAGGCCAATAAAGTAAGCTCGCGGCAAACCGCCGCGAACGAGAACACCGCTCCCGGACGAGCGCGCATAGGAGTAATAAGCCGCGCCAAGGGCAACCGCTAAGTCGAGATCCGCATTTTCGAAAACGGCCGGTTTGCGCCCGAACCAGTGCTCCACCACATCGCGCACGCGATCACGAAACACAGGCGGGATAAAAAAACCGCCGTTGAACAGAATGGCGTCGACGCCGTGTTCGGCAGCGGGCGAGTTCTGCAAAAAATCTGCCAGATGCCGGGTAATGGCGGGATCAGAAACATACGGCAATCCGAGTTCGCGAAAAACGCTTTGCTTTTCCTGCTGCGGCTTTTCGCTCAATTTGCATGGAGGAAGAAAACCGCCCAAGGCCAGTTCCAAAACTTCGTCACGCGAAATGCTGGTCTTCAGCGTGCCGCCGATGAGCGTTGATCCCGCTCCCGCTACCGTGATGTCAACCGCCGATGGTCCGCCTTCGGAGAGCAGCGTTTCCTTCGCTGCGGAGCATTGCCGCCGCAATGCGCTCCTTTGGCGTAAGGACAGTGTCTTTCCCAGTTTTGATTCGGCCAGCCAGGAAATTGTCAAGTCCAGGTTGTCACCGCCTAACAAGAGATGGCGGCCCACATTGGTGCGCGTGAACTCAACACGATCACCTTCGCGATTGACTCGGATGAGAGTAAAATCGCTGGTGCCGCCGCCCACATCACAGATCAAAACTGTCTGGCCGTCAAATAGTTCTTTATTCGAGCGTGACAGATGACCGGCGATCCAAGCATAAAAAGCAGCCGCCGGTTCTTCCAGCAGCGTAAGGTTTTCAATGCCTGCTTCACGCGCTGCGGCTACGGTGAGTTCGCGCGCTTCCTCATCAAAACTGGCCGGAACCGTGAGAACGGTTTTTTGTTCTGCAAGCGCTGTACCTTTAACGCGCTGCCAAGCATTGCTGAGATGCGCCAGATAGCGAGTAGATGCCTCCACAGGCGACAGCACGCGCCCTTCCTCCTGGGCATCCCAGGGCAGAAGTTTCGCGGTGCGGTCGGCTTCGGAATTAGACAGCCATGATTTAGCGGAATGAACGCTTTTCGTTGGAACCAGCGCGCCCTGTTCCCGTGCGTATGCGCCGACAATCGGCGGCTCGCTGAGATAAAGAAACGAAGGCAGCGTGCGCAAAGAGGCCGTGCGGTTGGCATCGACTTGCTGCTCAATGGGCAGGATGTGAATTGGCGGAAAATCCGCATCGGCAGCTTCCTGCGGATCGATGTAAGCCAGAGCGGAATTGGTAGTGCCGAGATCAATACCGACATTCATGGCAGGTTCAACCGATCCAATAGTTCACGCGCATTTACAATCTCAGTATCTTTCCAGCCATCCGGAAAATGCCGCTTATTGCCGGTTACGAGGTAATCAGCTTCCGCCGCTTCGGCGCATTCCAGAAAACGGTTGTCCGGTTCGTGGGGGGAAGCAAATACACTCAAGGTAGGGGAAACAACTATAGTTTTAAACTGGCAAAAGATAAGCAATGATTTCACAAGCTGGGGGTTTAGCTTGAGTTTAGGTCTATAAAGCACCTTTTGATACTCAGCTAAAACTACATCAGATACACACAACTGAATTTGTTCACTCGAAACCAACTTAAGTGCCTTTGCTTCGAAACCTTCATCATTGATAAGAGCTGAAACAAGAACGTTCGTGTCAAGCACGACTTTGCATTGGCTCATGCCATTCTTTTGGCAGATTCTTTTTCCAACTGCTCTTGGCGAACTGCGGCAATTTCAGCATCAATCTCCTCCATCGTCATTTTGTTGACGCCTTTAACCTTTGCATCTTCCTGTAGCATCCGCACAGCTTCAGCAAATGTTTTTGGTTCACGTTGATTGTACTGCCCTTCATACCATCGAAGAGCGTCCTGCACAATCTCGTCCACTGTCCGATTTTCTTTTTGGGCTAACTTTTCGATAGCCTCAAACTGCACAAACGGTATTGAAACTGAAATCGTTCTGCTGCCTTCCATATCTCCACACTACCGCTTTACGCTGCCGTACGCTCCCGGACATTAAACTCCAGCTTCCAGCGGCGGCCGTCAGCGGCGACACACCACAACTCCAGCAGGCCCGTTTCCGTCACATTGCTTTCGAGCGTGACCGGCACGATCTCTTCGTGCGATCCGTCTGTATGGGGCGGCAGAAAGACTTCTACCGGCGCTAATTCGTCCAAATCTTCGCCGACCTCTTCAATCATCGTGCCGGGCGCATCTTTTTTGCGCGACAAGGAGGAAAAGAACCGGAACTCCGCCGGTTCGCCGACCACCAAAGCGAAACGCTTCTGTGGAAGCTCGACTTTTGATCCTTCCTCCAATCCAAACGGCACTACTGTCAGCGCCTTCATCGGCGCAGGCATTCCGGGCACTGCCGGAAGCGAGCTTTCAATGCCCACGTAGTAGCTTCGCGGCACGCCGCCGCGAATGCGGACACCCTTGCCGCTGCGCGCCAAACCATAGTAAGCAGCGCCCTGAGCAACCGCGTGCATCAAGTCGGCTTGCTTCGATTCGTTCCCCAACTCAATCACGGGCGGCGCGCCCACGTTTGTCAGCCAGCTATTGAGCACCTCAAAGATACGGTGTTCGATAGCTCCCGCCTGTAAAACGCCGCCGTTCAACAGAAGATGCGTGGGACGCGCAAATCCTTCAGCGCCGGAATTAACTGCAGCCTGCCGTAAAAACTGCGCCAAGTGTTTTGTAACGGCAGGATCAGCGGCATAGTTAAGACCGACTTCGAGCAGCGCCGCGCGACGCTGGCGCTGCGGAGCCGCATCTGCCCCGACGGGGGGAAAGAATCCGTCGAGGAGCAGTCCTCGCACTTCCTCCCGCGTGATCTTGCCGCGAATCGTTCCCCCAATTAAGCCCGTGCCGCGTCCTAGAATTGTAAGCGGCTGTTCTTCCGGGGCATTGGCGTCGGATGAAAGCAGAACTTCTTTGGCATGGCGGCATTGCTGCCAAAGCGAATGGAACTGGATCGCGTCGAGTTTCGTGCCCCTCCCCGCAAACTGCGCTTCCGCAAAACGAGCCGTCGCCAGATCCATGTTGTCGCCGCCGAGCAACAGATGCTCTCCCACCGCCACGCGCTCCAGTTGCAGCTCGCCATCCTTTTCCGTAACGGAGATCAGCGTAAAGTCGGTTGTGCCGCCGCCGATGTCAACAACCAAAATCAGATCGCTTGGCTTGACCTGCTCGCGCCAGTTCGGATTGCGCTCAATCCAGGCATAAAATGCGGCTTGCGGCTCCTCAATGATCGTCACGTCCGGGTACCCGGCGAGTTTAGCGGCGCGCTGCGTCAGTTCGCGTGCTGCCGGATCGAACGAAGCAGGCACAGTTACTAGAATGGCCTGCTCTTCAAAGGGAGCTTCGGGATGCGCTGCGTTCCAGGCAGAGCGGAGATGGAGTAAATATTGGCGCGATGCTTCCAGCGGGGAAATTTTGGGGACGCCTTCCGGCGCGGTTAAGGGCAGCAGCGGCTGCGTCGGATCAGCACTTTGATTCGACAGCCAAGACTTGGCGGAGCTAACCAGACGATTTGCATTCTCGACGCCGCGCGTGCGCGCCAAGCGGCCAATGACGTACTCGGGACGTTCGCTCCACGGCAGCGCGAGAGAGTCTTCCACAAACTCATTCGGTCCCGGAAGGTAGAGCGAAGACGGCAGCAGATCGAGGGGCGCCACTTCACCCGCGTTCACCAGTTGCGGCACGGCAAAAACCCGTACCTCCGCTCCCTCTCCTTCGGGTGCGTGGGCAGGCGTAAACGCCAGGGCGCTGTTGGTGGTTCCTAGGTCAATCCCAATGATATATTGCGGCATGAAAGAACAAAACTACTCGACTTCAATTTCAGCAGGCGTAAGCACGGATGTCTCCTGCTTTCCTAATAAAGGCAGGGTGACGGAAGAGGCCAGCCAGCCCCGGTGACGCAAAATACCGCCGGGAGCTTTGCCGCTGGAAGGCACGTTTCCGATGAGTTTAATCCGGTTTGGATCAGGAGTCTTGGAAGAGTCTAACTTTTGAAACGTGCCTTCCACACCGTCAATGACGGGAGCCAGGGCAACATGACGGATCAGGCTCGCTCGGCAATCCGCATGAATGCCCCGTACCGCCGCCCCAATCTGATCATCCGCGTAGTTGGCGATATCTTCCATCAGAAAGTCAATCAATCGCGAATCGCGCTGCAGGATGTTCAGCATTTGCAGAGCGCCGTCGCTTACCTTCGGCATTTCGACCGGCTTAACAACGGGTGGCGGCTGAGGCTTTTCGTAACCAAACTCCCCGGCGATGTCAGCGGGCAACTCACCGTAAAACAAGATGAAAAAAAAGCTTCGGAACGCTGCTGCAATACGAGACAATAAGAAACTCCTGCTCCTCAGGATATCAACTTATGGGTGTTTTTCGGCTGTAACGCCCGCCTGCCTGAAACCAAATTGGCCGAAGCTGCTCTTCTAAAGAAAAGGGAGAACCAAATTGGCGACGACAAAGAAACCGACGGCTGAGAAGCCGTCATCCGGGTCAGATCCGAAATCAAAACGAATCGTGAAAAATACGATGCAGGAGGTGATGCATGAGTTCAAGCATCATGATTTGGAATCAGGGCGCAGCGGAGGGAAAGTCAATAATCCGAAGCAGGCCATCGCTATTGCCCTGAGCGAAGCGCGGCGCTCGGGAGCTGATATTCCTCCGTCGCCGAATGGGAAAAAGACTCCCGTTAAAAAGACAGCTTCCGTCAAAAGATCAACAGCCAAGAAGTCAAGCAGCAGGAAGTAGAAAATAGAAAGGGATCACCGTCAATTTTCCGGCGGCTCTT
>CAXTWT010000295.1:0-6043 GCA_964247955.1 uncultured Bryobacteraceae bacterium
TGTTTCGCCAGTTCGCGCAAGCCCTCCTTGCCGTACAGCGACATGAATACGGTAGCCATTAACGCCAGCAACGCCTGATTGGTACAGATGTTGGAGGTAGCCTTTTCACGCCGGATATGCTGCTCGCGGGTAGCCAGCGTCAAACAATATGCTCGGTGTCCGTCCGCGTCCGTGGTTTCACCTGCCAAACGACCGGGAATCTGACGGATGTACTTTTCCCGTGTTGCGATAATTCCGGCGAAAGGGCCGCCGTAGCTGGGCGAGATCGCGAAGCTTTGCAGTTCGCCGACAACAATATCTGCTTCTTTCGGAGGCTCGATTAAGCCCAGCGCGACAGCTTCGGTGAAGACAACCACCAGCAGAGCGCCTTTGGCGCTCACAACGGACGACAATTCCTTGATCTGCTCTAACAGACCAAAGAAATTGGGCGTTTGCACAATCACTGCCGCAACGCTGTCGTCGAGCTTTTTCCGCAAATCGTCCAAATCAAGACGACCGTTCTTGGTATAGCCTATTTCATCGACCGGCATGCCTTGATGCTGCGTGCTGGTCCGCAGAACTTCCCGGTACTCGGGGTGAACCGTTTTCGCTACCAATACTTTGTCGCGCCGTGTCACGCGCACAGCCATCATGGCGGCTTCCGGCACAGCGGACGATCCGTCGTACATGGATGCGTTCGCCACATCCATGCCCGTCAACTGGCACACCATCGTCTGAAACTCAAAGATAGAGGTCAACGTGCCTTGCGAAATTTCGGCTTGATACGGCGTGTACGACGTCAGAAACTCGCCGCGCGACACAACTGTATCCACGATCACGGGCCGATAGTGGTTGTAAACCCCCGCGCCTAGAAAGCTGGGGTACCCTAATGCAGTCTGGGAACCACGCTGCTTAAAGTATTCAACAATATCGTATTCGCTCCTGCCGTCTTCGATGGCCAGCCGTTTATCAAAGCGAATATCGCTGGGAATATAAGAAATCAAGTCATCCTGTGACTTAAGACCGATGGCGGCCAGCATCTCGCGCCGATCGGTATCTGACTTCGGTAAGTATCGCAAACTTGTTTACTCAGCACCTACATATTTTTGATAATCCGGCGCGGACATAAGTTCATTAATTTCGTCAGGAGTTGCCAGTTTTACTTTGATCAGCCAGGCATCGCCATGCGGATCTTCGTTCAACTTTTCCGGGTTCTTTCCCAGCAAGTCATTAATGGCAGCCACTTCGCCGGAGATCGGCGAATACACATCCGACACGGCTTTGACGGATTCCACGGAGCCGAACGTTTGCCCCTTTGTCACGGTAGAGCCGACTTTCGGCAGATCAACAAACACGATGTCGCCTAATTCATGCTGGGCGTGATCGGTAATGCCGACCGTTCCCTCTCCGTCAGCAACATGCACCCACTCATGCTCTTTCGTGTACTTGTAGGTTCCTGGATAACTCATGCCTTTGCTCTTTTGTAAAACGGTGTTGCCACGGTCACAGCATCTACCGGCGAATTCCGTATCATGACTTGAATCTCCACGCCCGGTACGGCCTTTTCTGCCGGCAAATAACAAAGGCCGATATTCTTGTTCAGCGTGGGAGACGGCCCTCCGCTCGTGACCCAACCGGCAGGCGCTCCTTCGATCCAAACCTCATAACCGTCACGGCCAATGCCGCGCCCCTTCATTTCAAAGCCAACCAGCTTGCGCGTGACGCCCTCTTCCCGCGCTTTCTCCAGTGCTTGGCGGCCTACAAACGGGCCTTTGTCGAGTTTTACAATCCAAGCTAAGTCCGCTTCATACGGGTTCGTAGTGGCCGTAATCTCATGACCGTACAGCGCCATCTTGGCTTCAAGCCGCAGCGTATTGCGCGCTCCCAAGCCGCAGGGTTGAATGCCGAATTCTTTGCCGACATCGAGAATGGCGTTCCAAACGGGTTGCGCGGCATCCGGCGCGATATAGATTTCAAAGCCGTCTTCGCCCGTGTAGCCGGTACGCGCCATCCGCGCCGGAACGCCTGCCACCTCGCAGTCGGCAAACCAATAATACTTGATCGCGCTTAGGTCCGTGTCGGTCAGCTTTTGTACAGTTGACAGTGCCTTCGGCCCTTGAATCGCAAGCTGGGCATAACGCTCGCCGGCGAAATCGACCTCGGCTTTGAGATTCTGCTGTAAACGAATAAGTTCGATATGCTCGAAGTCTTTCCACTGATTGGAAGCGTTCACGCAGATAAAGAAATGATCGTCCGAGACTTTATGGACGAGAATGTCATCGACGAACCCGCCATGCTCATACAGCAGAGCGGAGTAGTGCGCCTGGCCGATTTTCAGTTTCGCGGCGTTGTTGGTGGAAACGTAGTCAACCAGCGCTCCCGCTTCCGGCCCGCGGATCTCAATCTCGCCCATGTGGCTGACATCAAAGATTCCAACCGCTGTGCGAACCGCGTTGTGCTCTTGCAGAATCCCTGCATATTGCACCGGCATGTGCCAGCCGCCGAACTCAACCAGCTTGGCATTCAGCGAATAGTGAACACCACACAGGGGTGTTCTTCGAAGCTCAGAAACGGCAACGCTCATGGAGGCAGGAAACCCTCAGCGTAGCATGCCCGAGCGCCTCAGTACGTTAAACCGGCTGGTCGGCGATATCGCTCCCCGCCGCGCCGTACTCTTTCAACTTGTTAAACAGAGTTTTCAAGCTGATGCCGAGAATTTCAGCGGCCCTGGTTTTGTTGTTTTTCGTATGCTGCAAGGTTAACTGAATCAGCGCTTTTTCCGCTTCGTTCACGGTGGTTCCTACCGGCAGCCGCACGCTTTCCGGTTCGAATACCTGGACTGGCGGCCGCGACCCTACGGAAACTCCGAAATCATAGGGAAGGTGGGCCATTTGAATCACTCCGTCACCCGCCATGATGACTGCCCGTTCCAACACATTACGCAACTCCCGGACGTTGCCGGGCCATTGATATTTTTTGAACGCATCCATCACTTCCTGATTCACGCCTGTCACATGGCACTCGTGCTTCTTATTCAAGTGATCGATCAGCGTCTCGCATAACACTGGCAAATCGCTTAAGCGCTGACGGAGCGGCGGAAGCGCAATCTGAAACACGTTCAGGCGATAGTACAGATCCTCGCGCAAGTCGCCTTTTTTCAGCGCTTCGTCCAGGTTTCGATTGGTGGCGGCAATCACCCGCACATCGACGGAAATCTCGCCTTTACCACCCAAACGCCGGATTCGGGAATCTTCCAGCACGCGCAGCAGTTTGGCTTGCGTTCCCGACGGCATCTCGGCTAATTCGTCCAAAAGCAAAGTTCCATGCTGCGCCAGTTCGAAACATCCGGCGCGCCGTTCCAAGGCTCCGGTGAAAGCGCCTTTTTCATGCCCGAACAGTTCGCTTTCCATCAGAGTTTCAGGCATAGCGGCGCAGTTAATGGCGACAAACGGGCCGGTCCGGCGATTGCTGAGCTGGTGAATCGCTCTGGCCACTAGTTCCTTGCCCGTCCCGCTTTCCCCAGCCACCAGTACGGCTGCTTTACTGGGAGCGACCTGCTGGATCACGGTAAACACCTGCTGCATCGGCGGCGAGGTGCCGACCATATCGACCAGCACGCCCGAATACCCCAATTGGCGATGAAGCCTTTCCGTTTCTACAGCCAACTGGCTTTGGGATGCCGCGCGTTCGAGCAACACGCGCAAAGCTGCCGGTTGAATCGGTTTTTCCAAAAACCAGAACGCACCCAGGTCATGGATCGTTTGAATAGCCGTCTCGATGTTTCCGAAGGCAGTCAGTACGATAGCGGGCGGCATGTTGCCATCCGTGCCTAACCGTTTCATTAACTCGAAACCATCCATTCGCGGCATCATAAGATCGGTTATGATCACGTTTGGAGAAAAAACGGCCATTTTTTCCAGCGCTTCTTGCCCGTCGCTTGCCGTCTCCGCATTAAACCCCCAAGCGGAAATCATCGCGGCTAAAGGAGCGCGCTGCGACTCCTCGTCATCAACGATTAATACGTTTGTTCCTTGCCAATTGGTCTGGTTTGCCAAAGTCTTTAGTAGTGTAGCGGATGAGGCCGGACGATCTCACAGGCGCCGACTTTCTCCGGCGCTCGACCGACTTATCCAAATTGCTTGAAACTCTTAGCTTAAACCCCTGGCTTTCAAGTTGCTACTGGCTGCATTTCTAGAGCGTTCCGGTTATAAGGTAGTAAGAGGTAATGGGACCACAACCTAACTTGCCGTCGCAATCGGAAGAAGAGCCGCCGGTGTTCCGAACTTGGCCTCAGGTCTATATCGCTGTGCTGGTGTACTGGATCTGCCTGCTTTTCGCGCTTTACTGGATTTCGCGGGCCTGGACGTACTAAAAACCAATGGCGCCTCTGCTCTTGGAAGTGATCGTGACATCTCGTGAAGAAGCAGTGGAGGCCGAAAAAGGCGGTGCGGATCGCCTGGAAGTGGTTCGCTCCCTGGAGAACGGCGGTCTTACGCCGGAAATAAGCACCGTTGAGGGCATTCTGGACGCCGTGTCGATTCCGGTAAGGGTCATGGTACGGGAAAGGAATGCCATGGCGATTGAGGGCGGGGAAGAACTCCTGCGCTTGCGTAATGCGGCTCAGGCTTTTGGAGCGTTGCCCATTGATGGCCTGGTGCTCGGTTTCCTGACTGGCTCAAAAATTGATGCCGATAACTTAAGGGCGGTTCTTTCCGCTGCTCCCCACTGCCGTGGAACGTTTCATCGCGCTTTCGAGAGGGTTCTGTTCCCGCAGTTATCCATCACATGGTTGAAGAAGTTTCCGCAAATTGATCGGATTCTCGTCCGGCTTGACGATAAGGGGGCAGCGCTTCAAATTCGCAATTTGATGCAATGGCAGGAAGCGGCCGCGCCGGAAATTAAGTTTATTGTGGGGATCGGTCTGGAGAAAAACCAAATTTCACATCTCAAAAACACAACCAATCTGAGCGAAATTCATGTGGGCCGTCTCGTCCGCGAACCGGAAGAGGCTTGGGGCTGCCTGAGCCGCCGTAAGCTGGCCGAACTCAAGAGCGCTTTGGGATGAAGCCGCTCGATTGGTTCGTCCTTTGCGCGTGGCTTGTGTCGCTTGTCAGCTATGGCCTGTATCGGGGGCGCGGCAGCAGCACCGTTGATAAATACCTGCTGGCGGGAAAAAGCATGCCCTGGTACGCCATGGGCCTTTCCATTTTGGCTACGCAGGCCAGCGCAATTACTTTCATCTCCACAACCGGCCAGGGTTTTGTAGACGGCATGCGCTTTGCCGAGTTTTACTTCGGGTTGCCCTTGGCCATGGTGATCCTGTGCATGACGGCGGTTCCGGTTTTTCATCGGGCAAAGGTGTACACGGCTTACGAGTACCTGGAGCAGCGTTTTGACTCGAAAACGCGCGCCCTGGTCGGCTCTATTTTTTTAGTTCAACGCGGTTTGGCCGCCGGTATCGGCCTGTATGCGCCTGCGGTAGCCCTTTCGGCAGTTCTCGGATGGTCCGACCGTCTGATTACTGTGCTGATCGGCCTGCTTGTGGTGATCTATACGGCCAGCGGCGGCATCAAAGCGCTGACCTGGGCTGATGTGCAACAGATGACGATGATCTTTTTTGCGCTGATTGTCAGCCTTATCACTGTTATTCACGCTTTGCCGTCAGGAATCGGGATGGGAGACGCTTTGCATCTGGCTGGCGCGGCAGGCCGGTTAAGAATTGTCGACTTGCATCTGAACTGGAGCGACCGTTATAACTTGTGGAGCGGATTGATCGGCGGCGGCTTTCTGGCGCTGGCTTATTTTGGCTGCGACCAAAGCCAAGTGCAGCGCTATCTAACAGGCAAATCGATAGCCCAAAGCCGTCTAAGCTTGCTTTTCAACGCGACCGTGAAAATTCCCATGCAGCTTTTCATTCTGTTCATTGGCGCAATGGTGTTCGTTTTGTCTCTGTTCGCCCCGGCTCCGGCGATCTTTCAACCGGCGGAAGCGGCGCGAGTCGAAAAAACGTCACAATGGCCGAAAGTGGAAGAGCAGTATCGCCGTTCCTTTGAAGAGCGCCGCG
>CAXTWT010000296.1:0-6019 GCA_964247955.1 uncultured Bryobacteraceae bacterium
GCTGCCGGTGTTTGTTCCGTAGCGGCAGGCCAGATTTATGATCCGTTCACAGGCGCTCTCAATGCTTCCGGTAACGGCGCGACGGGCCGCGCTCCTATTCCGTTCAATAACCTGGCTACCTATCAAAGTCCAGGCAATCCGCTCAGCCCCCGGCAACTGGCCCCCGTTCCGGGCAACCTGATCGACCCGGTTTCCGCGAAGTTGATTCAAGCCTACCCGCTGCCGAACGTGAATGTCGGATCAGCAGCCTACAATCCATATCAAAACTTCATCGGTCAAGGCGCGAATACTAACAATCAAAAGTCTTTTGACATTAAAGTGGATCAGCGCTTCACCGACTTCGACAGCTTAAGCGTTCGTTTCTCGCACACTTGGCAAAGCTATCAAAATGCGAACTTCTTCGGCAACGGCTACGACACCAACACGCAGGGGCCAACCACGGACAGCGCCTATCTTGGAGTCATCAACTACACGCACACATTCAGCCCCACAACCGTGGCAACGGTATCGCTCGGGTACTCGCATGATTTGAACGTAACAGCCGGTATTGCGGCATTAACGCCGGGATTTAATCAGGTGACAACTCTCGGACTTCCGGCTTACACGCTGAGTTCCGGTATTATCGCTCCGCCCTCCATCAACGTTTATGGCGGGTATGCTAGCGAGAACGGCAACGGGAGCATCGGAGCGCAGGGTTGGTCTGTGCTTAATTACGGCAGTGAAACAGCGCATTTAATCGGCTCTGTGGACCATGTTGCTGGCAATCATGAGATCAGGGCCGGAGGAGAAGTCCGGCGCTACCGCATCAACTTTATCCAAGCGGGTAATCCGGCCGGCATCTACAGCTTCGACCAGTTCGGTACCGCCAATGGTTCCGCCAACGCCGGTGGGGTTGGCGGCGATGGCATGGCCACATTCCTGACAGGTTACAACAACAATGGATTCAGCCAGTACGAAATTCCTCCTTCCGTAGCGACCCAGAGTTACGACTTAGCCGGTTTTGTCCAGGACAATTGGCATGTAAACGATCATCTGACGCTGAATGTGGGCGTACGCTATGACGTGGTTACCCCAAGAACCTATCGGTACAACAACGCGAACTACTTCGATCCCAGTGTTCCTTCTCCGCTTGGGCCGCCGTATCAGGGAGCATTGCAGTACGTCGGGATTGACGGAAATCCAAGAAAGCAGTTCGACACTTACTACGGGGCGATCGGACCCCGGTTCGGATTAGCATACCGAATTGGCCAGAACATGACGGTTCGCGGCGGGTATGGAATCTTTTACGATCCCTCCGTAATGGCTGCCGCCGGTGCGGGAGCAGGCGGCAATCAGGGTTATCAGGCAGTCACAGGCGGCATCTCGAACGTTCCGGGGCATCCGAATGTTCCGAACTCTTTCCTGTCAAATGGTTTCCCGCAAGGCATTCTGCCGGTGTCGGGTAACAGTGCAGGCCGGGCCTCTGAGATCGGGTTGGCTATCTCTGGAGCGCCTCTCCGGAATTGGAATCAAATACCCCAGGAGCAGACCTGGAGCTTTGGCGTGCAAAGGCAGGTTCCTTTTAACATCCTGTTAGATGCCGAATATGTAGGCAGAAAGGGCACCCACCTGTACTTCGGCGGGACCAATAACCTGGATGTACTTTCCGCGCAGCAAGCGGATGCCTATCGCGCAAACCCCACTTACTATAACCAGCAGGTGCCGAGTCCCTTCTTCAACAATCCTCTGGTCAGCACAACAGGAAGTCTCAACAGCCCCACCGTACCGCGATGGCAGCTTCTGCTGCCGTACCCGCAGTACACCGGGGTTACTGTCAGCAACAATCCTGCTGCTAATTCGATTTACAACGCTTTGCAACTACGCGCCGAAAAGCGATTCTCGCGAGGTCTACAGTTTCTCTTCACTTACGTTTGGTCGAAGAGCATCGATGATTCATCGAGCGGGGCTTCGGGTCTGAACTTTCTGGGCGCGGGTGGGCTTAGTGCGATCCAAGATCCAAATAACCGCGCTATCGAGCGTTCGGTTTCCGCCTTCAATCTGCCGCAGGTGGTTCAGTTCAGCTCAACGTATGAACTGCCTTACGGTCGTGGACGCATGTTCGGCGCGAACGTTAACTCCCTCGTTAATTTTGTCCTGGGTGGATGGCAATTAAACGGAATCTATCGTTGGGACGATGGATTCCCCATCGGTCTTGGATACAACGCCAACGTCAACGTTCCGACTTATGGAGGGCAACGGCCTAATCTGACTGCGAATCTGACAGCATGCGGTACCGGCAATCTGAACCAGTATTTCTGCAATCCTGGCGTGGCTGTGAATCCGCTTCCTTACCAAGATGGAAACGCACCGCGTTACCTCACTTCCGCTCGCGTGCCGGGAACCAACAATATCACGGCTTCGCTGTTTAAGTCGTTTCCGCTCGGCTTCCGGGAGGGCGCTCGCATCGAATTCCGATTAGAAGCTTTCAACGTACTTAATCATGTTCAGTTTGCAGGCCCGGATACTACGGTAGGCGATGCTACTTTTGGAAAGATCAGCGCCCAAGCCAATGCTCCACGCCAAGTGCAGCTTGGTATAAAAGCGTACTTTTAACGAGCGGCGGGCGGAGTAAAATATTATTATTCCGCCCGCTTTTCTTTTTGTGGAATTAAACCCTACCCGGATATTTTCATCCTGCCTTCCATTTCTGCGTTTTGGGTGTCTTTTAGCGATTTCTCTCCTTTGCTCCTATGCCCAAACGAGTGACTTTACTGCCGCTGTATCTGCCTGGCAACGAGGAGACCTTCAGGCGGCTGAAGCAACTTTGCAATCTTTCCTGAAAACGCATCCTGACGATGTGGCGGCTCTTGGTTTGCTTGGCGTGGTTCTCGATACGGAAAAGAACTACAGCGCAGCAGGCACAGCCTACGGGCGGGCTTTAGTTCTCGCGCCGCATTCAGTGAATCTACTGAACAATTACGGCAATCATTTGTTGGCGCTGGGCAACCCGGCAGGCGCTGCGAAGGCGTTCTCGCAAGTATTAGCTATCGATTCACATCACCCTAACGCCAATCTGCAACTGGCAAGAATGGCGCTGGGCCGCAAACAACCTTCCGAAGCGCTGGCTTACTTGAGTCATCTACCGGCACAGGAAGCCTCATCGCCTGCCATCGTTCTTATCCGGCTGCAGGCTCTTTATCTTGCTAAGCAGAATCGGGCTGCGGATAGACTGCTCGCCACCCTGCAAACGCCGGAGGCGGAGAACGACCCCCGCCTGCAATTTTCAACGGGTCTGGCCCTCGCTGCGGTGGAGCAGTACCCCCAGGCGGAAGCGTTTTTTGCACGTGTGCTGGAAGCTGTTCCTGCCAACTTTGATGTGCTTTATAACCTGGGGCTGGCTGCTTCGCGAGCGAAAGACTACAGTCGCGCCCGAGATGCCCTAACGGCTGCATTGGCCCAACGTCCGGAGGACGTTGATGTACTCTATGGGCTCGCCGTCGTTCAAATTACGTTAAACCAGAAGGAAAGCGCCATTGAACTTCTCGCCAAAGCAGCGCGTCTCGCTCCCGAGCGCCCGGAAATCCAGCTTCTACTGGCGCGCACAACGACTGATATCGGCTTCTTCGTAGATTCGTTGCAGGCGTGGAATCGTTATCTGCTGCTGGTCCCGAAAGACGAGAGCGCCCGGCGTGATCGAGGCTACGTGGCTGCTGTACTCGGTGAATACGACTTGGGCATTCCTGATCTCGTCGCCTATGTTAAGAAACATCCTGCTGATGCGATTGGCCACTACGATCTTGGAATGGCGGAGACGATCAGCGATCCCAAAGAAGCTTTGGCGCAAATCAATCGCGCTCTGGAGATCCAACCGGACTTTGTGCCAGCCATCTACTATCGCGGCTTCCTAAAATACCAGGCGGGCGACGCCCAGGCTGCTTTAGTCGATCTCGAACATGCCAATCGAGCGCTTCCCGGCAATCCCATCGTTTTGGATCGCTTGGGGCAGGCTTATCTGACACTTGGCCGCTCCGCTGATGCGGTCGGAGCTCTTCGGCAAGCCGTCAATCTGACGCCGCGCGACGCCCGAACCGTATTTCATTATGCGCGAGCCTTGGCGAGCGCCGGGCAAGCAAATCAAGCTAAGCTCATGATGGCCCGCTTTCGCGAACTCGGCCCCGATCCGTCCCGCCGTCGCGGAGGACTTGTGGACTTCCTTTCGCTTTCACCTCAGGAGCAGAGCGCTCACTTCCGGGAGCGAATCACGAAAGCCGCTCAAGAGGAGAAAACAAACGTTGCAGTTCAGATCGAATACCTTCAACTGCTGATTGCCGATTCTCAGATCGAACAAGCTGCCCACTGCGCGCATCAGATTCTCGTGCTTAACCCTCCGGCGGGAGCGCTGGCTAAAGTCGGCCGTATCCTCGCTGCAGCCGATCAGTTCGCACTCGCGAAGCAGTTCCTGGACAAAGCGGTCGTTTCCGGCGCTCCTTCTTCCGATCTGTTGCTCGATCAGGCGATAACCACTTCCCATGCCGTGAGCGCGGAGGCCGGATTAGCTCTATTGAACCAAGTGCCGGAACCGGAACGAAACGGCGATTATTACCTGGCGCGCGCGCAGATGCTGGATGCGGCAGGGCAGTTCGAGCAAGCAGTTAATGCTCTCAACCAAGCGTTGCGTTCTGCGCCGAAGCGCCCTGCGCTGTATCGGGAAGCTGCGTTCTTTTTGCTCAAGCATAACCGAACCAGGGAAGCATCGGCCCTGCTCGATGAGGGAGCCCAGTTGCTTCCCGACGTGCCTGAGATTTTGCTTCTGCAAGCGACTCTTCTCGAATTTGAAAAAAAGACCGAAGAAGCTGAAGTCAAGCTGAAAAAAATTGAAAATCGATGGCCGGAATGGCCTGATAGCTGGTTGGTTCATGGCATCATTCTGGAAACGTACAAGCGTTATGAGGAAGCGCGGCAGATGGTGGAGACCGCTGTTTCTTTGGGAGCAGAAGGGCCGGAAGCTTACTTCTACCTAGCCGAGTCGACGATGTATAGCGCGCCCGATCAGTTACCGGCAGCACAAAAGGCCATCGAAAAGGCAGAGGCGCTCGCTTCGGAAGACCCTTGGATTCATGCCATCGCCGGTCGTATCGCTCTGGGCAGGAAGCAATTCGAGAAAGCTGCCGAGGAATTGCAGCGCGCGACCGAGCTTCGCCCCCACTTTGCGCAGGCTTACTACCTTCTCGCACAGACGCACAAGGCATTGGGCCAAACCGCCAAGGCAGAGTCAGATCTAGAGATGGTGGGAAAAATTCATCGTGATTTCCCGAACGCTGAAGCCGACACGGCGGATTTGAAAAACTCGTTATTCCAAGTCAGACCGTCACAAAACCCGTAGTGTCGACTCGTTGCCATTTACACTTCCACGAATTCGCAGCCGAGGGTCTAAACTGGAAGCTTCGAACGGAACTTGTCAATGACTTTGAGACACCTGGCCGCATAAATTAGTGAGTTTCTCCCGGCTCCGGTGGACGGGCTTTGGGAGGGTTGATCCAGACGGCATCGGGAAGCTGCGCAGGCGGCGGCGGTCGGCGGACGAAACGCTCGGGCTGCTGCTGAAAAGCTGCGCTTAAGACACGCTGCCGGTTTTCGAGGACGTCGGCAGCGCATCCGTAGTGAACCATATGCGGCGTGAGCATGGCGATTCCGCTGTGGTGGGGTTCGTGGTTGTACCCAGGAAAGAAACCCCGGCAAAACGCCCGCGCCTCTTCCAGCGAGCCGCAGCGGTCCGGGAAGTCGGGCCGGTACTTTAGGGTCTTGAACTGGCTTTCCGAGAACGGATTGTCGTCGCAGGCATAGGGCCGACTATGGGATTTAGTAACGCCGCGATCGGCCAACTTGAAAGCCAGGGCCTTGCTGGTCATCGCCGCTCCATTGTCGGCGTGGATGAGGAGTTGGCCTTCCCCGACGCCTTGTCGCGCGATGCTCTCCCCCATAAGTTTCTTGGCCGGTTCTGCGCTTTCGCGCTGAGCCGCCATCCAGCCGACGACAAAGC
>CAXTWT010000297.1:0-5972 GCA_964247955.1 uncultured Bryobacteraceae bacterium
AGTAAACCTGTAGCTTTATTATCATCAACAGCACTTGGCATTTTTGAACTTCCTTCCATGCCGACGGTCAATGAACGTGCGCCATTCCTGGCCCGAGTGAGTTCGCCCGCTTCTCTGTAGATGTCGCTTATAAGCACCCTCGTCCGAAATTTCGCGGAACAGCGCGTGCAGCAGCTTCCAGCCTCGACGCAGAATGTTCATATGCTTTCCGGCTCCAATCGCGAAGGGATAAATTTTGCTTCGGATGTCGTGGCTGGGCGCGTGCCGCGCAGCAGCCCGTACCAGGTGCGCAGCGACTCAAAGATAATGATCGTGACCAGGATCAGAAACACGCCGCACACCAGGGCATCCAGGCGTTCGTTGAAAATCACGGCATGTGTTTCCGCAACTTTGGCGGTTCCAATCTTACCGGCTGCAACAGCGCTTTTTAAGGCAGCGGCATGGGAAAGAAATCCAATCCGCACATCGGAAGAAAAAATCTTTTCGATCCCGGCGGTAAACGTAACCGTGACCAGCCAGACCAAAGGCGTCACGGTTACCCACACAAACTTCCTGCCGTGCATCTTAATCAGCACCGTCGTTGCCACGCAAAGGGCAATGGTGCTTAATAATTGATTGGAGATGCCGAACAGCGGCCAGAGCGAGTTGATCCCGCCCAGCGGATCAATGACGCCTTGATACAGGAAGTATCCCCATAACCCCACCACCACGGCGCTGGTTACCATCACGCCGCCCTTGGTTTGCACGCTGCCCGACACGCCGGGAACATGCCGCAGCAAGTCCTGCAACATGAACCGTCCCACGCGCGTTCCTGCGTCGATGATCGTGAGAATAAACAGCGCTTCAAACATCACGGCAAAGTGATACCAAAATCCGAGCAAGCGCCCACCGCCCGACTCCAACACGTTGCCGAAAATATGGGCCATGCCCAAAGCCAACGATGGCGCGCCGCCCGTTCTTCCGAATAAACTGGTCTCGCCTACGCTCCGCGCCAGTTCCGCCATGGCATTGGCTGTTACCGGAAAGCCCCACGAACTTATGGTCGCAACCGCCGCCTGCGGCGTAGCGCCGACCACGCCCGCAGGCGAGTTCACGGCAAAGAACACTCCCGGTTGCAGCGAAGCCGCCGCGACCAGCGCCATGACCGCAACAAATCCCTCCAGCAGCATCGAGCCATAACCAATCGGCCACGCATGCGATTCTTTGGCGATCAACTTCGGCGTAGTGCCCGAAGAGATGAGCGAGTGAAAGCCGGAGATCGCTCCGCAGGCAATCGTGATAAAGCAAAACGGAAACACCTTGCCTGCGAAGATCGGTCCCGTGCCGTCCACAAATCTGGTCAGCGGCGGCAAAGCCAGTTGCGGATGCGTAAACAAGATTCCAATCGCCAGCAGAAAGATCACGCCGAGCTTAATAAACGTGCTCAGGTAATCGCGCGGAGCTAACAGCAGCCAGACCGGCAAAGCGCTGGCGAGAA
Source organism: uncultured Bryobacteraceae bacterium (assembly GCA_964247955.1). Lineage (GTDB taxonomy): Bacteria > Acidobacteriota > Terriglobia > Bryobacterales > Bryobacteraceae > Bog-105. The sequence goes on from CAXTWT010000297.1 coordinate 1,478, forward strand.
ACCCGTAAATCACAATGGCAGCCGTCAGCGCGAGGCCGCTTAACGTGAACCAGCGCGCCCAAACCGGCGACGACGCCACGGTGCTGCCGCCCAGAATGCTCGCCACCACTAAGGCGAATCCAATAACCGAACACTCCAAGACTTTGCCCGGTCGGAGAAACCGCAGGTAAACTCCCATGAAGATGGCAACCGGCATCGTCATGACAATCGTAAATGTGCCCCAGGGGCTGCCCTTCAACGCATTCACCACCACCAGCGCCACTACCGCCAGCAGAACGATCATGATTAACAGGACCGTAATCAATGAAACGAAGCCCGCCACGCTGCCGATTTCATCTCGCGCGATTTGCCCTAACGTTTTTCCATCACGCCGCACCGAGCAAAACAGGATAATGAAATCCTGAACCGCCCCGGCCAGCACCGCTCCAACAAGAATCCAGAGAATGCCCGGCAAGTAGCCGAATTGCGCCGCCAGAGTCGGCCCTACCAGCGGCCCAGGTCCGGCAATCGCGGCAAAGTGATGACCCATCAGAATCCATTTATTGGTCGGCTCAAAGTCCTGGCCGTCCTGGAATCTTTCGGCTGGAGTAGCGCGCTTGTCATCTAATAACGCCACTTTAAAGGCTAAAAAGCGCCCGTAAATCCGGAAACTGAGAAGAAAGATACATCCGGCGGCAGCGATCACCCACAAACTATTAACCGGTTCTCCACGAGTGCTGACAACCGTTCCTAGCGAAAAAGCCGCAATGATTGAGAGTATTACCAGTGTGACTCGGCCCATGAAGCTATAGCATACCGGGTACTGTTATTCATGTTATTCGTTATTTCAATGGATGGAAACCCAAGAGTTCCGCCAAATGCTTTAAAATAGGAGGCGAGATTATGAACCAGGAAGTTATTGTTTGACGTCCCCCGCTGTTCTTGAAGCTGTTGAATCCCCTGCTGCAAACAACAAATCGGAGGGGAGAAAAGCATTCCTCCTCGTTTTTTCCTGCACGTTGATTGGAGCGCTCGCGCAGATCCTGATTAAGCAGGGAACCGCGCAACTCGGCGCGCACGTCACGTTGGCTGATGTGGCAAAGCATCCGGGCTTGTTTTTCAGCTTCGCCTTAGGCGTTATAGCTAACTTCCGGCTATTTCTCGGGTACTGCTTTTATGGAGTTAACACCTTTTTAATGGCGCTGGCGCTGCGGGGCCGCGAGTTGTCCAGGCTATATCCGATCATCGCTTTAACGTACGTTTGGGTTACGATTCTATCGGTCTTTCTGCTTGCCGGGGAACATATCAATTTCTTCCGGAGCATCGGAATTGCATTCATCGTGGGCGGAGTCTCCATTCTAGGAATGAAGAAATGAAAACACCCGCGAATGCAGTGATTCTGATTCTGCTCAGTTCTTTTATCGGCTCGTTCGGCGCCGTGTTTCTCAAGCTGGGTGCTGAGCATATGAAGGGCGGTCTGGCCCGGCTGCTCAGCAACTACTGGCTCGCTGTCGGGATTGTCCTGTACCTGTTGTCAAGCGTCTTCTATATGATGAGCGTCGCTCAACCCGGCGCGCAGCTTACCGTGCTGTATCCGATGGTTTCGCTTGGTTATATCTGGGCGATTGTGTGGGCGCGAATTTTCTTCAAAGAGCCTTTCACGCTTGCCAAGGGAAGCGGGTTGCTGATGATTATCTTCGGCGTCGCGCTAATTAATTTCGGCAACGCTTAACTTTGGACATGCTCCTTCCAAGTGGCGGAGAAGTCCCTGAACGCTTCCGGCATGCGCCGCTTAGCGAAAATTCCTATTAGCTCAATCGCAGTCCAAAGCAGAAAGGCGTTTGTAATCCAGGTTTTCGCCTGAGCGCCGAAGATCTCCGGCAGAACAAACTGAGCGGCGAACAGAATGAACATCACTAGCGCTTCGTACCAGGCAAACCGCATGTTGACCAGAAACATCAGCGCCACGAAGCTTTGACCGAGGGTAAGCAACAGTTCCCTGCCTTGCTCGGCGTCGAAAGAAAGCGCGGAAATTCCGCCTCTGCTCAGTGAGAGAACAATCGGCAGCATCGCTACCAGCAGTGTCCATTGATTAATGTTGCTGGACGCGATGTTCATGAGCGCCACAGGAGCCTTTACTTCCTGGCGCGCGAAGTAAAAGGTGGATAAAAGTTCCGGAAACTCCGAGATGACGGGCGCCAGCCATTGAATAACCACAAAGCTTGGAATTCCAACGGCGGCGGCAAGCGACACCAGGCTTCCCAGGAACGGCTCAGCCGTGAAGTAGATGATAATGCCGCCAAGAAGAAAACATAACCAAATACCTACCGTGCGCCAAAACGGAGGGGCCAGCACGATGTGGCGCGGAACCGATTCAAGATCCTCGATGCCCTCATCCTTCTCAGGCGGAAGCTTTGTGAGCAGAAAAAGGTAAGCGGAATAGACGGCAATCAGAACCACGGCATCATAAATTTCCAGCTTTTCTTTCCACCAGACAAAGAGCATATAGAACAAAGGCAAGATCAGCCCAATCACTTCCACGCTGTGGTGCGGATTAAGTTGTATCAACCGAAGTGCCTTGCCGGTTCGTTTCCGGTGAACGGTGCTGGCCGTGAGATAAATCATGGGCCAGGCAAGCCCTGTCAGCAGCCGCAATGCGCCGGTCAGGTTGGCCAGCAGCAAGCCGGTTTGTTGCTTCCAGGCAAGAACCGCTTCCACGGCAAACTCGGGAAGAGTCTGCATCCAGGCGAGTATCGCCAGGGCAAAGCCTTGCGCCACGAAAAACTGCGCGGATTCCGCTCCCCAGGTGATGAGAAGAGAAGCAAGAAGAATACAAGGCGTGGTCCACAGCACGGCCCAGGGACTCGATCCTTGCAAGGGCGCTGCCGCAAACAGGAGCGCAAATCCCAAAAGGGGCAGAGGCTTCGGTGAGTTACGCAAAGGTAAGCTGAACATCGAAATTGCCTGTGCGCTTCTGCAGGAGGGAGTGCTTTTCAAAAGCAGGTGAACGATGGGGAAAGTCCACGCGATAATGTCCGCCCCGGCTTTCTTCACGGGCGAAAGCAGCCTGCGCAATCAGGAAAGCTACCTGATGGATATTGCGAAGTTCAAAATCGGCGCGTGTGGGCGATGAGGACGGCTCCAGTGTTCCGCACTCCAGCTTTTTACAGGCAGCTTGCAGTTCGGGTCCGCTACGAAGGATGCCGCAGGAGTTCCAGGCAAGGATTCGGAGGTCGCGTTCGGAGATGACTGGAAAAACCGGTGTTGGGCAGGGAGGCGGCGTTTGAGGCGGCGCTTCGGAAAGTTCCTGCATGGCCCGGCCCGCGCGCGCTCCAAAGACGACTGCTTCGAGCAGTGAATTACTGGCCAGACGATTGGCTCCATGCACTCCGGTACAGGCGGCTTCCCCGGCGGCAAACAGCCGATTGACGCTGGTCCTGCCGAACAGATCTGTTTTCACTCCGCCCATGGCATAGTGCGCGGCGGGCCGGACCGGAGCGGGAATCCGTTCGAGATCGACCTCATAATGCAGGCAAGTCTCATAGATGCGGGGAAAGCGGTCGCGCACAAAACCGCGCGGTAAGTGAGTCAGATCCAGAAAAGCGCTGTCATCGCCGGTCGCCCGCATCTCCATCACGATAGACCGGGAAACCACATCGCGCGGGGCAAGCTCTTTCAGCGCGTGATAGCGCGACATGAAGCGCTCTCCGCCGGCATTCCTGAGATAAGCGCCTTCTCCGCGCAAAGCTTCGCTCAAAAGAAATCGGGGCGCGTTCGGAACATACAGAGCAGTGGGATGAAACTGCACGAACTCGATATCTTCAATCACGGCGCCTGCCCGGAAAGCGCAAGCAACGCCGTCGCCGGTAGCTACGTCGGGATTGGTGGTGTTTTCAAAGACGCGCCCGAGTCCGCCGGTAGCTAACAGAGTAGCTCGGGCGCGGACCAGCACGGTTGCCTGAGTTTTCTCATCCAGCGCCGAAATGCCGGTCACTTCGCCATCTTCCACGAGGAGATCGGTTACAGCGGCGAAGCTCAGAAACTGGATGTTCGGCAGAGTTTGGGCGTGCTGCCGAAGCGTGCGCACAATCTCCCGGCCCGTGGAGTCGCCGTACGCGTGAAGAATGCGGTTGCGGCTGTGCGCGCCCTCGCGCGTAAACAAAAGCTCTGCGCCTTGCCGGTCAAAAGCTGTTCCCCAACGGATCAGTTGCTCAATGGCGCCGGGGCCTTCCTCAACGAGCGTTTTGACGGCTTGGACATCGCAGAGACCGTCACCGGCAGTGATCGTGTCCTGCTCGTGCAGTTCCAGCTCGTCATCATCGCTGAGCACCACGGCAATGCCGCCCTGGGCATACTCGGAGGATGATTCCTGCAGGCTGTCCTTTGCTATGACGAGAACCCGGCCTGCATCCGCCAGCTCAATAGCCGCGCGGAGGCCCGCGACTCCAGCGCCGACAATCGCAAAATCCGTGTCAATCTGTTCAATACCCGCAGCGATACCTCATGGTACAACGAG
>CAXTWT010000298.1:0-5968 GCA_964247955.1 uncultured Bryobacteraceae bacterium
GCCAGGGCGGGATTAATGTCTGATTTCGGCGAGTTGCCGATCATCCAGGTGCGCTCCGGATGGAATCCCCGCTCTTCCGCCAGCAGCCGGTAAGCGCCCTCATTCTTTTCTTTGACAATGGCCGCATGCTGGAAGTACGGGGCCAGGCCGGAACGGTCAATTTTGATTCGCTGCTCCTCCGGATCGCCTTTCGTGAAAATGGTTAACTCATGCCGGGATGACAACTGCCTAACAGTTTCCGCCACGCCCGGTATCAATTCAATCGGCTTTTCGAGAATGGCGTGAGCGAACTCTTTGACTGCTTCGAGATCATCCGGCGCAATGCGGCGCTCCGATAACTTTCGATAGCATTCCGCCAGGTTGCGGGCAAAGTTCCGCGAACCGTAACCGTGTATCTTGGCGTTCGCGATCTCAATTTCGTCCAGCACCCCGCGTATCTCTTCGGGCGATAGGGAAGAGTGCTGAAGATAGTCGCAAAACTGCTCGAACGCCGCTTCAAAGTAGATGTTATTCTCCCAAAGCGTATCGTCGGCATCGAAAATCAAGTGTTGCTGCTGCAAAACGTATTTTAAGAAATTAAATGCCGGTAATCGCATGCTTGGCATGCCCATTGAGGGGAGCCAGCCTTTGCGCAAGCGCTGTTTGCTGCTGCTGCACAATGTAGCCAGGCGCAATCTTTGCCAAGTATTCGAGCCGTTCCACTTCCGAACGAAGCGTCAATAAAGACTGCCTTCTGTCAACGTCGGAAATATATTGCCCCAATTGAAAGCTGACTCGGGGACTATCGAAATTCGGCTCGACAACCATGTTGGGCGTTTCAAGCGTCAGCAGCTTTCCATAGACCGCTCGGGCTTTTTGGAGCAGCTCGTGGGAAGGCTTCTGTTCATTCTCGTCATCAAAGAAGCTCACCTGGGCGCGTAAATAAGATTTCTCCTCATCGAGCGACTCCACCTCAAAACGCCGCAACCCGACCGCAATCAGGTTCAGCCTGCCGTCCTCGAAGCGTTCCAGAACTTTCTGCACCGTGGCGGTACAGCCGATATTAACAATCCCGTTTTCTTTGGCGAGAACGATTCCAAACTCGCCTTCTCGCGGCAGAACATCGGCCATCATCTCCTTGTAGCGTTCCTCAAAAATATGCAAAGCCAACGGCATGCCGGGAAGCAGAACAAGCGAAATCGGAAACAAGGGCAGGAGCGGTGCAGCCATAAAATCATTATGAATGCGATGTGATGAGGGAAGTTGCTGGGTGAAGGGAAATGATACAGTAAATCGGTAAAACGCTCCGATTGCACACGCCCCATGAATCTCAAGCTGAAGCGCACTCCCGGACTTTACCTAGTCGGCTTTATGGCCAGCGGGAAGACCACGGTCGGGCGCATGCTGGCTGAGGAATTAGGATGGCGGTTTGCGGATATTGATGCCGAAATCGAGCAGCGGGAGGGCGTGCCGATTACACAGATATTCAGCGAGCGCGGCGAAGACACGTTTCGCGAGTTGGAGGCAACCGCCATTCGCAAGCGCGTATCGCAAGTGCAGTTCGGCGCTCCCTGGGTGATCGCGCTGGGAGGCGGCGCATATATGCAGCAAAGGAATCGGCAGCTTTTGGAAAACAACGGGATCACCATTTGGCTTGACTGTTCCCTGGAACGGATACACCAGCGGCTCGGCGACGACGCCACGCGGCCTCTCGCTGCGAATCGGCAGCGTCTGGCGCAGTTGTTTGAGGAGCGCCGCCCGTTATACTCGCACGCTAACTTTCGCATTGAAGCGGATTGCGACAACGCCGGTGAAATCGTGCAAAAGATTTTGCAGCTTCCTATCTTCTAACCCAGCGTGACCGCTACTGAACGCAAGCTCAAACGGGACGCTCAGGACATCTTTGCGGAGGCGCTGGGCGCTGCCGATGCCGGACGCGCCCTCCGTTCTCATCTTTCCGTCGCGCGTAATGGGCTTCGAGCCGGAAAGCTACGGTTGCTGCTCAAAGACTACGACCGGGTATTTCTCCTGGCGGTCGGCAAGGCAAGCGTAGCAATGGCCGACGCAGTCGAGAAAGTTTTAGGAGCGCATCTCACAGGCGGCATTGTCGTTACCAAGCACGGGCACGCCACGGCAAAGCTGAGGAGATTGCAAATTCTGGAGGCAGGGCACCCGGTGCCGGACGAAGGCGGGCTGGCGGCTGCGGCTCAGGCAGCACAACTGCTGCGCCAGTTAAACGCCCGTGATCTGCTGGTTCTAGCAATCTCCGGCGGAGCATCCGCGCTGCTGCCCGCGCCGGCGGAGCCAATCAGCTTGCGCGAGAAAGGACAAACGACCGATCTGCTGTTGCGCTCCGGTGCAACCATTGACGAACTGAACGTCGTGCGAAAACACATCTCGACTTTAAAGGGCGGCCAACTGGCGGCGTTGGCTTATCCGGCAACAGTTGTCAGCTTATTGCTTTCGGATGTAATCGGTGACTCGCTCGATGTCATCGGTTCGGGACCAACCGCGCCGGACCCGTCCACCTTTGCCGACGCCCTGCAAATTATTAAGCGATATCAGCTTGCCGGGCGAGTGCCGCTCCGAGTGCTGGCGCGACTGGAGCAAGGAGCGGCGGGTGATTTGCCGGAAACGCCTAAGCCGGGGAACCCGATCCTTCAAAACGTTCACAATCTGATTATCGGAAGCAACCGCATGGCGCTCCAGGCGGCGGCTTCCCGCGCTAAAAAGCTCGGCTACCATTCGCTGATTTTGTCCAGCACGATGCGGGGCGAAACGCGCGAAGTAGCGCGCGTGCATGCTGAGATTCTGCGGGAAGCAAAGGCTGTTGGGTCTCCTGTGTGCCTGCTCTCCGGTGGAGAAACAACCGTGACCGTGACAGGGCAGGGTAAAGGAGGGCGGAATCAGGAGTTTGCTCTGGCGGCCGCCATTGCCGTGGATGGAATGAAGGATATTCTTGTTTTGAGCGCGGGCACGGACGGCACGGACGGGCCTACTGACGCTGCCGGAGCCTTTGCTTTCGGCAATACGGTTCGCCGCGCCCAAGCTGCCGGGCTTGATCCATGGTTACACCTGCAAGACAATGACGCGTACCCGTTTTTTGACGCTCTCGGCGACTTAATCAGAACCGGTCCTACCGGAACGAACGTCATGGACGTTCATCTGCTACTCGCCCGCTGAAGGGTTCGCCCGCTCGTAGAAGCTGAGCGAATTGTCGCCTTGCCGGAGTACGCGCGTTTTGTGCAGGGGGCCATACTGCGGCTCCAGTGTCAAGCGGGAAGCGTGCTGCGCGATGGCAAGGCCGCAGTCTGTTTGCGAGATCGCCAGCAAAGAATCATGGTACTCCTTTTCCCCGTCGTAAGGCGGATCAAGGAAAACAATGTCTGCCCGATAGTTTAGTAGCAGGGTGGAAGCTTTGCCGCGAACCACCGTTACAGAAGACGCAATCCCGAGGGTTTGCAGATTTTCCCGAACCACCGCGAGCGCCTGCGGGCTGCGTTCAATGAGAATCACACGGCCTGCGCCACGGCTTAGGGCTTCAATGCCGACGGCTCCGCTGCCCGCATACGCATCGATAAAAACCGCACCTTCAATCCGGGGCGCCAGCACATTGAATAGCGCCTCCCGCAAACGGTCTGGCGTGGGGCGAACCGCCAAACCCGGCACGCTTTTCAACTGGCGGCTGCGAAAACTGCCCGCGATCACCCGCATTGTTCAACCAACCTGCACCAATCCGTAACGGCGCTGCCAGTTTTCCTGAATGTAATGAGCCACGGCGCGAACTTCCGCCGCGCTTTCCGGGCGCTGCAACAAGGCTTGCGCTTCGAGCCGCGCTTCTTCAAGGATGTCGGAATCGCGGAACAGATCAGCTAAGCGCAGGCCGGGAATGCCGGACTGCTTGGTTCCGAAGAACTCTCCCGGTCCTCGCAGCTTCATATCCATTTCAGCGATGTAGAATCCATCGCTCGAATCGATCAGGGTGCGGATGCGTTCCCTAGCGATTTCGTTCAGCTTGCCGGTGACCAGGATGCAGTAGCTTTGGTGCTGTCCGCGCCCGACGCGTCCGCGCAACTGATGGATTTGCGCCAGCCCGAAGCGTTCGGCCTGCTCGATGACCATGACGGAAGCGTTCGGCACGTCCACGCCCACTTCGATTACGGTGGTGGAGACCAGAATCTTAATGTCTCCCGATTGGAAACTCCGCATGGCGGCTTCCTTTTCGTCGGCCGGCAAGCGCCCGTGCAGCAGCCCGACGCGCACCTTTGGAAACACCACGGTTGAAAGATGCTGGTACATGCCTTCCGCCGCTTTCACTGCCGCTGTTTCCGACTCCTCCACGACTGGGTACACAACATATGCCTGCCTGCCCGTTTGAATCTCCTGAGCCACAAAGCTGTACACGCTTTCAATCGCCGATTCCTGCACATGCTGCGTGATGATCGGCTTGCGACCGGGCGGCAGCTCATCGATGATCGATACATCCAGGTCGCCGTAGATTGTCAAAGCAAGTGTGCGGGGAATGGGCGTCGCCGTCATGACGAGAACATCGGCCTGTTCGCTTCTGTTCTTCTTGAACAATTCCCAACGCTGACGCACCCCGAACCGGTGCTGCTCATCGACAATCGCCAGTCCTAAGTTAGCGAACTCCACATCTTCCTGGATCAGCGCATGCGTGCCGACCAGCACGTTAGCCAATCCGCTGGCAGCTAGTTGCTTGATCTGCTGCTTCTCGCGGCCTGTCAGCGATCCGGTCAGCAGCGCGACCGCGTACCCCAGCTTTTCGAGCAGACGCTTGAAGTACCCGTAGTGCTGCGTGGCGAGTATTTCCGTGGGAGCCAGCACTGCCGCCTGATACCCGTTTTCAATGGCAATAACCGCCGCCTGCGCCGCCACAATGGTTTTACCGCTTCCCACATCACCTTGTAAAAGGCGGTTCATCGGATGCGGCTGCTTCATGTCGTTGGCAATCTCCTGCATGACCCGGCGTTGCGCGCCCGTGGGTTTAAACGGCAACATTGCTTTGATCTTTTCGCGCACCGCGTCCGTGACTTGAAAAGCGATTCCGACAGCCGCTTTCGCTTTCGTCTTCTTGAAGGCCAGCCCGCACTCCAGCCAGAAGAACTCATCGAAAATTAGGCGGTATTGCGCGGGTGTGCGAAATTCATTCAATAATTGAATTTCGGTGTCCGGCGGCGGATTGTGCAGGTGCTGAATGGCAGTAGCGAGATCCGGCAGCCCGACCCGCTCACGGACGCTGGGGGGCAGAGCATCTTCCGGCATCGACACTTCCCCTAAAATGCGATGGATGAGATTGCGAAAGATACGTGTAGAGATTTTGCCGGCCGCTTCATAAACGGAAACAATACGCCCCATGTGAAGGCACTCATCATCCTCTTCTTCCGCCGACAGTATTTCCATTTCCGGCTGAATCATGAGGCGGTCGCCGCCGAAACGGTCGAACTCGACTTTGCCGAACAAAGCAACGCGAGTATCAGGCTGCAACGACTTGGCGTAGCGCTCGCCGTTAAACCAGCGGGCTTGCAGGAATGCTCCGGTACCGTCGGATAAGCTTGCTTCGAACAATCCTTGCATCCGGTGGCCTACCCGCGATAGTTTTGTTCCCCGAACGCACGCCAGCACCGCTGCCTTTTCACCGGGAGCAAGCTGCGCAATGGGCTTCATATTGCGGCGGTCTTCATACCGAAAGGGCGGGTAGTAGAGCAGGTCCGATACGGTAAGCAGACCTTTGGCGGCCAGTACCTTCGCACGTACTGGGCCGATCCCTTTCACATATTGGAGCGACGTGGAAAGATCCAAGTTCTTAGCGTAACGTCAGAGTTTTTGAAAAGCTATGAGCTGGTATGGGCAATTACTTTGGGAGTTGAGGAGGAAAGCTCCATCGCTGTTTCAGGAGCGCCGTTCCTTTTCCCTTCCTCCTTGACGGGTTCCGCTGATGGTTTTGGAAATTCGAAGCCATTTTCCCGCT
>CAXTWT010000299.1:0-5953 GCA_964247955.1 uncultured Bryobacteraceae bacterium
GGCGATGGTTCCGATGCTGCCGGGGGTGTTGGCCATCCAGCCATAGTTACGAACCGTTCCACCCGCGTTCAGCACGGCGTTGAAGATATAGCCCTGCTGGTAGCCGGTCGGACCGTCGGTCGCGGCATGGTCGCCATCGCCCGCCAGGACGTTGGCCGTGCCGCCCTTCTGAGTGGCGGTGTTATTGGAATATGGTGTGGTTGCGCCGGTTGGGTCAAAGAAGAAGTCACGCGCGGCGGTGGTGGTCAGGTTGCTTGGAACATTCCGATTCTGCCCTTCGCCCTCATACGACAAGCCACGGTTGACGCGCGCGTAATTGATTTGCTGCGACAGCGTTTCCGTATTGGTGACACGGCCGCGCATGGACCAGGACCAGCCGTCCATGGAGCCGTCGCCTGGGTCCATGAAGTTGTCTAAGGTCACGAAGTTTTGCGCCATGCGATGAAAGCTCGGCGTGACGCGCTTGCCGAAAAGAGTCAGCGACGGATCACCGTTCGAACCGTTGCCCAGATCGCCGAGAATCTGGTCGAAAGTGCGGTTTTCTTTCACGATGTAGATGATGTGCTGGATCTTCGAATGCAGGAAGCTCATCGCCTGCGCGTCCGAGGCGGAGGGTGTGACCGAGTAAGCGTTATTTGCGGCTACCTGGGAGGTCAAACCCGAAAGATCGTTGACCGTCGGCACCTGAGCGCTGACCAACGTTGCGTGTTCCAACTGGAATTGGTACTGGTTGTTGGCGTTCAGCTTGGCCGACTGAGCCGCGTTGCCGCCGGGATAGGTGAAGTATTTAATCGCGGCCAGGTTGCCGTATCCATAGCCGGGGTTCGGTCCCGTGTCGCTTTTGCCGTTAACGATATACATCCAGGCGCCGTCAACGCTGAAGGCAATGTCGGTCGGGTCGTAGGCGGTCGGGATCAGGCCGACCGTGGTGAAGGCGTTTGGACCGCTCAGCGGGATCACTGCGATGGAGTTCGAACCGGCATTAACCGCATACAGCGTATTGTTGACGCGATTAACAGTCACAGCGGTCGGCGCCGCGCCGGTTGTGTTCGCGGGCAGACCCAGATAAGCAGGACCGCGTGTGTCTATCTTATTCGTGATCGTGTTCGTCGCGGTGCTAATCACCGCCACTTGGTCCTGGTTATCCTGCACGACATAGAGAGTTGAGCCGTCCGCGCTAAGCGTCATGCCGTTCGGATTACCATCCAGTTGAATGCGGGCGACAAAGGAGCCGGCGGTCGCACCGGCGACGTTGATCACGACGACTTCACGATCGCGGTCAGCGCCGACATAGGCTGTAGCGCCGTTCAACACCACGGAGTATGGGAACGTGCCGCCTTTGGTGCCGTTCGAAGCGCCCGAAGTTGCATAGGGGCGCAGGTCGTATTCGTAGCGCACTGTTTTGGCCGCAGTGTCAATGACGCTGATCGAATCGTTGTAGTTGTTGGCGGCAACCAGCGTTCCGCCGTCAGCGCTAATGGCGAGGCCGGACACGTTGGGCTCGACGCCTAAGCCGATGCCTGTCGAGTTGGCGGCGTTGGAGAGGCAGCCGCCGGGAGCGTGGCCCAGGCTGACCTTAGCGCTTTGAACGAAACTGGTGCCGTTGTTGGTGTAGCCATACACGGCGTCGTCGCAGCCGCCTGCCGCGTACAGAGTTTGACTGTTCGGCGCCCAGACCAGACCAACATGTGCGTTGAGCTGCTGAATGACCTGCTTCAGAACAGGACTAGTCTTATTAGCGCCCGCCACATTGTACAGGAAAATGAACTGGGTTGAAGCTGCCGTGTCGACCACACCCGAGGCGTTATAAAGCGAGTTCATCCCGGCTGTCAAGATCGCCAGAGTCGTGCCGTCCGGGCTGAGCAAGGCTTTCACTGCCTGACCGGCGACGAAATTCGGATAATTAGCGAGTCCGGGGTTGAGCGGCTGCTGAATGGCGCTAGTAAGTGGCGCCGTTGGGGTTACATACAGACCGGGCGGCGTCGGCAGTTTGCCGTCATTGCCGTCAATGACCGTATTAAGCTGCGAGTTCGCGCTACGCGGCACGGCCAGAATTGTCAAAGCGAGAAGACTCGTATTGAGCAACCCCTTGAACCTGAACATTTTCATGCTGCACTTCCTTTCATTCTGAATTCTCTTCTGCTCCCGACGGTGGCCCAAGCAAGCCTGGACCATATCACTTTTCATCAGTTACAAATTGTCGGCGCTGTCCGACGGCTTGTGGAGCTGACATTGCAATGCGTTTCATTACTCGGCAGTAAATTTTTACTCGTGCGCGGAACTCGCGCACAACGGTCGGTTACTGCGGTAATTTATGCTTTTGCAGGCCATTAACGTCCAGGCGCCATTTGGGACTGTAGCATGCAGCGTGAGGCGTCACAACGGACTCACTAACAATTCACGTGATTTTCTCTGAACTGTAGCAATACCGCTGGAGAATGGCGTCCGCGCAAGCCGTTCGCGTCGGTTCTGTCAAAACTGGGGTGAGCTTCTGACAATTTTCTTTTCTGTTCGAAAACGGCCGCTCCAATCCTTGCCGGATCTGTCGGCAGAAGTCCTTGATCTTATGCTGCCGGCCGTTGTTGATGCCTTTGAGAAAGTGATCGAAGAACCGGCTGCAGGGTGGCTAGGAGATCAAGGACAAAGAAAGCTGAGAATCGTCTTCTTTCTTGCCGGTAGCCCTTGTCAACCGCCCGCAACCGAGACAGAGTCGTAATAATCCCTCTCTCGCGGAACTAGGGATTGAACCTGTGGTTTCGATCCCGCATACGAATAACCTGCGTAAATCCGGAGTTACGTCGATCGGCTCACTTGCTTCCGGGTCGGATAGCGCCGATGGCAAGGTGGACATTGACATCCTTGCCGAGAATGGCGGCTCCACCACCCCAGCGTGAGCCATTAACGCCAAACGCGGTGCGATCAATGCTGAACTCGGTGTCAAATCCTACGAAATCACCCCAGCCCTGCATCTGCTTTTCTCCAAGAAACCGCACCGGGATCGTGACGTGTTTCGTTACACCGTGGAGCGTCAGGTCGCCACCAACATCGAGCAGATTGCCGGACTTTAGCGTAACTAAGGTGCTGACGAATGTGAAGGTGGGATAGTGTTCGACATCGAAGAAGTCGTCCGAACGCAGTACGCGATCGCGGCCTTGATTGCGGGTATCGATGCTTGCGGCCTGCACGGTCATTTGCACGCGAGAACGCGCAGGGTGCGCGGGGTCATAGTAGATCTCGCCCGAATAACTCCGGAAGCCGCCTTCTTCCTTGAAAAAGAATTTCATGATGCTGAAGCTGACGTTGGAATAGACATCACTGATCTCATAAGTGGCAGCGCTGTCGTATGCGAATGATACAGCGGTAGCCAAAGAAAACGCGAGCGTAAAAGACAAGATTCGTTGTCTGAAGTGCATGACTGACCTCTCACGAAAAAGACGCGGGTCAGAGGGGAACCGTTAACGACAGTCAGTATGCCAAAGCATCCTTCCATTTCATGAGCCAACTCTTGGGACTGCCGAGATGTAGAGCTTTCCAGTAGGCGTCCATTGCATCGGTGCGAAGATTGAGCACATCTTCGTAGGAGTATCCGTCAGGGATGGGGACAAATACAGCAAGGCGGTCGAGAACCACAGCACGCTGCGAAAGCGGAAGTCGATTGAGGAGGCTGAGAAGCGTGAGCGCGTCGTGAGAACGTGCGTTAGCGAGAACCGATGCAAGCGCCCTGACACGCACGGAGTCGTCCTTGGGATGGCTGTCAAACGCCGAAACCGCAGTCTTAAATGCAGGCGTGGCGTCGGAGAAGTACGGAGTACCAGGGCCAAGCTCAGGGCGGGTCACTGCCCCCGCGCCCGCCGGGATAATAACGCTCCTTGAGGGAGTCTCAAATTCCACCCAGCCTGAAGTAACCTGCACCGTTCCGTAGCCGCCCGATTCGATGTGCAATACAAAGGCGCAGCCGAGATCGAAGAGAGAAGCCGATGGGGTGTCGACAGCAAGACTAAACGGCGGCGCCCACATGCGGGCTGCGATCGTACCGTAATCGAGCGCAATCTGGTGACGCTTGGCATGGGTGGCGACCAGACGCAGGCGGCTGCCCGGTTCCACGTCCACCACACCGAGACCAGCGACCCGGATGCGGGCACGGGAAGCCGCATCGGTCACAAGGGTCTGGCCTACGGAGAAATGCGCGTGATCCCTGACCAAAGAACCTGCGATTTGCGGAGAGCCGTTCAACGCGATGACCTTCCAGGGCTCGCCGGGACGCCACTCGAAGCGCGCGCGAATGGCAAGTGCAACCGTGACGAGCGCAAGAGCGACAAGCGCGAAAGCCGCAGACAGGCAGAGCCGTTTTACTGGACTTTTTTCGATTCGAACTGGCGAAGGTACATGAATCCACGCTGGCTGATGCGATTCGGAACGAAATTGCGCGAGCAGGGATTCGAGCCGCTCGATCTCTGGATCGGGTGCGCCGGACTTGTCCCAGAGGTAATCTCCGGTTGGCTCAGTCATGATTCACATCTCCTTTCCCGCTTGCGAGGCGTGTTGGACTCTCACCGAGACGTTCGCGCAGCAACTTCATTCCACGATGAAGGTTGACCCGCACCGACTCAGGTGCGAGGCCGGTGAGGTTGGCGATCTCCGGTCCTGTCATGCCTTCGACAAGCCGCAGCGCCAGCGTTTCACGGTAGGCATCGGGCAATGACTGGATCGTTGCGATGACAATCCTGGCCTCAGCATGGCTGCCCGATACTTCCTTCGTGGCGATGCTGGTGTCGAAATCCTCTGTGGATTGGATCTCGCGTGTACGGCGGTAGTGGTCTGTAGCCCGGTTGCGGGCAATGGCGGCAATCCATTCTCCGAAATGATCGTCCTCTCGCAGATGAGTCATCTGAGTCATGGCTTTTAGAAATACCTCCTGCATGAGATCGTCAACGTAGTCCGGCGCAAGGCGCGCCAGAAGCACGCCATGCACCATCGGCGCATAACGCCGGTAGAGTTCGCCGTATGCGACGCGATCCCCAGCCCGCGCAGCACGAACCAGTTCGCGGTCAGGCGACAGTTCGGAAATCACCTTGGCGGAAGGTTGCATCAGGAGAAGTATGCCTCTTAGGAAGATATCTGCGTATACCTCGCCGCACATTCAACGCGTGCGAGGATCGTCGCGGTATTGAGCGGGATAATTCGTCTGCCTGCTGAGGCGAAATCGAATTGTGCAATGCCACACACGGTCAGGGCTGTGGGTTACGGGGCGAATATTCCCAAAATCGCCGAGAGCTTGTGAATTAGCGGTATCGTGCGGAGTAAGAAGAGGGTCGTCCGCAAATTTGAGGTCCTCTGTCCACTGCAGCGGGTATCCGCCACCCCAAGCATGAAAGTGAATGTGGGCCGGAATCGAACGGTTCGGATAGGGCGCGGGACGAATCGTGCGAAATTCAAACCGGCCTTGAGCGTCTGTTCTAATCCAGCCGTGGAGCCGCGCGATATGGCTGGAATCGTTCTGATAGAGGCCGGAAGAGTCCGTCTGGTAGGCGTAGAGGGTGACGCCTGCCACAGAGGTGACGCCATCCGGCGCAAAGACCTGTCCATCCACTACGAGCCGTTCGCCCGGTTCGAATGGCTCTGTAATACTAGCCGTCGAGCTGACATCGGCGGGAGCCGGTAGTGTGGGAGGTGGCCCGTTCTGGGCTATTGCCAGTGCGGGAATGAGTAGTGCAATAGCAGCGAACAATTGGCGGGTGAAGGCAAACATAGCGGGGCTCCTGCCGCAAAGACGTGGTAGGACGAGAAAGTGTTAACAACCATGTTCTGGGCCAACTGTCGGCGACTCGGAAATTGAGCCTTTGTTAACCCGTGGTATGCTGATTACTTCCGACAGGCTAGATCCTGGTAAAAATATTATTTATCAAGACTCAAATTGGAGAGGTTTCTGGGACTTCGGAAACCGCCGTTGGAT
>CAXTWT010000300.1:0-5951 GCA_964247955.1 uncultured Bryobacteraceae bacterium
CTTTTTAACGCACTCGCGGAAGAGCGCCACAACGGCACTCTTCTCACCCATAACTCTACCGCTCTCGGAACAATCGGCGCGAATTATTCCCATACCTGGTCCAACGACCAAGTTTCTTTTCTCGCCTTTCACACCCGCGAACAGTTTCACAGCACGTTTTCGAGTGTTTCGCCGAATCGCAACGTCGAAACTCTCACTCAGCGCCAGACCGTGCCCATAGAAGACATCGGAGGCGCCGGTTATTGGCAACATCACGGCCAGACCCGCACGCTCAAGTGGAACACGATTATCGGGGCCGATGTAGATGATGTTCACGGCGTCAGCAACGACTACTCCTACACTACGCGGCTACTCACTCCGGGGGGCGGCACGCTGCTCTCACACGGCATTTTCGGCCAAGCGGACCTCAGCGTTGGCCCCATTCGCTTTTTTGCCGGCCTGCGGCATCAATTTACCGGCCAGCATGGTGAAACCTTTGTCGCACCAAACGGCGGGGTTGCGGCAGGCGTCGGTCAGTTCCGCTTCCGCGCCTCCGGCTATCGCACCTTCCGCGCTCCCACTCTCAACGAGTTATACCGCAATTTCCGAGTCGGCAACGTGATCACTTTAGCGAACTCCGCTTTGGTTCCGGAAGGACTGGTCGGAGTCGAAGCCGGTGTGGATTGGAGCCATGAAAACAGCCGCGTCTCGCTCAGCCTTTTCCGCAACGACCTTTCGGATCTGATTACTAATTCCACCTTGCGGATTGCGCCGAATCAGATCACACGGCAGCGCACCAATCTTTCAAGCGGCCTTTCGCGCGGAGTGGAGGCCAACGCTTTCCACCGCTGGCGGCATTGGACGGGTGAAGCCGGATATCTTTTTGCCGACTCACGCGTGTCCACCGGCCAGCGGATCGCTCAAGTTCCCAAACAGCAAGGCACCGCGCAACTGACATTCAATGCAAAGCAGACGCTCCTGTCAGCAGGGATTCGTTCCTTCGGGCTGCAATTTGACGACGATCTCAACCAATTCAAACTTCCCGGCTACGCTGCCTTGCAAATCAGCGCCCAGCAGCAGCTAACTTCCAAGCTGTCCGTAGTTGCTTCGATTCAAAACCTGCTTGACCGTACGTTTCTTGTCGCCCTTACTCCCACTCCCAATATCGGAGAACCCCGCATTTACCGCATCGGCCTCCGCTGGAGCGGATCAATCAAATAGAAATTTTGGTCAATTTCAGAAGGTCAGGCGTATCCTGGAGTTTATGGCCAAGCGGCGCGCCGACAACGCTTTATGTCATCCGAAGCTCTCCCTTTCGGCAGGGAACACCCGCACGAAAGCTGAACTCCTTCGGCGCAAAAAACTCTTAACGTGTGCTCTTACACTGAGTTCGGAACAGGGTACGGCTAATCAGTTATCAGCGGAAGATCTACTGCGACAGGACCGTGACAGATGAAAACCTGTCGCATACTCCCTCCTACGGCGTTATCGGCGAACAGCACGGCTTTTGTACCGGCTTAAATTCCATTAGTTCCGCCCGTGTCAGGTCGGGATCGTACAAATTGAGCTGCCATTTGCCGTCCCGACCAATTTTCGGCCCAGGCTGCGAAGCGTAGCCACGGCTTTGAACGGTTTGATAGGCAGGCTGAATGCTTTCCACCCCCAGCGCCAAATGGTGCATGACTCCTAGCTGCTTCGGCGACGGATTATGCACATTCAGCATATACTCCAGCCAGTCCGCGCCGTCCGGAACCCGCATATCCACCCAATCCGTCTTCTCATCCGTCATGCCGCCATGCCAAGTCATGCGGAAACCGAGGATGTCACGATAAAAACCGTCCGCAGCCGCCCGGTCCTGTATTGTCACGCCCACATGGATCATGCGTTGGGAAACGCGTGTATCGGGAAGCAGCTTGCCGAATTGATTGCTATGAAGCGAACCCGGCATATACTGTACAAACTCGACGTTATGCCCTTCCGGGTCTTTTACCATCATGCTCAGGTTTTTATCCAGGCCGGGCTTCAGCGCCGCAGGCACCTTCACGTTATGGGCAGCCAGATAATCGCGTAATTGCTGAATGTCCGTTGTCTCAAATGCAAAGTGCGTCATGCGGTCTTCGGCAGGGTCCTGCAGCGTCGGATAGATCTCGATGTACTGATGGTCGTTGACTTTGTAGTAGTTGAGCATCAGCCCGCCCGTCGGCTTGTCCAGGCTGAAATGGTCAAAACCCAGCACGTGACCGTAAAAGTTATCAGCTGCTTTCAGGTCGCTGGTCTTCAACCCAATATGCGCCACTCCGATAATGGGCGGCCGTTGCGGCCCAGGCGCAGGTTCCTGGCCGGAAACCCGATTGCGAATGGCGAAACAGGATGCTACAGCGGCAAGGCCGAGAGCGAACGGTACACGAAAGCGCAGCATATAGCGATGATAGTACTCACATCCTGAGCCGATATCTTTCCTGCTGTTATGCATCAAACAGAGGAAAGAAGATACGTTATGGATGCAATTCCCTTACCCTCGTATGAAATCGTGCCGCTTGATGATGTGGCTCCCGGCGTTAAAGGCGTCCGCATTCTTTTTGTGAATGTCTATGCCCTCAGCGGGCCGGAAGGCTGGACCCTGATTGACACCGGCATCCCGCTTTCCGCTGGAAAGATCAAGGGTTGGGCTGAAGGGCACTTTGGAAAGGGCACAAGACCGAGTGCCATTATCCTCACCCACGGCCATTTCGATCACGTCGGAGCCATTAAAACGCTGTTAGAAGATTGGGATGTTCCCGTCTACGCGCACCCTGACGAGTTTCCCTACCTGACCGGCCACGAAAAATATCCGCCGCCCGACCCAGGAGTAGGCGGAGGACTGATGGCCGTGATGTCGCCGCTCTTTCCGAGAACTTCCGCTGATCTGAGCGGGCGTGTGCAGCCGCTCCCTGCTGACGGCTCCGTTCCGACCTTGCCCGGCTGGCGCTACCTTCACACGCCTGGTCACGCTGCCGGACATATCTCGCTGTACCGCGACGAAGATAAAATCTTGGTCGCCGGTGATGCGTTCTGCACCACCAAGCAGGAGTCCTTCCTGGCCGTTGCCCAGCAGAAGCCGGAACTGCACGGCCCTCCGGCCTACTACACCCCGGATTGGGATTCCGCTCGCGCTTCCGTGCAATTACTGGCGAAACTATGTCCGCGAACGATTGCTCCCGGCCATGGCTTGCCTATGAGCGGCGACGAGGTGCCTGACCAGCTACAACAACTCGCCATTAATTTCGATCAGATTGCCATGCCAAGCCACGGAAAATATGTGCGTGAGGCCACCCCTAGTACGTAGGCACTCCGAACATTCTGACCCTTATTCGTTCATTTGCCAGGGAGAAGCTGTCTTCTTCCTGGACACTTCTCCCATGTGTCTGCTGATGATCTTTGGAGTCTGCTCTACGATGAGTATTTGCCCTTCCGTCTCTACTCCAACCACAAACAGGGCATATCGATAAACCAGTTGGCAGGCTCGCTCGGCCTACCCGCTCCCTGGATACGGGAGCGCATTGAAGCCGCCCGACTTTGTATTGAAAAGCAGGAGCGCATCAAGCTGCCCTTCTGCGAATGGGACGGTTTGCCAGTCAAACAAAGCCGCCCATTTTAGGAAGCGGTTATAACTGCTGTTTCCCTTCGAGGAAATGCTGAAGCCGCGTGGTTACGGCATCCCATGCCACGACGTTCCACCATGCCTGTAGATAATCGATACGGCGGTTTTGATATTTCAGATAATAAGAATGTTCCCAAAGGTCGCAAGCCAGCAGGCCGGGTTTACCAATCAACAAAACGCTGTCCTGATTCGGAAGGGTAATAATTTCGAGTTTTCTGGATGGCGGATCCATGACCAAGAATGTCCATCCCGAGCCGAAGTGTTGAGCGGCAAACTCGGTGAACTTGGCCTGAAACTGAGCAATTGAGCCGAAGTCGCGACTGATAAACTCCGCCAGTACGCCTTCCGGTTGCGTTTCGCGGGCAGGACCAATTACTTTCCAGAAAAACTGATGGTTGGCATGCCCCCCGCCTTGGTTCCGCACCGTCGCGCGTATTTCCTCCGGAACTTCATTGAGATGCCGCAGGAGGTCTTCAATAATTATATTGGTGAACTGCGGGTAAGGCTCAATCGCCTTGTTCACGGCGTCAATATATGCCTGATGATGCTTAGCGTGATGCAGCCGCATAGTCTCAGCATCGATGAATGGTTGGAGCGCGTCATAGGAGTAAGGGAGAGGAGGAAGTTGGTAAGCCATTTCGGATCTTCTTAGCTTCGGGCAGCCAACCGGGATTTGTCCACAAAGTTTCTGCAAACCTTTATTTAAAAACCAGGGCAGGCAGATATAATCCATCTGATATGCCCCGACTTGCACTAGCGCTAACGGCACTGACTCTCATTTTCTGCCGCCATGATTCAGCACAAACGCAGAACAGCAGCGGACAGATGATGACGGCGCAATCCCCTGAGCAGGGTGCTTATGAAAGATTCCGTACCTGGGTCGCATCGCTGCCCCGCGAGGGACAGCAGGCGCCCGACCTGATGGTGAAATACCGCGAGTACCTTAAAGCAAAGGGCTTTTCTTCCGCTGATATTGACACGCAGATTCAAGTTGTCCAACAGCAGGGACAAAGGCTGGAAATCGAGCGATGGAATCAGATCCTCACGTCGGAGCATCCCAGGTTCAATACCAATCCGAACGCCTTTCTGGTCGAGATGGTAAGAAATCGGAAATCCGGCTCCGCCTTGGACGTTGGCATGGGCCAGGGACGCAATGCAATCTGGCTGGCTCAACAAGGCTGGACCGTAACCGGTTTCGATCCTGCCGAGAAGGCTGTTGCCTTGGCCACTGAACAGGCGAAACGGCAAGGTGTATATATCACCACAAAGGTGAAAACCATGGCAGATTTCGACTTTGGGGACAAGCAGTGGGATTTGATTGTGATGAGCTATGTCGGAGCGAGAGGAATGGCAGATAAAATCCAAAAAGCTTTGAAACCCGGCGGCATCGTGGTGATTGAAGCAATGCACCGAGATGCTGCCAAAGGGCGTTCTATTGGCGGAGGCGTGGTATTTGACACAGCGGAGCTTCCGGCCTTGTTTCCGGAGCTGCGGGTTGTGCGCTATGAGGAGCCGCTGGCGATTTCTGATTTCGGGCAGCAACGAGTGCGTCTCGTTCGCTACTGCGCAGAGCGTCCGCAAACGGACTAAACGCTGCTATTTCCTTTAACAGGCAAACGCTAAACTGAGGGCGTGCGTCGGATCTGCAAACTCACTCTGGGCGTTCTCTTACTGTCGTTGCTGGTGTCGGCGCTGGGCAGCTACGAAGCCGAGTCCAAGAGATTGGCTGAACTGATGAACTGGAAACCCGGCCAGACCATTGCTGAAATCGGAGCGGGAGAAGGCCAAATGTCGTTTTTTGCTGCCGATGCAGTCGGAGCCGGTGGACGCGTGTACACAACGGAACTGGACGACAGAAAGCTCGAAAACCTCAAAAGGGAAGTAAAGAAGCGCAATCTTCAGAACGTGTCGGTTATCAAAGCTGACCCGATCAACACCAACCTTCCTGACAATTGCTGCGACGCAGTTTTTATGCGCCGCGTGTACCACCACTTCACGGACCCTGCCGCAACCGATGCCGCCCTTTTGCGCGCCCTGAAACCGGGTGGGTTGCTGGCCGCCATCGATTTCGCTCCCCAGGCTGGCCTACCGCCTGTGGAGAACGCTCCTAAAGGTCACAGCGGGCATGGCATCGCAAAGAATACGCTGATAACGGAACTGACAGCCGCCGGTTTTGAAATCGTTGCCGAACCGAAAAACTGGCCCAATCACGGCGATTATTGCGTCATTGCACGCAAGCCCGCCGATTAGCAGAAGCAAGTTTCAATGACCTCAACCTATAATCGGTACTTAATGCGCATGGGGCGTTAAACTCCTTCTCTTCGCCAGAGCT
>CAXTWT010000301.1:0-3165 GCA_964247955.1 uncultured Bryobacteraceae bacterium
TTGTCACACCGGGCGACATCTATCACGCGGTAAGATTCTTGGCTGAGGCAACACGATCGGGAAATATAGTTGACGTTGAACACACACCAGACGAATTTCTTCGGCGGCCCCCGTCGGCAGTGGCGCGAGCAGCCCCTTCCACGGCTCGGCCGGGAGGGGCACAAAAGCCGGGCGGGAGCCGGCGGTTTCCGGCGTTGCCTTGGGTAAATGCGAGCGCAAAGCCCCCGCACTCACGTGCAATTCGCGGCATAGCTGGGAAGCCGAGTAGCGGCCGTGCAAAGCAACCGCAGCTTCCCAGAGTGGATCGGGAATCTTCGGGCGGCCGACTCGCGTCGCTCGCCATTGCTCAAACAAAGCGCGGGTTCGGGCTAGATCGTCAGAAACAGAAACCATAGCCTCAACTTACCCGCAAACTGTGACCAGCTCACGCCATTTTGCCGAAAGGAGACGTCCAGTGGGTTAGATCTCCCACGGCACTCGCCATAGCTTTACCGAGGGTCGCGGCATTCGTCTTTCCCTGCGCCTGCAAACTCTTCTCAAAGCGATCAATAAAGTGCTGATCGGTCACTTCCATTCGCGTGCGGAAAGCCCATTCCGCAACGTGGTGAAACTCGCCGTCCTGAATTCGTTTGGAATCCAGCTTGGCGAGTTGACCACGCCAAGGGGTATCCGGCGAGTATCCCAATTGGCGCAGGTGAGAAAAGAAAACATGGTGTGACAAATGATCTTGGATTTCAACGAACATTGCTTGCAGGTTTGGCCAAGCAGGATCTTGACTAATAACCTGAGTCAGCTCCCAACAGAACACCGGGTATCCGTTAATTTCCAATCGCAAGTGGGATAGCTCGTGAACGATTACTTCTTCCGTCACTTTACCTGGGTCCAGGCAAATATGAGGGGTGCCATCAGACAGGAAATCAGAATGTCCTTTCTTCCAGTCCAAGGGTTTACACTCAGCCACAGTCGTTTTGCCAGTTTTACTTTCGACCTCATTGAGTAACTTTCGGCCAGCTTCCCGCAATGAGATTCCGCAGAAACTACGTCCGGCTGAAATTCTTGGTTGTTCAATTGCTGCGGGGGGCCTAGTGACGCTAGCACAATAGGTCGGAGCACCGATGGCTAATATGCCAAGAGCTTTGCGGCGAGAGAACGTTTTGTTGCTCATATAAAACAGCTCCGGGATATGACCATCCGGTCACAGGCCGGCTTCTGGACAGTTTTAATTCCTCTCTGCCCCTGGTAGGGTGCCGGCTGGATCCTAGAAGGAAACTCCTTCCTCTAAGAGTTCCCGTCTCAGCTCCAGCAGATCTTCTGCATTCATCGCAAGCACTTGGGCAGTGACACGCCCGATCGAGGTTCGCCCCGCGATCTCGGCTCTCTTCCAGCGAAAGTGGTCCTGCCACGCATCCATACGGGGATGAAAGAGGCGAACCAAGCGCTGCTGTTCGAGATCCCATCCGGCCAGATTCGGTCCTTTGTGACGGTTGCAGTGGAAGCAGGCGAGCGCCAAATTTTCTAGCGTGGTCGGTCCCCCATGCTGACGTGCCCGGATGTGATCAATTTGAAAGGGCAACCGATACTGCGGATGAGGAATGTGACAGTATTCACAGCGATGGCCGGCACGCTCCCAAACGGAACGAACAAGGGAAGAGGTCACGAGCCGGGGTGGAGCGCGGGTTCCGATTTCAGAAAGCGTCGTGCTCGGGACTGAAGAATGGAAAGCAAGCTGCCGACGTGCAGATAACTGTCGAGTTCCGCGATTTCCTCGGGTGTCAGACTTCCGTCGCGGACTTGCTGGGACAGCCAGTTCATCCGCTCCAGATCGGCTTGGTCGAAATCAATGGACAACAGGTACTCCGCTACTTCGCGGCTCTGGCTGTGCCGGGCTTGTAGTAAACGCCCGAGAATCGCAGCTTCTGTGTTAGGCGTAATGCTGGACGAACTCATGCCACTCTTTCCTTATTATGTGTCGATCCCGGTGTCAGGATCAAATCTCTGCTTTCAGAATCTTGCGTCTCAGCAGAGGAGTAAGCTGACGAATGTGAGCACCGATCAGTAGGGCGTCTGACAAGCTTCCTGTCGATTCGCCGCCGTTTTTGAATTATCCCGAAATGGAGGCTGCTCGTAAAGGCTGGCGTTTGACCATTCTTGCCCAAGAACACTGGCTTTCTACAACCCGACTTTCGCGGCGGCGTTATCGAGAAATAACTCGCCCTTCCGAATATACCCGCGCAGCACCGTCAGGCTACGATGGCCGGTCTGGTTCATGATCGAGCGTTCCGAGACGTTGGCTTCCGCCGCCGAGGTACAGAAGCCACTCCGTAAACTATGCCCCCCAAAGGCAACCGGGTCCAGACCCACCAATTTCGTACAGCGCTTCACGGCCAAGGCCACTGATCGGTCGCAGAGCCGCTCGGGCAACACCTGCCCCCGCCGGACGCCCCGAAACACCGGCCCGGTTTCGATGTGAGCAGCGGCCAACCAGTCCTGGACCGCCCCCAGGGGACAGGTTTCGGGATGCGAACCATAGGGAATGCCCACTGGTCTTCCCTGCCCTTCCTGGTCGGTTTTGGAGCTTCGGATCGTGACCACCAGTCCTTTTTGGCGGAAGTCCAAATCGGCCACGTCCAGCCGGACCAACTCCGAGCGACGAAAGGCGCCGGCAAAGCCCAGCAAGAGTAGGGCGCGATCGCGTTTCCCGGCCAAGCTGTCCGGCAGTTGGGTGGCGATGGTGCGGAGGGTGTCAATCAGCACGGGCGCTTTGCCGGCCGGGGCGCTTCCCTTCTCGCGCCGGATCCCGGCCATGGTTTTGCGCACCAGCAGTTCGGGGGTGGGCGACTCGAATCCGGCCGCCTGATGATACTGACTGATCGCGGCCAGGCGGCGAGTGATGGTGCTCACTTTGGCGACCCCGGCCAGCGCCGCGACATAGGCGGCCACCGTGGCGGGCGAAGCGGGGAGCGAGTCCCGCCCATGGGCGGCGGTCCAGTGGCCGAAGTGGGTCCAGTCGGCCAGGTAGGCCCGGCGGGTATTGGCGGCGGTGGACTGCCGGAGGTATTCTTTAGCCTGCTCCACATAGGGCGTAATGGCCTGAGGCGCGGCGGGGGCGACCGGAACGACGGCATCGGACATAGAAAGAGGATAGCAGGCTGCTTCTTCCGATAA
>CAXTWT010000301.1:3265-5906 GCA_964247955.1 uncultured Bryobacteraceae bacterium
TGAATCAGCGCTTGGCCGAACTGCCGCCCGGTATAGGGCTCACGCCGGGGCGGATTGTGGTGGAAGGCTTCACCTCCGCCGAGGAAGCCTTGCAAAAACTGCTGGCGCTGGCCCTGGCCGTCGGGCACAATCCCGTGGAATTCGAACAACTCGTCGCTCCTCCGGGCTAGGGAAAGCAAACCCTCACCTTTCTGCTCCCGAAACGGGGTGTGCGGGAGGCACCGAACAGTCAGGTTCAGCGGGCAAAAACTAGGAGGGCGGCGACGGAGTGGCGCCATTCGGCACTTAACCGGAAACCCCCACTTCATAGCGACTGAGCTGAACATCGGTAAACGCTGGGCCGTCGCTGGCAATCTATTTTGTGCTTGCCTCCCGGCCCGCCGGCTCTGATCAGCGTACAGCCCTTTCCTCTACCCTGGCTTCCCGATAGGCCAATCGAGCGAGCTGAATGTTCATAGAGTGCGGTTCCGGACCGAGTAGCGGCCGCTCCGGATCAGTGTTGCTGCCTGAAGGTTCGTCCGCCATGCTGCCTGATGCTGTTTGCCACTTCAGCATTCCCATTCTCGATTGCTACCTCCAGCGGGCATTTGCCTTCTCTGCTGCAAATATTTGGGTCCGCACCCTCTTCCAGTAACAATGCCGCCACATCATTGCGCCCAAAGGAAGCTGCTGCATACAGCGCTGTAGTTCCCGACTGGATATCCTGAGCGTTGATTTCCGCACCCCGAGCTAACAACATTTTGACCGTCGAAAGATGCCCATTGAGCGCCGCATCATAAAGGGGCATCGTGCCGCTACGATCACGGCTGTTCACGTTCGCACCATTCGTGATGAGCATCTTAACGATGGCATCCTGACCTTTGACGGATGCCAGACCAAGTGCAGTCGACCCCGAAGGCAGATCAGCATTCACCTCTGTATCGTTTCCGAGAAGCATGCTGACTGCTTCCCCGTTGCCGCTTACGATCGCTTGCTCCAGAATTTTTGCGCTGGAAGGCTTTTTTAAGGCGTTTTTACTGCTTTCGAATAGCAGCCGAGCGGTGTCCGCGTGACGGCAGCGGATTGCTGTTCCGAGCGGCGAAAACCCAGCTTTATCCTCGATTGCGGAATCGGCGCCATGTTCGAGCAGTAGCTGTACCATTGCATTCTGGCCTTTGCAAGCCGCTTCGTTCAGTGGGGTCGCACCCGTCCTCGGTTGTGCGGCATTGATCTGGGCTCCCGACTCGAGCAGGAGCGACGCAACCTCAGGAGAACCCTTCCACACAGCTTCATCGAGTGGGCTTGAGCCCGCCTTGTCACGCGCATTAGGATCGCCACCCAGTTGCAGCAACAAGCGCGCGATGTCAGCCATCCCTCCCTTGGCAGCAAGATGGAGCGCTGTTGTTCCAGAACGATAGGTCGCGTGTAAGTCGGCGCCATTTGAAACGAGCAATTGGACAACTGCTAACTCGTTTCTAACTACAGCGTAAAGCAGAGGGGTAGCGCCGGTTTCAGTGCCTCTCTTATTAATTCGTGCGTTTACGTTTGCCTTGTGATCTATCAGAACTTCAGCGAGTTCTGGACGGTGATAGAGAATCGCGTAATGCAGCAGAGTAGCTCCGGAGTCGGGATCACGCATATTGGGATCCTCCCCGGCATCCAGCATGGCCCGGACCGTAGCAATGTTCAAAGTCCTAGCAATGGGGTTTAAGCCACCAGAATGCCCCAAGCCGGCACGAGGCACGGTTTGGGCGGCCCATGCGGCGGCCAACGCGAGAAAAGCCGTCGGGGCAAGCAGTCGAGGTGGAGGTCTCATGATAATTACTTATCATTAAGGATTCCAACCCTCACCGTAGCAGGAGCGCGCGCCTGGCTCTATGGTGCCCCGAACACGGAGGCACACGTGGACACAAACGGAACTGCAACTTTCTGCAGTAGCTTGCAAGCAGGTTGACTTGAACACGGCACAAATCGATGCCCTTGCTGGTCGCTCACTCGCTCTACCTTCTTGCTTACCGATTAGAAATCTCGAGTAGTCGGGAAGGATTTACGAATTCAGGCTGGTGCTCCGTAAGTCGGGACTGAGATACGCGGTTGTGGGTAAAGTGCCTTGTGGTTTAGAACTGGCTGGTCTCCTTTCTCTGCATAGTAAGCAACCTATGCGGCCCTAGAATCCGCTAGACTAAAAGAGGTTTCCGCATGCGCCAACCGATTGTGATCACCACGCCTTACCCAACCCCGGAAGAAATCGCCCGGGAGTACGGTGTCTCACAGCGGCGTTTGAAAGAGTTACAGGCGCTGGTTACGAATTTTCTGGCACCCTCGCCTTCTCGCCCAGCAAAGGGTAAGAAGCGTGGGTTGGCTCTTCCTTCGAAAGCACGACGCTACCAGAGTAGAACGAGTGACCGTTGATCCGCGGGCGGTTTTCCTGAACATCCCTTACGATGCCCGCTTTCAAAAATTATACCTAGCCTACATTGCTGGGATTGTCTCGTTTGGTCTAAAGCCGAAGGTCGCGCTAGAAGTGCCGGGTGGCATGGGACGGCTGACTCGCATCGTCGACTTGATCCGCCGCTGCCGTTTTTCCTTTCATGATCTCTCCCGCATTCACCCCTGAGAACGATTCGCGCGAAATCCTCACATAAGACTTAATGTTTTGAGC
>CAXTWT010000302.1:0-5869 GCA_964247955.1 uncultured Bryobacteraceae bacterium
CTTGGTAATCGGAGGGTTGGGCGCTGATGGACCGGTTTTCACGTCTAACAGTAATAACATTAGATCGTATAACCGTGAATTGCGCAAAACAGCCTTTGTGCAACGGAACGGTGAATCTGCTGTTTCCTCGATTTCTGCGGTGCCGAACTGTATTGCACAACTTAATTGATTGGCAACAGGATTACGCAACGATCATCCAGCGAAACCAACATCAATGGGCTTTTGAAAGTAGTCTTTACCGCCACCCAACAAGCAGTAATTTATCCAATACCCAAAAAGCAACTCACCGGAATGGCAACTCAGCAATTCGATTGCGCCATTCTTCAGCTTCCGATGCAGCCCAGACTAAAAGCAGCGCATCAACGGCCTCGCCTACTTCAATCTTCTAAGAGATGATAGCCACCCCAGCACTGGTATTTTCAGAACTCAGGAATTCAGCGAAATGCCGGGGCATCGTTTTTCGATCATGTGTAACCAACAACCTGCCCTCATCGGCGGCCTGCGCCAGAACTTCGGGATCTGAAAGGCCGAGTAACTGCGCTCCAATGGCTGTTTGGAAACTTATGGCTGGTTCGCGCCGAAGAACCCCATACAAGATTGCGTGTTTGAAATCGTTATCTGCTTGAAAGCGAATTTTCATCGCTTTCGCAAGGCCACCTCGTCGACTGCGTGTTGCAGCTTTGCGTAGAGCGCTGGCGCTGTTTCGCTCAGAGCAGGTACTGAATCAGCATATTCGCCTCTTGCCAGCGCAGATACTCATCCACGCTTTCTCGATGCGCAAGATAGTACGTGATAGCCCCGTAAACCTGTTCCAGCGACAGGGTCGGCCAATTTGCCTGTATAGTATCGGGTGAAGCGCCGCGCAGAAACTCGTAAATCAGGGAATCGAGTGAAACTCGGGTGCCTGCAAGGTAAGAACCTTCTTCCCGCTGCTCCACATATGCCCCGCTTGTAGCCATTTTCAGGAAAAAGTGTTTGGTCGGGGCGAGAGGATTCGAACCTCCGACCTCCTGGTCCCGAACCAGGCGCTCTAGCCAGGCTGAGCCACGCCCCGAACCTTTTTAGTTTATATGGTTTGAGGGGCAAATCGCAACCGCTTTGGACGAATCGCTAGTAATTAGCCCGCTTCAACTCGATTTCGAGGCCGTTGCTTCCTTTTTTCCGGTACACCTCAGCCAGGCGCTGCTGCTCGGGTGAGTTCGATAAAGCCCGGCGCAGAATTGGGTCGTCCGTGGCTTTTTCAATATCATTTCGGCTCGGTATCCATAGCCTGCCGTCGGCAAACTCAACATCGTTCACAAAGGCAAGCAGAGCTTCAATGGACACCGGCTGACCGGCAGCTCGTGAGAAGCGCAGCGTTCCGCCCTCAGCGATGGTGGCAGTTCCAACACCATCCAGCTTTAACAACGCAGGCACTGAACCGGCAATGAAGTCTCGTCCGTGTTCGTCCCGGATGATCCAGCCCATATCAAGGCCGCGTACCGGTTTCTGCGATACGTTTTTCACCTCAATGTGAGGGGATCTGATTTCATTGCCGGCAACCTGCGCCGCGCCGCCCATGGCTTGCACAGGCGCGCTCGGGAAAATCATGGCACCGACCGTCACGGCTGATTCCCTTCGTCCGCTCCTTCCGGCGTCCCGCGAAAGTTCAAAACCAAGCTGCGGCGGTCGCAGATCCTGCAAGCCGAAATCCAGTTCTTCCCGAATACGCGTCCATAGACCAGATTGCATCAGCTCCGCCAAGTAACGCCGGTCGCGCCGTGCCTGCAACTCATAAACCATCAGGGCGCGACGCGAATGAAGCTGATCCGGCCCGTAGGCGGAAAAATCGGCGAAGAGCGCGCAATCAAGCGACACCTGCACAACCGCGCCTTCGTTCTTGCCCATGCTGAAGGGGCGCTGCAATCCCAGCTCGATCCCCACCGGAAAGACTTCACCAGGGCGCACCTGCAAGGAGGGCACGGTGACGGAGCCTCTGCCCGAAGGCGTCAAGCCTTGCGCTTCTACCCGGAGAGTCAGCCCCGAAATGGTTTTTGTTCCGGTATTGCGCAGCAGCAGGGAGGCGCGCAAATCCAGCGACAAGGAAGTTCCGCGAGGGCGAACGGTGGTCGGCCCCAGGCTGAAATTGACCGTCAATACCGGCGAATCGCGAGGAAATTGGACGTCCAGCCAGCGGCCTTCCTCGGCCTGCGCCGACAGGCTAAAGGCGAGCAAGAACAGCAGCGCCGCGCCGCGTATTTTACTGCTGGCCATAGACACTGGCAATGGTCACCTGCCCGGTCTCTTCGTCAATGTAACTTGCTTGAACGGCGGAGCCGCCCGCAATGGATGTGACCGCAGAGCGCGGGTGCATCAAAGTTAAGGTTGCGCCTCCGGCCCGCACCGCCACGCTCTCCGGCGAAGACCGCAACACCGTTCCGGCAGGAACGGCAGCGTCGTTACCAGCCCAGCGCCGCAAGGAGGCCAGAAGATGCTCGGTTTCTTGTGGAATATGCGTGATCCAGCCCGCCGCGAACAGGGTTCCCAGGCCGAGGGCAAAAGCCCCGCGCAGCCAAAGCACTCCCTTTCCCCTCACCTTGTCCACGCAACGGGCAGCAGAAACACCAACAGCAATGTTGCCCATCATTTCGCGTTCGAGCCTCGACCAGTCCGCAATGGCTTCGAATCCAGTCAGGGTGCTTGTTTCCGCTTCCCGGCGCAACTCCGCCTTAGCAGCATGGAACCCTTCCACTTTTCGTTCGCACTCGGCGCAGTGCCGGAGATGCGCCTTGATTTTCAGACGCGTCCTCCAGGGCAGATCACGCCCGGCGTACAGCGCGGTTAGGCCAATCGGGAGGTGCTGCTCACTTTTGTAAGGGAGAGCTTTCATAATCGTTTTCTCCCATCCAGATAACGCTTGAATTTGATGCGCGCATTGGCGATGTGGGACCGGACGGTTGCCATGGAGCAATTCATTTGCGCGGCGACCTGCTCAGCAGGCATATCTTCCACATCACGCAGCAGCAGCGCGGTCCGCTCACGAACCGTTAATTCCGCGAGACCGCCGTCGAGTTGCAGTTTGCGCTCTCCGCGCAGCAGCACTTGTTCCGGGCTGTCATGGGCGGAGCCACGGTCCAATAATTCGTTCACGTCGGAAAACACAAACCTCTTGTTTTTGCGCAGGAAATCAATCGCTGTATTAGAAGCAATGCGCGAAAGCCAGCCAGCGGCCTTCTCCAGATCCCTCAGTTGTCCTTTTCGTTGCAGCGCCTTAATAAACGTTTCCTGCGTCAGATCCTGAGCGTCATCCACGTTGCCGACGATACGGTAGATTAGCAAAAAGATGCGGCGCAAATTTTGCTGAACGAACTGCGTTTGAAGATCCGATTCGCCGTGCAGTTCCACATCCGGAGTTGGACGCAAAGGCTCCCTCATTAACTGCTCCAAAAGTTCAGAACGGTCCAAAACCTCTTGCCCCCCGAAGCTGCGCTGCGCTCGTTGCATTCCTCTACTCTTATAAGACGAGAAGCGCCGGGAAACGTGCAGAACCGCCGGGGCATGGAAGTTATCTTAAGTGTATATGAGACCGGTTGCCATTGTCGGCATAGGAAAAACCGCATTCGGCGCTTTCCCCGAGCGGGATCTGCGTTCGCTCGCCCTCGAAGCCATTGAGCATGCTCTAACAGATGCGGGAATAGCTGCTCCGGCGGTGGAATCTTTTTATCTGGGCAACTTTGCCGGCCCCTCGTTTGTCGGGCAGAACCATCTTGCCCCTTATATTGGGATGGCGGCGGGTTTCAGTAGCGTTCCCTGCACCCGAATCGAGAACGCCTGCGCTTCGAGCGGCAGCGCCTTTTTTCATGCGTGGCAGAGCGTAGCGGCTGGTCTGTATGACACGGTGGTGGTGGCGGGGGTCGAGAAAATGACATCGCAGCCCACCCCGCGCGTGACCGAGATCCTGGCGGGCGCGGGCGATATGTCCGGGGAAGGACGGGCGGGCGCGACGTTTCCGGCGCTGTTTGCTATGATCGCCCGACGCCATATGCACCAATACGGCACCACCCGCGAACACTTAGCCGCCGTAGCCGTCAAAAATCACGCGAACGGCGCAAAGAATCCGCTGGCGCATATGCGCAAGGTCATTACGCTTGATCAGGCGCTCGGCGGCAAGCCGATTGCCGAACCGTTAACAGTTTATGACTGTTCGCTCATCAGCGACGGGGCGGCGGCGCTGGTGCTGGTACCGGCGGACCAGGCCAGCCGTTACACCAGCCGCTCCGTCCGCGTTTTGAGCGCGGCGCAGACTTCGGATTATGTTCCGCTCGATGTCAAAGCGGATATCACCGAGTTTCCGTCCGTAAAATCAGCCGCTGAGAAGGCTTACAACATGGCGGGCGTGGGACCGGACGAGATTGATGTGGCGGAACTGCACGACTGCTTCACCATCGCCGAAATTATTGCCAGCGAAGACCTTGGATTTACCCGAAAGGGCGAGGGCGGACCGTTTGCCGCCGCCGGATGCACGGCCATCGGCGGACGGATTCCGATTAACACCAGCGGCGGCCTGAAATCGAAGGGCCATCCCGTGGGCGCTACGGGAGTCGGCCAGATTTGCGATGTGGCGACGCAATTGCGCGGCGAGGCAGGCGAGCGGCAGATCCAACGCCACCGGATCGGGCTGGCGCAAAACCTGGGCGGATCGGGGGCGACCTGCGTCGTGACGATCCTGGGAGCGGCTTAAAATGGGCGGCGTGGTTTATACGGAAACAGTTGTGCATGCTCCGCCCGCGCAGTATGCGGCGGACGCGCCTTACCAGTTGGCGATTATCGATCTCGACAGCGGCGGGCGCTTAACGGTGCGGATTTGGGGCAAAGCAACGAGTGAACGTGTCGCAGTCGGCGACCGTGTGGAGTTTGCCGAAGAGCGCGATGGGGTTTCGTATTTCCGCAAGGTGACAAATTCGTCCGCGCCGCCGGAAACCGAAATGCCCCCTCCGCTCGTCTAAAGAGACTGGCTGGCCGGAGTTGTTCACAGACCGCACTTACCACTATACTGACTCAAAGGTGATTCGATGTTGCGCTGCTTATTCAGAAGTTTGCCCCTTTGCCTATGCCTTGCCGTAATCGCTGCGGCACAAGAAGAGGCAACCATTACTTTCGATCCGAGAGGCCCACAGATCCAGGCACCTGCGAGTAATACGCCGCCCGAGAAGCAATGCGTTCTGGCCGGTCGCGTGGTGAACCTGTTGACAGGCGAGCCGGTCAAAAAGGCGAATGTGCGGCTTACTGTCCGCCGCATGGGCGGTGGCGGAGCGGCAAGCGGCAGGCTGGGCACGTTCGCAGCAAATTCCGGCGCAGGACTGCAGGGTTATTCCGGCTCTTCCGAAGCGGATGGAACGTTTCGCATCGAGGGAATTGAGCCGGGAGTTTACAATCTTTCGGGGAACAAGTCCGGTTTCCTTAATACAAATTACGGGGCGAAGAAGCCCAACCAAATGGGCACAGCCGTGACCCTGAGCCCCGGTCAGCAGTTAACAGACCTTACGCTCAGCCTCACGCCGCAAGCGGTGCTTACCGGCAAAGTGACGGACGCGGATGGCGATCCCGTTAGCGGCGGAAACGTTCAGGTTGTCTTCCAAACGTGGCAGAGGGGC
Source organism: uncultured Bryobacteraceae bacterium (assembly GCA_964247955.1). Classification (GTDB taxonomy): domain Bacteria; phylum Acidobacteriota; class Terriglobia; order Bryobacterales; family Bryobacteraceae; genus Bog-105. The sequence continues at coordinate 5,634 of CAXTWT010000302.1, forward strand.
AAGCTGCGGTACATGCCGCGCCAGGGCGGTCAAATCAATGATCTGGGCGAGTACCGCATTGCGAACCTGTCCCCCGGCAAATACTATCTCTTTGCGCAACAGTTTCCCCATGGGCAAATGGGCATGCAGGAGTTGAACACCGCTCCCGGCAAGCCGGATATCCGGCCGGTGCGCACCTACTATCCCGGCACAACAGCACTGGCGAGCGCAACACAAATTGAGGTGAAGCCGGGCCA
>CAXTWT010000303.1:0-5839 GCA_964247955.1 uncultured Bryobacteraceae bacterium
GCATCACCTTCGCGGAGAAGCTTTCGATCCTTCGGGATTACGGAACAGGCGGATGGCACGCATGGGACATATTTCGACTTGACCGCGACAACCTCCCTATGTTCGCTAAGTTTCCGCAGCTTACTGGCGCTGCGTTTGACAAGAAAGGCATCGCTTACTGTCTAACGGGAGGTTTGTTGGGCGTTGCGTTCATGTGCTTGTCGCCCGTTCTAAGTTGGCCTTACTACGTCGGTGTCGTGCTCACGTTTGCAAGTAGCTCCATCCTAAACATTCGTGATCTCTATGGTGGCGATGGGTCTCAGCAGATGAACACCCTGGTCGGTGCGGCCCTTTTTTTAGGCTTCAGCCCATGGCGAACAGAGTTGACACAAACGGCAGCCCTTGTGTTTATAGCTGCTCAAGCTTGTTTGGCGTACTTTACGTCCGGAGTGGCAAAGGTGGTGTCTCCAATGTGGAGGCGCGGTGATGCGCTGAGAGACATCATGACGACCAAGTCATATGGAAGTGAGTTTGCCGCTCGTATGATCAGGGCTTACCCGGTCATTAGTCGGCAATTGTGTCGCATTACGGTCTGCATGGAGGTCATCTTCCCTGTCTTGCTGATCGGCCCTCAGTGGTTGCTAATCGCCCTCTTCATCTGGGGTTTCGCCTTTCATGTCGCAAATGCATTCCTAATGGGTCTGAACACCTTTTTGTGGGCGTTCATCGCAACCTACCCGGCTCTGTATTACACCTGGGCATTGATTCACCACTAATTCACCCCCGGCAAGGATTTCTGCTCATGCCGAGCTCGGCATGAGCGTGAATCTTTACCATGGGTGGGATGTGCCTGCTCCTATCTCTCGGTTCATCAGAAATGCGGGAGAGCCGCAAAAATAGACCATAAGGCAGCGCGGAAATACGGCGTTGTATTGATCGTTCTTGCCCTTGTGAATGACAAGTGGGGATTGCGGTAAAATGACTTTCCCAGTTGTACGGCTTCCGGTCACATCATCGACAACGCTGTCTGCTGGCAGGTTCTGGATCACGCACGATCCCTACACGATACTAGAAGAGTGGCTGACCCAGCGACGACGGCCTTTGGTTCCGGCATGCCCGGCGATTCGCCCCTGATTGGTTGTTGTGGTTGGAGCGAGGCCAAATCAAAATACTTCGCCGATTTTCCCATCGTGGAACTGCAAAGCACCTTTTACGAGCTGCCGTCTTTGGCCCTTGCCAACAAGTGGTGCTCGCTTGCTCCCGACTCCTTTCAGTTCTGTGTAAAAGCTTGGCAGTTGATCACCCACACCCCGGCCAGCCCCACCTATCGCAAGTTGAAAGTAAAGCTCAGCGCCGCAGAACACGATCTAGTGGGACGCTTCCAGCCGACTGAACAGGTCAAGCTCGCCTGGGAGCGTACCGCCGCTATCGCTCGCGCTTTGGATGCTCGGGTGGTGCTGTTTCAATGCCCCGCCTCGTTCCGTCCGGAACCGGAAAACCTGCGGAACTTGCGGGACTTCTTTTCCCGGATCAAGCGGGGGCCACTGGAACTCGCCTGGGAACCTCGGGGCGACTGGCCGTCTGATTTGGTAGCGGGCCTGTGTCAAGACTTCGCTCTGCTGCGCTGCCTCGATCCGTTCGCCACCGATCCGACCGAGGAGCCAGCCCTATACTGGCGTCTGCACGGCAAAGGCGGGTATTCCTATCGTTACTCGGAGGACGACCTGGAAGAACTCCGGCGCGTGTGGCAGCAATGTGCTAGTAAAGCGAAAGGTCCTCGCTACATCTTCTTCAACAACATCTGGATGAAGGAGGACGCTCGGAGATTCCAGCAGCGGATACGGAGCCGGTGACGCGTTACGGGTCGGTTCTTCTCGAAGGAGGCTACTTGGCGGTACTGGTGGCGGTTGTTTTGGCCTTCTTCGATCCAACATTGTTGGTTTTGGCGAGATGGTACCCCGCCTTTTGCGCGTCCGCTTCCGTCATGAACTTCCCGTGCTTGGTGGTCCCATACAGGCTGCCCTCTTTGTGATACACCTTGGTATTCTCATTCGCCCAGACTAAGCCCTTCGCCTTCGCCTCGGCAATTTCCTGGGAAGAGGGGGCGGAGCTGGCCGCTGCAGCGGGTTTCTTGGTGGCCTGCATGGCGGGGGCGGAAGACGCCTTGGTGCTCGTGGACTGTGTCGTCTGCGCGGCAGAACAGACCGGCAGCAAGGCAATCACGACGGCAAACACGGAGTAAGAAAAGAATTTCATCGTGCGCCAATGATAACAACAGAGCTGAGTCGGAATGACAGACCCGATGCTGGAGGAACAGCCTGTTGCTTTATCTAACCGTCGCCGCGAACCTGAGCTTTCGCCTCCGTCCGGATACGCCCGTGTCACAAGCAATACGGAAACTGAATGTTGGGCTGCTGTAGAGTAGCGTTCCCGGCAAAGTGGATCAATCAGAACACCAATAGGTTTCCGAGCCTGTTATGATCTTAGGCTGTTTTGGCGAGTACGGTTGAACCGGCTCTACTCCCCGGCGGCGCCGAGTTCCGAAGAAGAAATGCAGAGTTGGTTATCTTCGCGTGAGAGTAGTTTTGTTAGCCGGTCACTTCGTTCGCGCCTCGGTGTGGAGTCCGCTCGGAAGTGCCGAAGCGGAAGCGCGCCCTTTCACCGGCACATCGAATTCATCCTTTGCCTGCACTTGCAGAGAGTCAGCCTCTGGATCGGTAATGCGGTACATAGTAGCGTGCAGGCGATCCGGTTGCAGAACGAACTTGATGTAGTGATAGTTCGGAAATAAAGAGCTTTGGTATAGATCGTCGGGAGTGCGCTCGACGAAATAGGGCTTTGCTCCGCCGCCGCCGGAAACCAGATAGATGACGCTGTCTAGTTCGTGCCGTTCATAATTATGAATGTGCCCGGCGCTGACCAGTATTCGAGCGTGCATTTGAGGAGCCATTTTTGACAACAGATCGCGTAGCGCAATTTCGTTCGGGCGCGGGTTGTGGTCCACTTCAATGTGTTTTTGAATGTCGGCTACAGGTGGGTGATGAAGGCTCAGCAAAACAAAGTCGACGGAAGGGGGAAGTTCCTGCAACTGGCGAGTCAGCCAGCGCGCCTGATCGCTTTCGGGCAGCAGGGAGGCGTCGCTGTCCAGCGCTAGGTAGTAAAGGCGCGATCCGACCTGCGCGGAGTACCAGCGGCGACCCCGCATTTCGGGAAACGCATTCCACCAGTTTTCAAGGCAGCGCTGCGCATCGGGTCCGTGAAACTCGTGATTGCCGAGGGCGGGATAAACATGCAGACGGGCATCACGCCAACTCTGTGTTTCCGTGCGATACACCTGATAGTCATTGACGACATCTCCAGCCAGCGGCACATCGCCATTGAGCAGCACCGCGTCCGGGGATTCCCCGACGATTTTATCGACCAGCCATTTCCGAACTCTGGGATCGGTCGCGGTTTTGTTGGCCGGATCAGTAAACCGCATATCGCCATAAGTGATGAACGTTGCGGGCGAGTGCAGTTGAGTATCAGGCACGCGAAAAGTAGGACCCGGCTGGCTCAACAAATTGCCCGTCGGCAGGTCCATCGCACGATTTTGCGCCCAGGCATGCGTCCCGAGCAAAACAAGAACTGCTGCTGAAGTAAGTTTCATTTAGTTCACCTGATACACCTGAAGCGCGGCATTATCTTCTGAAGTTTTTGTGTGAGCGATGTAGAACTGCTTGAGGGAAGGCACAAGAATTGAGGTTTTACCGCCGTTAGTTCCAAATTGCGTGAGAACGTGATAGCTGTCTGCACTATCTTGCTGAACCACGGTCACGCCGCCGGAGCCTGACACATAGATGCGATGCGTGGCCGGATCATAAGTCATATCATCGGCAGTTTCCACGCAATCGAGAGTTGTGATCAGCCGCCCTGTTGCTGTATCAATCACAAAAAGTTTACCCGGCTTCCGGCCTGCCACGAACAGCCGTCCATTGTTTGTATCCAGTTCCATGGGAGTATTCAGATTAAGGCCCGGAATGTTCCAGGTCTGGCGCACTTCCTTTTTCGCAAGATCAATTACGGCAATCTGGCTCTTATCACGCATATTGACATAGAACAAATTACGTCCGGCATCCAAAGCCATATCCTCCAGGTTGGCTGATTCTACGCGGATACGCCCGATCTCCTTCCCCTCGTCAGCCGAAATCATGCTGACAAACGAGTATGCGGCGTTCGCCCGTTTGCCTCCATTTCCAACGTAAAACACGCGCTTTGCCGCGTCATAGTATCCGGCGTCCGGGTAGGCTTCCAAGGGAATGCGCTTCACCAGATGCAGATCAGCGCCGTCAAGAACCCGGCAGGCGTTGTCGCCGCCATCGGCCACCAAAAGCTGTCCGGTTTCCGGCACAAACGCCAGAGTATGGGGCGTAGCGACGCTGGGAGCGCTCATCAAGTGTTCGCCGGTTTTCAGATCAAACATTTCGATGCTGTGGTGAACTTCCGCGCTGACATACAGGCGGTTATGCGCGAGATCGACGGCAAAGTGATCGAAGTCGCCCACGATTCCCGGCAGCGGAGTGGTGCGCAGCAGAACCAAAGGATCGGATGTGGGAGCAGCGCCGAAAAGAGCCTGCAAGTTTGGAATCTGCCCCTGCATGCCGTCCCGTATGGCCGTGGCTTTTTGCACTGCCTCATCCGGGCTGGATGCCCCGGACATGCGCATCTCCATGACGATCATTCCAATAGCGTGATTGCCCGCATCGGCCAGCGGTAAAGCCAAATCGTAAAACGATCCTTCCGCAACGGTCTTTACCGTGGGCTTGCCCGACCGTTCCACATCGAGATCAGCAGCGGAAGACTTCTTGCCGATCTTGCTCGGAACACTGCAGGCAATGATGCAGTCATCTTTTCCGCCAGGGGGGATCACATGAATGCCCATCTTCTGCAACTCCGGGTGAGCAGACATCGCCTGTGTTATCAGACGCTGGGCAAAGTGCGCCTCAACGACCTGTCCTCGCAGCAGAGTTGCTGACAGGGAGAAAAGGAGAAGTAAACTGTTTTTCATTAGAATTCCAATCGCAGGGCGAACTGCAATTCTCGCGGCGTACCGGTTCCTACACCGCTGGCGTTCAGTTCCGTGTTGATCTGGCCGAATGTGCCGGGGTTTGAAAAGTTGCTCAGGGGAAGGCCGTACTGCGGATGGTTAAACAGGTTGAACGCTTCCCCCCGAAAGACCAGATTCAGGCGCTCCGTCAAGGGAATGCGCTTGCTCAGCGCGGTATCAAGTTGACAGTTGCCGGTTCCTCGCCCGAGGTTGCGACCTGCGTTTCCAAAGACGCCCGGCGCGGGCGTTCTAAAGGCAGCGAGGCTGAGAAAATTGTTGACTGTTTGATTCGCCGGAACAATGTTCGCGTTGGGAACCACATCCGGGCGTTGCGGGCTGCTGGTATTGGCGTCAGGAATGGCGCTTGCCGGGCGGGAGATGGTGACGTTAACCGGCAGACCCGAGCGGGCATAAAGAATGTTGCTCCACTCCCATCCGCCCAAAATCGCGGAAACGAAACCGGAACTGCTAAGAAACCTGCGGCCACGTCCGAAGGGCAACTGATAAATCAAACTGCCTGAAAAGTAGTTTCGGATATCCTGGTCGCTGGATGCTTTTTCACAAGCCCGGCAGCGCACATTCTGCGGATAAATAGCTTCGCCTCCGCCCGTAGCGCCATCGTTGATGGAGTGGGACCACATGTAATTCACCGTGGTCATTAAGCTGCTGCTCAGATTGCGCTGCAATCCAACCTGCAAGGCGTTAAAGGTGCTGTTGCTGTGCGTGGATTTGTAATCGATGGTGCTGAACCCCGGATAAGGACGCAAGCGGGTC
>CAXTWT010000304.1:0-5784 GCA_964247955.1 uncultured Bryobacteraceae bacterium
CTCCAGGACAGCTTTTCTCCTTTCGGCTGTGAGCGTGGAAGTCCCTTTTCGATATAGTCCCGCTCCTCCGCTGTGACCCAGGGATGCTGTGCGGGAGTATCGCGCGCCAGCAGATACCAGACTGTGCCTGCGGCCAGTCCAATGACGGCGCTGACCCAGAAGGCGGCGCGCCATCCTTGGTGCGTGACGATGTAATTGACAAGCGGCGAAGTAACGCCTGCGCCGAATCCCACGCCCGCGAAAATAAGGCCGTTCGCCATGCCGCGTTCCGAAGCCGGAACCCAGCGGGCCACCACCGAATTAGAAGCCGGGTATACGACCGCTTCGCCGATGCCCAGGCAGAAGCGTACAACAATAAGGGTCGGCAGCAGGCCCGCCATGCCGGGAGGAACGACCGTAATCATCACAGTGAAAATTCCCCACCAGATCACGCCCAGCATGAGAATCAGGCGCGGGCCAATGCGATCAGCAAGGCGTCCGGCGGGAGCTTGAAAAAAAGCATAGCCAAGCAGGAAAGCAGTGAATACCCAGCCCAGGTGAGTGTTGTCCAGTTTGAACTCGTTCGCGATAGCCCTTTTGGCAATGGACAGATTGACCCGATCCAGATACGCCACAGCGCTGACAAGGAAAATCCAAAAGATCAGAACCCATCGATACCGTCCTTGTAAGAAGTGAATCACGCGACCCCTTTGTAATAGACTTTTCTCATCCGCCAAAACCTTTCTTATGTTCAGAAGAACCTTTTTGAAACTAGCTACTGTATCAAGTCTTCCGCTCGCCCTGCGTTCGCGCGCGCAAGCGGCGTTGCCCAAAATGAAGATTACACGAGTGCGGGTGTATGAGCCGCCGAACCCAACTCCTTTATTCAACCAAAGTGATCTGGTTGTCACCATTGAAACCGATGCGGGCGTTACCGGCATCGGAGAAGGCGGCGGGTCGAAAGATTTACTGGGGCAGTGCGCCGGAAGATTGATCGGCAGAGATCCTCAGTATATTGAGCGGCTGTGGCAGGACATGTCACGGGCATTCTTTTACCCGGCAGGGCGCGAGAAAGAAGATGCTATCGGGGCGCTGGATTTGGCTTTGTGGGACATCAAGGGCAAAGTGCAGAACATGCCGGTGCATCAGGTGTTAGGAGGGTTGACGCGCAATTACTGCGAGTGTTACAACACGGCAGGAATCATTCCGGGCGTGCATAAGGACTCGTCGGTTAAGGAAAGAGCGCAGCTAACCATCGAAGCGGGATACCGGGCGTTTCGCATGGGCGCGGCGGATCTTCCCAGCAACACCACATACAACACGCGAGAGCGCGTCAACCAGCTTTACCAGGATTGCGTGCAGGCGCGTGAGGGCGTCGGTAAAAATGGCGATTGGGCGATTGATTTTCACCAGCGCTTTGATTTGGCCGACGCCATTCGCGGCTGTAATCTGATCCAGGACCTAAATCCTTTCTTTGTGGAAGACCCGGTGCGGACGGAAGCATTCAATGAGGACTTGCCGATTCTGCGGCGCAAGGTGAACGTGCCGATTGCGGCGGGCGAGGAGTGGGGCAACCGTTGGGATTTCAATAAGCTCGTGGAAAACCACGATATCGACTATCTGCGCGCCACGCTGCCGAACGTGGGCGGCATCACCGAGATGATGAAGATTGCCGCCCTGTGTGAGACGCACTTCATCGGCATTGTGCCGCACTTTACGGGACCGATTGCCACAGCGGCGCTGGTGAATTGCTTAGGTACATTCTCCGGCCCTGTGTTGATGGAGTATAACTTCCAGGGAAAAACACTGCCGCATTTGCCGGTTTGCCTGGATTTTAAAAATGGAAAGCTGTATCCCAATGATCGGCCCGGCTTGGGAGTGGAGTTGGATATGAAACAGTTAAAGCAGATTGGGGAGATCACGCAGCCGGTCACAGCGCGTGCTCAGACTTACTTTCGGCCGGACGGATCGATTACGAATTGGTGATGGAGTGACGCGGCGCTTTCCAAGCGATTCACGTCCCGATGAAATGCGTGATGCCGCTTTCCGGCGGATCATTCTTTCCATTCCGAAGGGAAAGGTTGCTACCTACGGGCAGGTGGCCGCAGCAGCGGGATATCCGTTGCATCATCGCGCGGTGGCGCGTCTTTTGCGGACCAGTCCGCCGAATCAACTTCCGTGGCAGCGCGTGGTGGGCGCCGGAGGCGAGATCAAACTTCCGTTTGCGGCGGGAGCGGAGCAGCGCCTTCGCCTGACAATGGAGGGCGTTGCGTTTCGCGGAAAGAGAGTTGATCTCGCGCTCCATCAATACTCTTTCCGGACTTGGGAGATTGAGTAGAGGCGCCAAGCTCCATCGTGCGGGCGCGAGACCGTCCGGCAGCCGCTTCCACCTGTAAGCGCAGGGCAGTCGGAATTTTAGACAGGAAGGCAGTAATCAGGCGATAGCGCCAGTTGGGGATTACAAAGAGCTTACGGCGGTGCAGTCCTGCAAGCGATTGATCGACAACATATTCGGGATTCATCCAGAGAGAAGATCCTGCCAAGCGATGGCGGCTTACTCCCATGGTGTCGTGAAATTCGGAGTAGGTGAAGCCGGGGCAAAGCGCCTGGACTACCACGTTTGAGCCGACACTTTGCAGTTCCAGATAAAGTCCTTCGGTGAAAGCCGTCATCCAGCTTTTAGTGGCTGCGTAGCTGACAGTGCCGGGGCTGCGCACAAAGGCGGACACGGAAGCAACGTTGATAATGCCGCCTTCATCTTTAGGAACCATGTTGTTTAATGCGGCATGCGTGAGGCGCACGGTTGCCATGACGTGCAGCCGGTGCATGGCTTCCTGCCCTTCGAGGGGCGATTGCCAAAACTTACCTTTCGTGCCGAATCCGGCATTGTTCACCAGAAGAATTAATCGGTCTTCGCGCTTAATGCGGTCGGCGGCTGCAGACTGTCCGTCATCGGAGGCGAGATCCGCTTCTACCCTTTCGACAGAGCAGCCGTATTGCCGCGTCAGATCCGCAGCCAGTTCATCCAGCTTTTCTTTGCGGCGGGCGATCAGCAACAAGTCATGTTCCGGCGCTAATTTACGGGCGAAGACCGCGCCGATGCCGCTGGAAGCGCCTGTGATTGCAACCACTGTTTTAGCCAAGTGTAAATTCCCCTCCTTCCCAGTTTGCACCGGGGCAGAAAAGGGAGAACGGCTAATAGCCTAGAACTTGCGATAAGGAGGTTACCGATTGCTGGTGAAGACGGGAAAAATCCGGCAAGCGGACTCGGCGCGCTTCGCTGTACAGTCCGGCAGCGGGATCGAGAAAAACACGTTCAAACGAGCCGTCGAGCGAGGCCGCTACGGAACGGATCAGTTCAGGAACAGCCAAGCTGGGACAAATCTGATAGACTCTGCCGCACGAAAGTTGGCCGCCTTCCACGTCTTTGCGAAGCTGGAGTTCGGCCCCATCTCCGGAGTCGGCATAGATCGAAACGGAAAGATCCAGCGGCTCGACAATTGTTCCGGCGCAAGTCATGCCGTCCCGTTTGCGGCTTTCGTAAACCCGGATCGAGTATCTTTTGCTCATTGGTGCGCTTTCAAGCTCAAGGACGTTATCGACAGGTTTCTTCATCTTTCTAAGCGATTTTCGGTATTGTTGAATGGATAGTCTTTATGCAGCCTACGACGGCAGCGTCATCTCCCTCCGCTTCGCAACCAACGCATCACCGCACGATACGGAACTTTCGCTGGTTTATCTGCGCCCTGCTGCTGTACGCCACGACGGTCAACTACATGGACCGGCTGGTGCTCAGCATTCTTCAGCCTGTGATTTCCCGCGACCTGCATTGGAGCAACACCGAGTACGGAACCATCAGCGCTATCTTCCAGGCCGGGTACGCCATCATGATGCCGCTGGCAGGGAGACTGATTGACTGGCTGGGGCTGCGGGTCGGGTACTCTTCCGCAACCCTTCTTTGGAGTGTTTCTTCGCTTTGCCATGCGCTGGCGAAAACAAGCACGGAGTTTTCGCTGGCTCGGTTCGGCCTGGGGCTGGGCGAAGCCGCTAATTTCCCGGCCTGCATCAAAGCGGTGGCGGACTGGTTTCCCCGGCGCGAGCGGGCGCTGGCTACCGGGATCTTTAACGGCGGCTCGAATTTAGGGGCGGTGATTGCTCCCCTGACCGTTCCTTTGATTACGGCCCGTTTCGGGTGGCAGTCGGCTTTTCTGTTTACCGGTTCTTTGAGCCTTTCGTTTGTAGTGGTGTGGCTGCTGGTTTATCGCGAGCCGGAACAGCATCCCTGGCTATCGGCGGAGGAACTGGCGCTGATCCGTTCGGACCAGGAGAGCGTTTCGACAGACAAGGTTCCGTATCGCCAGTTGCTCAGCAAAAAGGCGGCATGGGCGTTTGTGACCGGCAAATTTTTGACCGATCCGGTGTGGTGGTTCTACCTGACATGGCTGCCCAATTTTCTGCATAACAAGTTCGGCGTAGACCTGCTGCATCTCGGCGCGCCGCTGGTTACGATTTACGCATCGTCGGCGGCGGGATCGATCAGCGGCGGCTGGCTTTCTTCGTTCTTTATTAAGCGGGGCTGGCCTTTGGGAAGGGCGCGCAAATCGGCAATGCTCGTCTGCGCCGTGGCGGTTACGGCAGTGATCTTTGTGCCGAAGGCGGCTGGCAATTTGCCGTTGACGGTCGGCTTGATTGCGATTGCGGCGGCAGCGCATCAGGGGTGGTCAGCCAATTTGTTTACGGTGACTTCCGATTGCTTTCCGCGCAAAGCAGTGGGCTCGGTGGTCGGGCTGGGCGGACTCGGCGGAGCGGTGGGCGGCGTGCTGATGCAGTTTGCGATTGGCAGATGGCTGGATTTTTCCGGCAACTCGTACGGCCCGATTTTTGTTTGGGCCGGGACGATGTATCTTTTATCGCTATTGATCATTCATCTGCTTCTGCCCCGATTCCAAACCGTTAAGCTGTAAAACTCCAATCGCTTCGCTCATGGCTCTGCTTACTGGTTGACGCCGGAAGCGAGGAATCCGCCATCGACCGCAATGGTTTGGCCGGTGATGAAGCTAGCTGCGTCACTCGCAAGAAAGATGGCGGCGCCCACTAGTTCCGGGATGTTGCCGAAGCGCTTCAGGGGCGTGCGCATTTTGAGTTCGCGTCCGCGATCCGTGCCGTCCAGCAATCCGGCGTTCAACTCGGTGCGGAAGACGCCGGGCGCGATGCCGTTCACGTTGATGTTCTTCGGCGCCCACTCGACGGCCAGGCTGCGGGTAAGTCCGAGAACGCCCGCTTTCGAAGCGGCATAGGCGGTGACTTCGAGAAAGCTGACGAAGGAATTGAGCGAAGCGATGTTGACGATACGACCGCGCCCGCTGGCGGCTAATGGTTCATAGAAGCTTTGACAGGCGCGCAGAGTGCCGGTCAGGTTCACGTCAATCAAGTTGTTCCACTCGTCTTCGGTGATATTGACGGTCGGCTTGCGGAAGATCTGCCCGGCGGAGTTGACGAGAATATCGACACGCCCGAACTCATTCATCACGGCATCGCGCAAGGCATCGATAGAGGCGCGATCCGAAGCGTTCACGGTCAGGCGGAGACTTCTTCTCCCTGCCGCCTCAATTTCCTTTGCGACTTCCGCCACATTTGCTTCGCGGCGGCCCGTTCCTACGACATCCGCGCCGGATTGCGCAAGACCGAGGGCAATCGCGCGGCCAATGCCGGAGGTGCCGCCCATGACGACCGCGACGCGGCCCGTGAGATCAAAGAGTTGAGTTGACATTATTGGACTCCCAGGAAGAGCGGTTTGATGTGGCG
>CAXTWT010000305.1:0-5762 GCA_964247955.1 uncultured Bryobacteraceae bacterium
GACATCGGCAGAACGGAAAGATTACGGGACGCCGCGCAGATAGCCACGCTTCACGATGTGGACGCAGCCTATGCCACCCTGCAAAGCACGCTGACGCTTCTGCGCCCCTACAAGACCACGTACCTCAAGGAAGCGCAGGACATTCGCGACACGATCTCCTTCTCCTTCGAGAAAGGCGCGGCGTCGCTGCTTGATTTCCTGGATGCGCAACGGGAGTTTCGGGATACGCAGCTTTCGTATTTGAATCTTGTCGGGGCTTACTTCTCGGCAGCCAACCAAATTAATTTCGCAGTAGGACGTGAGGTAATTCAATGAGAAGGTCAATCCTTCTTGCCGCTTGGGTATTTATGCTAATGCTGACAAGCTGCCGCTCAAAGGAGAAAGTAGACGAAGCAGCGGCAGCTCCTCCACCCGCCAAAGTGGTGGAACAACCGGATCTGAACATGGTGAAGGTGGATCGCCCCCAACGCTTTACGATGGTGAAGGCTAGCGAAGAGGAGGACCGTCCGCAAGTGCGCGCCACGGGAACCGTTACGCCCGATGTAGATCGCTCCGTGCCCGTCGTGTCTCTCGCTTCGGGGCGAGTCACCGGCCTTTACGCCAAGTTGGGTGACGACGTTAAGAAAGGCCAGGTTCTGATCAAAGTTCAAAGCAACGATATTGCCAACGCTTTTCAAACTTACCAGCAGGCCAAAGCGGATGAGCAACTGGCGCGCAAGCAACTGGAACGAGCCAAACTCCTTTACGACCACGGCGCTATTTCGCTGAACGATTTGCAGATTGCGGAAGGCACTGAACAAAAGGCCGTGGTGAGCGTGAGCACGTCCGCCCAACTGATACGGACTCTTGGAGCCGACCCCGACAAAACGGATGCGGTCGTCAGCATACTAGCGCCTGTATCGGGCACGATTGTGGAGCAAAATATCGCCCCGGCAGGCAGCGTACGCACGCCGGATAATCAGCAAAGCCTGTTCACGATCGCGGATCTTTCCCGTGTTTGGATCTTGTGCGACGTGTACGAAAATGATTTGCCCGTTGTGAGAATCGGCGACACTGCGGATATTCAACTGAACGCATACCCGGACCGCGCCTTTCACGGCAGGATCGGCAACATCGGAAAAGTTCTCGATCCTACTATACGCACCGCCAAGGTTCGCATTGAACTGGCGAACCCAGGCATTATGCGCTCCGGCATGTTTGTTACCGCTACTTTTTACGGTCTGCATGGGCGCAAGTACGCGGCTGTGCCGTCGACGTCCATTATTCACCTGCATGACCGCGATTGGGTCTTCGTGCCGGCAGGCGACGGGCAGTTTCGACGCCAGGAGATCCGAAGCGGCAAAACGAACGGCTCCAATCAGGAAGTGCTGGCAGGACTTTCTCCCGGCCAGCCGGTAGTGGCTGATGCTTTGGCGTTGAACGCCGAAAGCGGACAGTAGTGTTCAGATTTGGTGAAAAGCAATGATTCGCGCTTTTGTTGATTATTCTCTCCAAAACAAGCTCCTGGTGTTGATCGTGGGAGCCTTACTGCTGGCTTGGGGCGCCCTGTCGTTCAAAAACTTACCGGTGGAAGCCTATCCCGATGTGGCAAACAACTACGTCCAGATCATCACCCAGTGGCCCGGACGCGCTGGCGAAGAAGTAGAGCAGCAGGTAACGATTCCGGTCGAAGTGCAGATGGCGGGCATTCCGCACCTGTCGAATATTCGATCCATCTCAGAGTTCGGATTGTCCGTGGTCACCATGATCTTTGACGATGAATCCGCGAATGATTGGAACCGGCAAAAGGTGCTGGAGCGGCTTTCGGGCGTCACCTTGCCCAACGGCCTGCAACCAAACCTGGGACCGGATTACAGTCCGGTCGGGCAACTCTACTGGTACACGCTGAAAAGCACCAACCCGCAATATGACTTGATGGAACTCAAATCGCTCCAGGACTGGGTTATTTCCAAACAATTGAAGTCAGTTCCCGATGTGGTAGACGTTTCCAGTTTCGGCGGCACTACGCGCGAGTACCAGGTCCAGGTTGATCCCAACAAACTGGTGTCTTACGGCATGAACATCGGACAACTGGAAGGGGCGATCACAAACAACAACGTCAACGCGGGCGGCAGTTTTATCCAAGAGGGCGATCAGCAGGTCAATGTCCGCGAAGTCGGCTTGTATCGCGACGTGAAGGACATTGGCCGAACGGTTCTGAAATCGCAAAACGGAACGCCGCTCACCGTGCGGGACCTTGCCTTCGTTACGCAGGGACCGAAGATCCGCCTGGGCCAGATTTCGAAAGCGATTCACCGTCAAGACGGCGTTGTGGTGGATGACGACGATGTGGTGGAAGGAATCGTTCTGCTCCGCAAGGGCGCGAACGGAGACGCCATGCTGACGGCGCTGCACGAGAAGGTAGAAGATCTCAACAACCACTTTCTGCCTCCCGGCGTAAAGATTGTGCCCTTTCTGGACCGCAGCGATCTGGTGCATTTCACCACCCACACCGTTATGCATAACCTGACGGAAGGCATTCTGCTGGTCTCAATCATTCTGTTTCTTTTTCTCGGCAACATCAGATCGGCCATTATCGTCGTGCTGACGATCCCGTTCGCGCTGCTGTTTGCCTCCATTTGCCTGGATTTGAGCCACGTGCCCGCCAATCTTCTGTCATTAGGCGCGCTGGATTTCGGAATGGTGGTGGATGGATCAATTGTTGTTGTGGAAAATGTTTTACGGCATATTGGTCAGCGCAATCGCGATGCAACCGTGATGGATATTGTGCGCGAAGCCGTGCATGAAATTCAGCGCCCGGTCTTTTTCGCCCGAGCCATTATCATCACCGCTTATCTGCCCATTTTCACCTTGCAGCACGTGGAAGGAAGGCTGTTCCGTCCGATGGCGCTGACGGTGGCTTTCGCCCTGCTGGGCGCGTTGTTGTTCTCGCTTTCTATTCTGCCGGTGTTGGCTGTTCTGCTGTTCCGGCACAACACCAAGGAGTGGCGTAATCCGGTCCTGCAAGCTATCATCAGGGCCTACCGGCGCTCTTTGGAGTGGTCCATGAGTTCGCTCGGGCGGCGCTTGACGATTGTGGGTACGGCTTGTGGATTATTAGCTTTTTCCGTGTACCTCATGGTCAGCGGAGCTATCGGGTCAGAGTTTCTTCCGCATCTGGACGAAGGCGCAATCTGGGTTCGCGGCACGCTGGCGCCCAGCACCGGGCCGGGAGAAGGCGAGCGCGTTATGCGTAGAACGCGGCTGATGCTTGCCAGCTTTCCAGAGGTAACAAAGGTTGTCAGTCAGGTAGGCCGCCCTGACGACGGCACTGATCCGTCACTTTTTTCCAATACAGAGTACTTTGTCGATTTGAAACCCAAAGAACAGTGGCGGCCCGTTTTCGGGGAAAACAAAGAAGAACTGATACGCGCCATGGACCGCGAAGTGGAGAAGATTCCCGGCGCGTTGTGGAACTTTTCGCAGCCGATTGCGGACAACATGGAGGAAGCAGTCAGCGGCGTGAAGGGTGAACTTGCCATCAAGATTTTCGGCACAGACTTGAAGGATCTGGAAGGAAAAGGCGAAGAAATTATCAGGGTTATGTCTAGCATCCCCGGAGTGCAGGATCTCGGACTTTTTCGCGTGATCGGGCAGCCGAACCTCAACATCTCGGTTGACCGCGAAAAGGCCAGCCGCTACGGGTTAAATGTGTCGGATATTCAAGACGCGGTGGAAACGGCGGTTGGCGGCAAGGCTGTCAGCAGCGTGCTGCAAGGCGAGCAGCGCTATGATCTGGTGGTTCGCTACCGGCCGGAATTTCGCGCCACGCCGGAAGACATTAAATGCATCCGTATCGTAGCGCCCTCCGGTGAAAGAGTTTCGCTGGAGCAGGTTTGCAATGTCACGGTTCGCGACGGAGCCTCACAAATCTACCGCGAGAATAATTCACGCTATGTCGCAATCAAGTACAGCGTGCGGGGACGCGACCTTGGCAGCACCGTGGAAGAAGCCATACGCCGCGTCAATCGCGAAGTAAAACTGCCGCCCGGTTACTATCTGGAATGGGCAGGCGAGTACGCCAGCGCCAAACGAGCCAACGCGAGATTAGCCGTGATTGTTCCTGTGACTGTGGCGGTGATCTTCTTCCTGCTGTACTCCATGTTCAACTCTTTCAAGTGGGCAGCCCTGGCGATGGTCAGCTTAGTACTTTCGCCCATTGGAGCGCTGATGGCTTTGTACTTAACCGGCACCCATTTCAGCGTTTCGTCCGGCGTGGGAACGCTCGCGCTTTTCGGGGTCGCCGTAGAAACCGGCGTTATCATGATTGAGTACATTAACCAGCTTCGCGCGCACGGCTACAATATTCATGAAGCGGCTGTGGAAGGAGCCGTCCTTCGTCTGCGGCCCATTATGATGACCATGCTGGTAGCAACCCTTGGATTGCTTCCGGCAGCCATTTCAACCGGCATCGGATCAGACTCGCAGAAACCTTTCGCCATTGTTATTGTCGGCGGCTTGAGCGCGACACTGCTTCTGAGCATCTACGTTCTGCCGACTGTGTATACCTGGATCGCTGGTGACGGAGATGTTCTACCGGCATACGACCCGAATCTGTCTGAGCCGCACTAAGACTTTTCGTTGCCGCCGCCGAAAATGCGCTGAAAGAACTGCTTCCAGCGCCATTTCTTCTCCTGGCATTCCGCAGCAGGAGCAAAGCCTAAACTTTTGTCGCTGCGTTGCACAGACAACGATTGCAGTTCGGCGCCTTCCGCCTGAACATTGATGGTAAGAAACGCCTGACAGCTATCGGTAGACGCAATCTTCCAAGGCGAGCCCGTTTTCTTTTGCGATCTCCAATCCGCGAGAAACCGGTTGTAATCATAGTTCGGGCAGGGATGCTCCGAAGTGCAGCCCCATTCCCGGTAAGCATCCTGATAGCGGCCTGCGTTGACGGACTCCAAAAATCGTTTGGCTACCTGCTTCTCGGAATAGTCATGAAAAATGAAGTAACCGATCAGGGCAAGAACGGCAATTCCTAACAGGGATAGAGCAATAGTCGTAACTGTCCGGTTACGCCGCTCCTCTTCAACTCCGTATTGCTGGAAGAAACTGCCCATAGCGATTCCCGGTCAGTAACGAACCGGCTCCTTGCTCTCCTACTTTGCAGGATACGCCTTGTCGTAGGCGCTTGTTGCTTCGGCCGTAATATCCAAAGCAGGTTTGAAGTAGATCGTGTTTGAAATATCGATCACCACATCGATATTGCGCTCTTCGCAAATCTTTCGGACCACATCCGTCATCTGACGGCCGGCATGCGTCAGAATGTCCTGTCGCTCGCCGTTAACGTCGGCCTGCAAATCTTCCGAAAGCCGCTGCAACTCCTTCTGCTTTTGCACGCCCGAAGAGCGGAGTTGGGATTCCTTATCGGGGGACATGTTCGGCGTGTTCAACTGCTGCTGAATACTCCCCAACTGACTTTGCAGATTCTGCAGCGCTTGCTGGCGAGGCCGGTACTTGGCTTCCAGGCCAGCCTGCGCCTTCTTAATCTCCTGGGTATCGGCAACTGCCTTTTGCGCGTTGATAATGGCAACTTTAGCGGGCGCAATCGCCTGGGCGCGGGCAGCCATCGGAAGCAGCGCAACGGCCGCCAGAACGGCAGCACTCCGAACATTCAAAAACATTGACTTTACTTAAGCTCCTGTCAACACACCGGCCTCTCGAAAAGCGATCAGCCAGCCAAATTTTGATTTTATGACGTATTCAGACTAACATGCGCGTAC
>CAXTWT010000306.1:0-5742 GCA_964247955.1 uncultured Bryobacteraceae bacterium
TTTTCAAACAGAATCGAATGCGGAATGCCGATCGGCTTCAGATTCTTCATGGCGCGGATCACCGCTTGGTCGGAAAAAGCGTTGTTGCCGTCGATCTCGATATGGCCCACTTTGACCTTCGGCCCTTCATCCACAACAAAGGTAATATCCACGCCGCCGGGAGGAACTTGGCGAATCTGCGGAGTGACGGTCGCGTATTGATGTCCGCGTTCCGATTCGTACTCCTGGATCACGTTTCTAGCCCGCTGCACTCTGCCGGGATCGTACTGTGATTCGGGCGAAAGCGAGACTTTACGTTCTTTGAAACGGTCCAGGATTTCAGACTTGCTGATTGATTTGTTGCCTGTGTAGTCGATGGTATGAACGGTACGGCGCTCCGTGACCACGAAGCGCAGAACGACGCCGCCTTGTGGTCCATGGTCGCGTTCCACACGCAAATCATCGAAGCGGCCAGTGTTCCAGAGCGCCATGAAGTCACGATGAATCGACTCCTCATCGTAAACGTCGCCCTTTTTTGTATAGATCAGGGCGCGCAAGGTGTCCTGAGGCACTTTGCGCTGGCCGCGAAAGTCTACTCCTTCAACGATATTTCCATTAACGGCAGCAGGCTTAGCTTCCTGAATACCGCTCGGGTTGGGCTGCACTGCGGGCTGATTCGGCTGCTTTTCGGGCGCTGTTGGAACATTTTCAAATGGATTCTGCGCCGGTGGTGGTTGCTGCGGCGGCTTCTGCGGCGTGGAAGGAGGAGCAGCAGCAGGGGTCTGCCCTTGTGCTTGCGTCGGATCAGGCGGCGGCTGTTCCGCAGAAGAGATCGAAAAAATGACCTCAGGAGTTTTGGCGGCAGGAGCTTCCGACGCAAATGCCAAACCAGCGGCAAAGGGAAACAGAAAGCAAATAGCCGGAAGAGAGTTTCTGAGATCGGGCATACGCAGGCATGAGAGCCTGTGACGAATCATCTAAAAGCAAATCCTTTCCATGCTTCGGATGGAGTCCCTGACGTTTCACGCGCTGCACGGGTTTCAGCGCAGGCATAAATCTGGGAGAGCAAAACTAAAGTAAACTTAAACTCCTTAGTGTAACTGATGAGGCCAGCTGTAAATCTGCCGGTCGGTTCAGGTTCCGGGCGCGGCGCACCAGTTAAAAAGCAGATTCCATTCGGCTTCCTGTACCATCAGTGCTATTTGCTCCTGGGCGCTGCCCGGTTTTGTACGAGCTTCATCGCACCAGTCAATAAATAGGAAGGGGTCCCAAGTGGACTTCAGCCGCCAAGGTACTTTCCCCGAACTCTTCCCTGCCCCATCCAGTATCCGTTGCGCTTGCGCGTAAAGCTCCCGAAAGATAGGATGCTTTCCTGTTCTGCGAAACCAGTAACCGGCGTTGGCGGAGTCCGGCTCCATGCGGTGCGCGATCCCGTGCCAGTAGCTTCCCTCGCTGGAGTGGATTTCTTGTGAAACCGCATGGCTCCTTTCCCAGCAGTTCAGCAGAAGAAGCAGCCCGCTCAGGGCGGCTTCTGGTTGGCGCGCGCCTGGAAAAAGATCCCCAGCCGGAATCGCCTGGAGTTTTCGGGCATCATCCTCGTTTTGATCTTGAGAAAAACGGGTTAACGGCAGGCGGGCATCGGCGTATTTTTCTAAAATCGTCTTTACCAACTTGGTTTAGATAGTAACAAGGCCCCTGAAAAGGACGGTTTAGACGATAAGAAGACACGGAAAGCTAGTTCGTTTCAGTCCTTGACTTCATTTCATATTTCTGCAATTGTAGAATTACTGAAGGAGTAAGACTGATGGTGGGAGCCAAGAACGAACCGGACGTGGCGCGGTATGCGGATATGTTCTCCGCGATGGGAACGGAGCCGCGTCTCCGCATCATGCGACTGCTGCTCTCAGCACACCCGCAAGGCATGATCGCCGGGGATGTGGGCGCAGAATTAGAAATTCCAGCCTCCACGCTCTCGCATCACCTCGACAAGCTGAAAAACGAAGATTTGGTCAATGTGCGCCGGGAAAGCACCTTTCTATGGTATTCAGCCAATACCGACGCGCTACAAGAACTGCTCGGCTTCCTCTATGCCGAGTGCTGCACCAGGAACAAAGCGATAGAACCGCAGGCCATTGTGCAGGTCTGTCGATAGGAGCCACGGTGATTAAGCCGAGAGTCCTATTTCTTTGTGGCGCGAACGCCTGCCGAACACAGATGGCGGAAGGATTTCTGCGCGACTTGGCGGGGGACCATTTCGACGTGATGAGCGCAGGCTATGAACCGGCGGAACAGGTCTGCCCGGATGCTGTCGAGGCCATGCGCAAGGTCAGCATTGATATTTCAGGGCAGAGCCCCATAGAAAGGAACGAAATCGATGGAAGTAAAAGAAATTGTCAAAGAGAAATATGGTGAGGCGGCACGCCGCGTCACGAATGGAAGCAGCAACGGCTGCTGCGGGGTAAGCTCGGCATTGGATAGCTGCTGCGACCCCATCACCTCGAACTTGTACGACGAAGCGCAGGCGGGGCAAATACCGGAAGCGGCACTGAAGGCTTCGCTCGGCTGCGGCAACCCTACCGCGCTTGCAAAGCTCAACCTCGGTGAAACGGTCCTCGATCTCGGCTCCGGCGGCGGTATCGACGTGCTGCTTTCGGCTCGCCGAGTCGGGCCTACCGGCAAGGCTTACGGCCTCGATATGACGGATGACATGCTGGCGCTGGCACGGGAGAACCAGCGTCAGGCAGGGGTGGAGAATGTCGAATTTCTCAAGGGCGAAATTGAACATATTCCGCTGCCGGACAACAGCGTGGATGTGATTATTTCCAATTGCGTGATTAACCTTTCGGGCGATAAAGACCAAGTGTTGCGCGAAGCGTTCCGGGTCTTAAAGCCGGGTGGCCGCTTTGCTGTGTCCGATGTGGTCACGCGGGGAAAAGTGCCGGATCAGGTGCGGAAAAGCATGTTGCTGTGGGTCGGCTGCATCGCGGGTGCGCTACAGGATAAGGAGTACCGCGCCAAGCTGACAGCGGCTGGCTTTGCCGCTGTCGAGATTGAGCCGACGTGGGTTTACGACATTGAGGATGCCAGAGTCTTCCTTTCGGGTGAAGGCATTAATGTAGACGCCATCGCGGCGGAGGTCGAAGGCAAATTCATGAGCGCCTTTATCCGCGCCACCAAGCCCGCTGGCTGCTGCGCTCCGGGGTGCTGCTCGTGAGCCAACTCCCGTGCATGGGGCTTCGTCATTGACAGCATCTTTCCCGGTGCTGCTTACCTGTATCCTGGTCTTTATCGTCGTGCCGGTGCTGGCCGGAGTGCTGCTGCGCTCTCTCCTGCTGCACAGAAAGACGGCTACATCACAGCTTCGAGGACCCGCCGCCGCCTTCCGTTGGAACCGATGAGGAACGCATGGCGATATTTCGCCGGGTGCGGGATGAACTGAGGGAGTACCTGCGCGGATTCACAAGTCACGCCTAAAGCGTAGCGGTCACAGCTCGTTCGTCGCATCGCCCTCGCCGGAAGCCCGCGTTTCTGCTATAGAAAAGGTCCGGCTATAGTGAGTGAAGATGCCATGACAAACGTTAATCTAGTCAAATCGGCCATTGAAAAACTCACACCCGTTGAGTGTGCGAAGTTGCAACACTGGCTTCAACAGCAGAACAGCGACGATCAGCCCATAGACCGCCAGCTTAAAGCCGATTTGGAAGCAGGGGTGCTCGATGAACTTCTTAACCAGGCCATAGCGGATCACAAAGCTGGCAGAACACAGCCGCTGCAATGATTCATATAGTTTAAGCCTCGCGGAAATACGGCACGGTCTATTCATTCGGATACTGCGGGCAACTCGGAAAACACGGCGTGATTGTGGCATGGTTGGCCTACACTGGGTGTGATGCCTAAACAATACTCAGCTCCGCCGCCCATGACGGTTGATCCGTCGAAGAAGTATTCGGCCACCCTCGAAACTTCGCGCGGCGCTATTGTAGTCGATCTTTTCGCCAAGGACGCTCCCAAGACGGTCAACAATTTTGTGTTTCTGGCGCGGGATGGTTTCTATGACGGCACCAAGTTCCATCGCGTGATTCCTGACTTCATGATCCAGGGAGGCGATCCGGAAGGCACTGGGCGCGGGGGGCCCGGTTATCGCTTTGAGGACGAAACCAAAGGCAATCCCAACAAGCACAAAGCGGGATCTCTTTCGATGGCCAATGCAGGGCCGAACACCAACGGCAGCCAGTTTTTTATTACGCATGTCGTGACCAATTGGCTGGATGGAAAGCACACCGTTTTCGGGCAGGTGCGCTCCGGCCAGGAGATTGTGGATGCGGTCAAGCAGGGAGACACGCTGAACTCGGTCAAGATTGAGGAATCCTAAGGACGTGACCAGAGACGAAGCCTGGAAGGTTGTCTGCGAGTTTGTACAAAACGAAAGTTTACGGCGGCACATGCTGGCGGTTGAAGCCTGCCTCGCAGCGTACGCCGACAGGTTTAACGAAGATCGGGAGCGCTGGGCCGTCACAGCGCTTCTGCATGATTTTGATTGGGAAATCCATCCGGCAGCGCCGGACCACCCAATGAAGGGTGAGCCGATTCTGCGGGAGCGCGGCGTTGATGAAGAGATCCGGCGCGCGGTTCTGTCGCACGCCAATTACAGCGGAGTTCCTCGTGTATCGCTTTTGGAGCGCGCGCTGTTTGCTTGTGATGAGCTTTCCGGCTTCCTGACGGCCTGCTCTTATGTGAAACCGGGGCGCAGTATCTTCGAAGTGGACGTTTCCTCCGTAAAGCGCAAGCTGAAGGACAAGGCGTTTGCGCGCACGGTCAGCCGCGAAGATATAACTAATGGAGCACAGGAGTTCGGCGTGCCGCTTGACGAACATATCGCCTTTTGTATCGAGGCCATGAAGGCGCATGCTTCCGAACTGGGCTTGGCAGGAGCAGCGCAGGAAGCTAAAGCCTGATTTCCCTTATAAAACTGTGAATTTTAAGTAGCTTACACTATTTATGCACCGTACTGGTACTAACCCTAGCATTTGGGTTAATTTTTAGAGACCTACGCTATTTTACGAGCATCTGTTCCTTCGAGGTAAAAAATATTGTCATCTCCAGCGCTTAGTAGGACTACGTCTGCGCTTCCCCGTTTGCTGATGGCAGACGACCACCATGTCATTCTCGACGCCTTGGGCGTCATGATGAAGAATGATTTCGATGTTTTAGCAGTGGACAGCTCCCAAGCTGTTATGAACGCCCTTGACGAATTCCGGCCTGATGTCGCCATATTAGATGTCAACCTTCCCGGCGGCGACGGTTTTGCAACGGCGCGTAAGTTATTGGAACGGCAACCCGGACTGCCGATTGTTTTTCTTTCCATGTATGCCGACTCGACCTACGTCGACCAAGCAGCCCAAGTGGGCGCGAAAGCATACATTTCCAAAAGCGCTCCGGCTCAGGAACTGATATCGACTTTGCACTCGGTGCTTCAGGGCAGCACGCTGCTTCCCGAGAGAACAGGAGTTGAATCCAACGATGCCGCGCAGGAAAGATCGGCTTTAACGGCTCGGCAACGCGAGGTTCTGCGGCTGATCGCGCTTGGTCACAGCGCCAAGGATATCGCGAATCAGCTTAACATTTCCGTTCGAACTGCTGAATTTCACCGCGCAGCCATCATGCAAAGACTCGGCCTGCACTCGACCGCGCAAATGACCCGCTACGCGATCGCCAATAACTTAGGCTGATTTGTCCCGTTCGTAATCTTCCTTTTGCGTAACG
>CAXTWT010000307.1:0-5678 GCA_964247955.1 uncultured Bryobacteraceae bacterium
GTCAGCCGAAACGTCCGTTAAGCCGAAACTTTATCATTGTTCCGCTTTGCGAAAGCGAGCGCCTGAGCGTCGGCGATGGTGGCGCGTCCCGGCAGCGCGGCCCGGAACTCCGGCCAAGGCTGCACCGAGTAGTATTGAGCGAGGCGGCGATGAAAGCTCTGCAACTCCTCATCCCGGGCGTAATCGATGTAGAACTTTCGATCCACTCGACCAGCCCGAGTCAAGGCGGCATCGAGCGTCTCCGGATGATTGGTGGTCATGAAAAGCACCCGGTCCTCACTCGCTCCAATTCCGTCGATTACGTTCAAAAGATCCGCCATGGTCAGCCCTTCGCTGGACTTCGACTTTCGGGAGGTGGCTACTTCCAGGCAATCCACATCTTCGAGAGCAATAAGTGACGGTTTCCGGCAGTTCGACAGCAACTGAATCAGCCGCTCACCGGTTAACTCGGTTCCTCGCAGCGGCACCGAATAGATCGGCAGCTTGAAGTACGAAGCGACAGCCAGAATCAGTGTCGACTTGCCGGTACCCGGCGGCCCGGCCAATAAGTACCCTCTCCGATACGGGATGCCGAAATCCGTGTAAATCTTCTTTGAATTCAAGTACGTCTGAACGTCTCCGATCAGATCCCGGATCAGCTCCTCAGGATGATAAACAGATTGAAGATCCCGAGGCGGAATGTCCTCCTCGTTCCAATCTCCATAGGGATCTGTCCGAAAGTATTCAACCACCGTCGGCTGTGACTCCTCATAGGCGGCCTTGGCTTCCTGAATAATGTCGAAAATGATGTTCCGGTCCCACGCCAGCCAGATTTGCAGCCGCATCGAGTGTGTAGGCCGCATCCGCGTCATGTTTGGCTGGTTGTCTTTGCGGTGTTTAATCACCATCAGCCGCTTCTTGTACTTCATGTAGTAGGTACCGTACTCCGGGATCAGCCGAAACTGCCGACCCTCTTTTGCGGAATCATCATCGTCGTCTTCCGGCTTTCGCAGCAGGAGCGAGTTGATTCGTCGGTGTCGCAGGTTGTTTTCCACCCAGTGACTCAGCCAAAGATAAGCCTCTTTATGTTCTACATCCTCAACTGTCAATGAAAGACTAACCCGTACCATGGCGTAGCCGATTGTGTGCTCGTAGAGAAACGACCAGGCATTTCGCAAGCTGCCGGTCACGACTCCAAAACCCAGGATCACCCAAGGCGGGAGTCCTTTTGCGAGTTCAATTATGTTGTTCGCCATCACGGGTCTCCTTTCTCCTCAGGCGTCATTCGTTTTCGAAATGAAAGACAAGTTTGCTTCGTGTAATTGCAATGGTGCGAGCGCCCGAGTTGGTATGGGCTTCGCTGCTTATTGAAGTGCGCTGCTAAACTCGCGGCAGAAAAGCACCAGTCCTTGGCGTCGCAATCAATGGGTACAACGGGCACTGATTCAGCAGAGACGACGATCTTTTCTCGTCGTTGTGAAGATGAATCGGTTTACGGATATTCGGAGACCGTGCAGAAACTATTTAGCTCGGATAACACAGGGAGATGCCGAATATTGCTGCAATTGATTTTAGTTGTTTCAGCGTTGACCTCCTCGTTCGCTAAGCTCTTCAGCTCAGTTTCAGTTCGTCAGTGTAGCATTGTTCCTCGTTCACCTCAAGCTTTGCAGTGGGCGCGGCAGTACTAAAAACTCACCGACGGCAATCGATTTAGAACTGCGGTCTTCGTGTTAAAGTGACTTCGAAAAAGTATTTCAGGAGACAAATGGGCATTTGCTCCATCTAAGAAGAGAAGCAAACATGGCAGACAGCAAACCTTATCACCTGATGACTCCGGCTGAGCGGTTGGCTCAGCGGATCGCACAAAATCGCCAGATTGAAGAAAAGGTGCAAAAGTCAGTTCCGGCAGTGCAAGCCTCAAAAGTAAGCAAAAAGAACAATGGGGCGGTGCGAGATCCTCGAACCACTGCCCGAAGTAATGAGCCTTCGGGAACAGGTACACGGGTAGAAGTGACGGAGTCCTTCTCCATTCGCAAGGTAGGACGCGGTTAGGGTTAACGCGATTGTAACTTTTCGATGGCTTCCGACACTCTTTGCAGCGAGTTGCCGTAATGTTCTTTGATGCCGGTAGTCACTGTGTTCGGCTCTTGTTGTCTTGGCGAGAGACCATCGCCATCCACGGAGTATATACTTCTACAGCCCATGTGGAGCCAGCCAATTTGATTGGATGTGTCTGTCCACAAGGCAAGCAGGTAACGGCGGGGCATCAACTCGGAAAAACAGAGCGTACCTCGTTTTTTGAGCAGCACTCCATCCACGGTAATGTTTCCGCCGCTTTTGGCGACCAGCATTTCGTCCTTGCGTAACGGTAACGCTTTCAGCGCAGCGGCAGTAAAATCGTCTGGCTGGCGCGGGTCCTTTGACTTGCCCAGCCGCTTCTCGATGTGGAAACGATACACGGTGTAGATGGAGTCCGATTCGGGTGAATCAACAGTTCCAGTAACTCGCGAAAAGGTGAGAATCTTTTCCTCAATCGGTTCACCGAGGACCCACTCGTAAGAAGAAAACGCTTCCTCAACACTGCGCACTATAAGCATTTCACCTTCTTCTTCGTCAATGGCATAGGGAACGGCGGCTTCCCGTGAGCCATGCTCCTCTGCTTCACGTGCATAGTCTTGCAACGTCCTTATCCAGTGATGAGAGCGGCCCGAGGATGTGCCGGATTTGCAGGAAGCAAGCAGGACAATTACTGCCAGCGCGACAAATGCGCAGCCAATTTTTAAAGCCGCTTTCATCCTGCTTCTTCCTTCGCGCAGTGACCGCCTAACCATTCAGCAAAAGCGTGTTCCGATACCGAACCCTCCGCTACGCCGTTCATCATAATAACGACTTCCGCTTCCGGCGCCGTCACGCGATAGCCATTTAAACGCAGGAAGAGAAAGCATAACAACCAAGCGGTCCTCTTATTTCCATCAATGAAGGCGTGATTCTTAGCCAGCCGCGCTGCGTAAGCTGCTCCTAACTGCGGCATGGTGCTGTCCGGCTGATAAGCA
This sequence comes from uncultured Bryobacteraceae bacterium, assembly GCA_964247955.1. GTDB lineage: Bacteria > Acidobacteriota > Terriglobia > Bryobacterales > Bryobacteraceae > Bog-105. The sequence continues at coordinate 3,033 of CAXTWT010000307.1, forward strand.
CACAGATTTTGAGGATAAGCCAAGGCCGACAGTAGGAGATGGTTGTCTCTTACTCCCGGCATCCCGCCATGAAGACGAAGTTGCTGCTGGTGGAGAACGTAAACAATTCGCTCCGAGGTCCAGATCGGTTCTTTCACTTTGCTAATTCACGCAGCGCGTTTTTGTATTGCTCCATTCCTTCTACGGCTAATGCCAATTCACGCTCGAACTGAGGATCATAGGCCGTTAGCTGATACCCATCCGCATTTTCCACCAAAAAAAAGGAGTCACCAGGGGAAAGATTCATTCGGTCAACTACCTCTCTCGGCAGGGTGAATCCGAGGGAGTTACCGACGTTTCGCGCTTTGATTGTAATGATTCCGCATGCCATCAATACCGTTATAACATGTGTATTACAATTGATTTATGATCCCTAGACGGTGGAGTCCATGCCGATCAGCGCGGAACAAGTGAAGACTCTTGCCCGCGAATGTGGGTTTGAGCTGGTTGGAACTACCCCGGCGCTTCCGTCCGAAGACTTCGAGCGGTTTCAGCAATGGCGTGAAGCAGATTTGGCGGGAGAAATGGGCTACCTGACAGACCACCGGGGCGACCTGCGCGGCGATCCCCGAAATCTGTTGCCGGAAGCGCAAAGTATTGTCTGTGTCGGCAAGCTGTACAACACCGTTCCGCCGAGTTCCACCGATGGGCAGGAGGCTCTCATCTCCCGGTACGCCTGGGGTGCGGATTACCACGACGTGATGCGTCGCAGCCTCGAAGCGCTTGTCGCCAAGATCGCGGCGGCTCACGGGATGCCGTTCCAGTCCAGAATTTGCGTCGATACTGCGCCGCTTCTGGAACGCTCGTATGCAAGGGCTGCCGGGCTGGGCTGGATTGGAAAGAACACTTGCCTGATTCATCAAGGCCAAGGCTCATGGTTCTTTCTGGGCGAACTGCTTCTATCCATTCCGCTTTCTCCCGACATGCCTGCGCCGAACCGGTGCGGCACATGCACCCGCTGTATTGATGCGTGTCCGACGGCGGCCATCGTGCCGGGCGAGGATGGCTGGCGACTGGATGCGCGTCTTTGCATCTCCTATCTAACGATTGAAAAGCGGGGAGATGTGGCGGACGATTTACAAGCAAAAATGGGGAATCATCTATTCGGTTGCGACATCTGTCAGGATGTATGCCCTTGGAACCGGCGGGCGGCACTAACGGACGATCCCGACTTCCAGCGGCGCGAGCTGCCTGCTTCGTTAGCCGAGTTTGCGCAGTTCACAGCGGAAGATTTTCGCCGTGTGTTTCGGCAGTCGCCGGTTTGGCGGGCGAAGTATTCCGGATTTCTGCGTAACGTGGCTATCGCTTTGGGAAACACCGCCGATAAAACTGTACGGGAGCCTCTGGAGCGCTTGGCTGAACATCCAGATCCTGCCGTGGCGGAGGCAGCCCGGCAATCTTTACGCAGATTGCGGGAAGCGTTAGATGAAGAAGTGGCGGAAGCATGACCTCCGGAAAATTGATTGTAGCGGCGTTTGCGCTTTTTACCGGAAGCCTTTCGTGGGCGGCTGGCGCTTCGGGAGATCCGGCCCGCAATCCTGGGTTTAATCATTTTTTCAACAACGAATATGAGGAAGCTCTCGCCTATTTTGAAGGTCAGGTGAAAGCGAACCCGAATGATCCGGACCAGTACAACCACGTGGCGCAAACGGTTCTTTATCGCCAACTGTTCCGAAACGGAGCTTTGGAGTCACAGCTAGTTACCGGTAACAGCACGTTTTCGCAGCATTCGAAGATGGCGTTTTCCCGTGCAGACCGTGAGCTTTTTCAAAGCTGCGTGAAGAAAGCGATTGAGTTGAGTGAAGCTCGTGCCGCCGGAAATCCGCAGGACGTAACCGCTCTTTATGAGTTGGGGGTGACGCACGGCTTACAAGCGAATTATCTTTTTCTGGTCGAAAAATCCTGGATCGATGCTCTGCGGGAAGCAGCAGCGGCGCGAAAATCCGAGGAAAAGGTGCTGGCAATCGACCCTCAGTTTGTGGATGCGCGATTGATTTTGGGAGTGTACCAGTATGTGGTCGGGTGCTTGCCTTTTTACCTGCGCGCGGCTGGATTCGTGGGCGGGTTTCATGGCGACAGGGAAGGCGGCATTCAGCAGCTTCAATTAGTGGCGTCGAAAAGCGTTTTGAACCGCTACGACGCTAAAATCCTGCTCGCTGTTCTGTACCGGCGAGACCACAAGCCACGGCTGGCTGTTCCGCTTTTGCAGGAACTGGCGCGCGAGTTCGAGCGCAATTACCTGTTTCGTTTCGAGCAGGTTCAGATGTACAGCGATTTGGGCGACAAGAAGTCCGCCCTCGGAGTGCTTGCTGAAATTGAAAGTTTGCGGCGCAGCAGCGCGCCCGGCTACCGCGATCTTCCGGCAGAAAAGGTGCAGTACGCGGCAGGAAACCTGCACTTCTGGTACGGCGATCTCGATAAAGCCCTGGCAGATCTGAAGGGGGCTACGGAGGGCGTTAAGGAATTGGATGTAAGCACGGCCGTGATGGCTTGGCTGCGGCTGGGCCAGACTTACGATTTGCAAGGCGATCACAGCGATGCCGTGACGGCTTACCGGGCAAGCATGAAAGTTGCTCCCGGTTCGGATGCGGCGGAAGAAGCGAAAAG
>CAXTWT010000308.1:0-5642 GCA_964247955.1 uncultured Bryobacteraceae bacterium
TGCTGACGAAAGGCCGCTATCTCTGGACCCGCACGGTCGGCTCAACGGTTGTCGGTCAAGCAGTCGATACCACTGTCGTGATGTTCGCCGCCTTTTATGGAACCCGGTCTTTGGAAGTCATCGTCCGCCTAATTATCTCCGGCTATCTCATCAAAGTAGCCTATGAAACGCTGATGACGCCTGTTACCTACCTGATCGTCAACTCCCTCAAGCGGGCCGAAGGTGTTGACTACTTCGATTACGGCACGGACTTCAACCCTTTTGCCGCTAAAGAATAGAAAAACGGCTACTCTTCGCGTAGCAATGTTGAAGGATCGAGCGACAACGCGCGTTGCGCCGGAACCCACGTAGCCAGCAGACCGAGGAACAACATCGCCAGAACCACACCGGCTAAGACCAACGGATCGCGGGGCGTAGCCTGATACACGACCGCCGCCAGTACCCGGCTTGCTGCGATCCCCAGCAGCAGCCCTGCCGCTGATCCCAAAGCGAGTAACCGAAACGCGCGTCCCAGTGCAGCTTCCAGTACTTCCCGGCGTTTTGCCCCTAGGGCCATCCGAATGCCCAGCTCCTTCAGCCGCTTGCTGACTGAGTACGCCGCCATGCCGAAAATGCCGGTGATGGACAGCATCGCGCCCATTATCCCCAGCACACCAAGCGACACCGTAGCCACACGTGAAGGAAACAGAACGACGTTCAGCATGCTGTTCCACGTCTCGATGTGGAGGGGCAGCCCTGAGTCCAGCTGGCGCAGTTTGCTCCTTATATCTGCGGCAAGTTCTTGCCCATCGCGACGCGAGCGCACCACCAGATGGGCCTGACTCGACGGTGATTGCGGGGACGGGAGAAACATGGCCGGCTGTTGATCTTCCGTAAGGCTCAAGTACTTTCCATCCTCGACCACGCCCACTACTTGCACGCGCGTTCCATCCTGCAGCCTGTAATATCTGCCGACGGCTCCGCTAGCTGAACCGAGGAACTTCCCCGCAAGCGCCCGATTTACCACGGCAACCGGGGGCGCGTTCTTGTCGTCATGCCATGTGAAGTCCCGACCCGCCAACAACTTGGTGCTGGCCGCCACGAAGTATCCGGGAGATACGTCATACCGGTAGGGCATGGCAGCGACATTCGACTGGATCAAATCTCTGGTTTCATCCTTGAAAACATTCGCCCTGGCGCCTGCGGCATACACTAAAGGCGGATAATTATTCACCAGCCCCGCTCGCTCGACGCCGGGAATCGTTTCCATCGCATCGAGCATGCGCTTCTGTATGGCAGGTACTCCCTCACTGCTGTAACCGGCCATGGCCAGGTTCACACTAACCAGCATCGTATTCCGTGGCTCAAAACCGAAGTTGCTGTTTAACGAGCGCGATAATCCACGCACAGCGACCATCGAAGACGTGACAAGAACGGCACAGATCGCAATCTGGAGAACCAGGAGACTGTCGCGAACCGTCACGCGCCGTCCACCCGTTGTTCTCGATCCCGCTTTGATGATTCCGTAGGGATTGGTTTTCAGAACCTGCCGCACCGGAACCAAACCGAAAAGAATGCCGCTCGCCAGCGCCAAAGCCAGAGCGACGGCGTAAACTGTTGCGTCTGGAGCGACGGGAATATGGATGGCAACTCCGGGAAAGGGCTGCCACACGCTCAGCCGCTGCAACAGCCAGATGCCGCCCAGGAGTCCCGCAGCGCCCCCGGCGAGGGAGAGGAGCGCGGCTTCGGTTAATAGCTGCCGCAGAATACGTCCGCGACTGGAACCGAGCGCGAGGCGCAGCGCCACTTCGCGGGAGCGGTCAGCAGCGTGAGCCGCAAACAGACTGCCCAGGTTCGCGCAGGCGGCCAGCAGGATGGAGCCTGCAAGCAGCATCAATGCCGCGACGAACGCCCGCAGTGCGCTGCCAAAGGAAGCAAAACCTGGAGACGACAGGGGAGAACTCTTTTGGCTAAACTCTTTGGGATACGTCTTTTCGAGGTACGCACCCACAGCATTCATATCGGCGACCGCCTGAGCGGACGTCACTCCCGGCCTCAGATGCCCGAACACTTCAAAAATCTCACTGTTGTTTCCGCGTGCGTTCAGCTCAGATTTTTCGTCTACCTGCCCTCTGTTAACAATGGGCAGGTAGAAATCGGCATGCGCAAACAACAAAGTTCCGGGGAACTTCGGCGGCGCTACGCCAATGATGGTGAAAGGATGCTTGTTCAGCCGAACCGTACGGCCCACTACGCCACGGTCATCGAGAAAGTGACTGTGCCAATACTCGTAGTTGAGAACGAGGTATGGGGCGCTGTTCGCGCCATGCTCATCGGAGGCGTGAAAAAAGCGCCCAAGATAAGGCTGAACCCTCAGCACGTCGAAGTAGTTCCCGGTAGTTGCAAAGCCCATCGAGGGAGAAGCGTCGTTTCCCGTGTCCAACCCGACAGACGCGAAGGTAAAAGCTGCCAAGCCGTCAAAGCTGCGGTTGCGATCGCGCAGATCAAGATAGTTAGGATACGAGTGCCACCCGGAGCCGTCCCCGTACTCAATTGCGTAGAGACTTTCGGGCTGCGGCACATTCAGGGGCCGCAAAACCAGCCCATTTAATATGCCGAACACTACGGCGTTGGCACAGATGGACAAGGCCAGCGTCACCACTGCCACGACCGTGAAGCCGGGAGACTTGCGCAGCACGCGCAAGCTGAAGCGCGCATCCTGCACTAACGTCTCCAGAAACGCGCCGCCGAGCGCTTCCCGGCATTCCTCCTTAAACCGTCCCGAGCCGCCGAATTCCACCCGTGCGCGGCGTTCCGCTTGGGCCCGAGACAGGCCGGATCGTTCGAGATCATCCGCACGGTGCTCTATGTGGGAGTGAAGTTCTTCATCCAGGTCGGTCTCCACCTCCGAGCGATGGAACCACTGAGCAAAAAGGCAGCGGAAGTAGGCGAGCCGTTTCATCGTTTCTCCAGTTGTGCGGTCAGGGACATGAACACTCCTAAGCTAATCAGGAGTGTAATCGAGTTGCCCTAAGCTGTCAAGGAGAAAATGAAGGCTGGCCAGCCGAAGTCAGGCTTTGACGCAGTGGATGCGCTGGATGCCTCTGGCCTTGCCGGTAGTCTCGTCGGCGTCGATCAACACGCCGTGCAGTTCCACGCCTCCGCGCGCTGCCTCCATCCGGCCCGATAAGCCGGTCAGAAAGCGGCGAATAACAATATCTTTTTCCACGCCGATTACGGACAGGTAAGGCCCGGTCATGCCGGCGTCAGTTTGATAAGCCAGGCCGCCCGGCAGAACGCGGGCGTCCGCCGTCGGAATGTGCGTATGGGTGCCGATCATCGCGGTCGCGCGTCCGTCCAGGTACCAGCCCATCGCCATCTTCTCACTGGTCAGCTCCGCATGAAAATCAACAAAGCGAATTTTGATGTTGGGGTCGAGATCGCTTAGAATGCTGTCGGCTTTGCGGAACGGGCAATCGATGTTGGCCATATGCGACCGGCCCTGGAGATTAATTACCGCATACGGCGCGCCGTTGCGGGCTTTGGCGGTAAAAACGCCGTTTCCGGTTAACCCCGGTGGATAATTCGCTGGACGCAGCAAGCGCGGCTGATGCTCGTAGTAATCGTAAACTTCGCGCTTATCAAAGCTATGATTGCCGCCCGTCAGCACATCCAGCCCCAGCGAAAGCAGTTCTTCCGCAATGGAAGGCGTAACGCCGAAACCCCCGGCGCTGTTCTCCGCGTTGGCGATGGCGAGATCGACTTTGTGTTCCGCCATTAGACGCTGAAGATTCTCAGCGACAATGCCCCGACCGCCGGAAGCAAAAATGTCACCTATAAAAAGAATCTTCATCAGGGGAGTAAAAATAGGAAAAGCGTTCCCGGCAAGAGTTTTCCTCCTGGCCTCCGTCATTGACCCCTAAAGAGCAAGGGGGGAATCGTCCGAGCGCTTTCAGGCTTCTCCAATTGCGCTTTAGACGCAGGAGCTTGCACACCAGCACTTCATTCGAGCCGGACTCCATGACATTGACTATCGGATCAATTTTTTGGAGACCAGGAGGAAAGATCTCGCGGGGAACGCTTCTGTTTTATCGTAACAAGAATTGCCGTAGTTGAATGAAAAAAGGGTTAATCCGTCCGTAGCTTTTCGGCGATATCCCGCTCCGTAATTGCCCCTTCCTTGATTACGCGCCAGTACGGCTCTGTGATGTCGACCGTAGTAGAACCATGCCCCGTGCAGGAGCCGCCGTCAAGCACCAAGTCAACACGCCCGTCCAGGGTAGCGAACAGATCGATGCCGCTGGATATAGTGGGATGGCCTGATATATTCGCGCTGGTGGCAATCACGGCGTGCCCGACCTTTTCGATAATGGCGTTCAGCACTTTCGAATCCGAGTGGCGCATTGCAAGCCGCCCGGTGTTTCCCGTTACTTTGAGCGGCACTTTAGCGGCTGCGGGAACAATCATGGTCAGCGGTCCGGGCCAGAAATGCCGCGCCAGAATATAAAAGCGGCTGTTAAGTTCTTTGGCGAGATCCTCCGCCATCAACGTGTCGGAAATGGCGAGGGGCAGGGAACGGACGCTTTCGCGCCCCTTCGCGTGAAAGACCCGTCCCGCCGCATGCAGGTTGAAGGGGTCGGCTACCAGCACATACAGCGCGTCGGTAGGAACTCCTACTACCCTGCCGCGCAGAATCTCTTGCGCGGCACGGTCAATTGCCTCGCCGGGAGGATTATGGACGTTTACTTCTACTAGATCTGTAGCCACGGTGGGAACAATACAAATTAAGATAGCGCTGCGAAAGCCGCCTGGTATCTTGCCAGTTTAGCGTTCACCTAGCGCTTCGGCAACCTGTACCGCCATTTCGTAGCGTCCGAACGGGGCGCTGAGTTGCGCCCCTTGCACGGTGCGGCGCACCCGTCCCGCCATCTCGCGCGCGATGCCGATGCCCTCTTCCCGCGCCTTTTCCGCGCTGTCAGCACGGCGCATGCGATCCATATACTCCTGCGGCACCGGCACCCGCAACTCATTAACCATGAACTCGGCATTGCGGTAGCTCGTGAGCGGCCAAATTCCGGCAATGATCGGCAGCTTGTACTGCTCCGTACGTTTTAGAAACTGTTCCAGTAAATCGAGATCGAAAACCGGCTGCGTCACCACGTACTCCCCGCCTGCTTCGACTTTCCAAGCAAAGCGCCGCATCTCCTCGTCCATGTTGAGCGCGCCCGGATTGGCTCCCACGCCGATCAGCATGCTCGTTTGCGAGCCGATCGGATTGCCGCCGATATCCAGTCCTTGATTCAAATTGTTGACGATGTTCGTCAGCCCGATGGAATCCACATCAAACACGGCGGTCGCATCGGGATATGTGCCCATGCGCGGCGGGTCGCCCGTAATGCAGATCAGGTTCCGCACGCCGGTCGTATGCGCGCCCAGCAACTCCGATTGAATACTCAGGATGTTGCGGTCACGGCAGCAGAAGTGCAAAACCGCTTCGATCTCCGCCTTTTCCTGGATCAGTTGACAGGTAACTTGCGCGCTCAGCCGTGCGCTCGCTCGCGGCCCGTCCGGAACATTGATGCAGTCGATCCCGTTATCGCGGCATAAACGCGCTCCGGCAATCTCCTTGGACGCATCCACGCCGCGCGGCGGCAGAATTTCGA
>CAXTWT010000309.1:0-5611 GCA_964247955.1 uncultured Bryobacteraceae bacterium
TAGTGCGGGGAAGCTGTCGCGTAAGGTCTCCGAGTATGTTCGTCAGCATGTATTCGTCACGCCCAGCGGTATCTTCAGCCAGCGATATCTCCGCTGGGCGGTCGAGGTGATCGGCGTCGACCGCATTCTTTTCTCCACGGACTATCCATTCGAACTTGCTCAGCATGGGAGCGCCCGCCGCTTTCTGGAGGCAGCGGAACTAAGCGACAGGGATAGAGTGAAGATCGCGTCAGGAAATTGGGACCGGCTCTGCGCCGGCATTCACCGCTGAGCGCAACGGCGGCTTCTTGCGCGCTGCCGAGATCTTCGAATGATCCGCCACCAGACAACTAAGGTTTACGAATCGAGGAGCCATCGTACTGGGACGGAGAAAGCGCTACCTGGAGACTTAAATTTACAATTGTGCATGAAAAGTGGGGTTCCAGGTAATATGATTTTGGATCACACGGCTACAGCCATGTGGCCTCAGCGATTTCACAATTTCAACTAATTGGTTTGCTGACAATTTATCTGCGATGCTTGCCTTCACCCGAGAAAACGTGGGTTGGGATGGTCAACGAGATTTGGTTCTCGCGGCTGATCGGTACAGGACGAGGCAACTAAGAATGCCGACTCCCAGCAGTCCGATCGTACTGGGTTCTGGAGTAGACGTGACTTCCAACAGAGAAAGATTCGAGACGTAGCGGCCCGCATGATTGTCGCCCGGAATGACAATCCGGACCACTCCATCGGCAGGGAACTGTCCCGCTGTATCCGCATAGGGAAGGAGATCCTGGGGTGCTCCGAGGCTTGGATCGAGTTCCGCTAGCGAAAACAAAACTTCATACCCGTCCGTTCCTTCGGCCAATACGTATTGAGTGAACTCATTCGCCGGATTCGCTCCCAGAAAGTTCCATAATGCCAGCCCGGTGTAGGTGTCTCCGTTCACGGTTTGTGTTACGGAAGGAAGGTTTTGCAGGTCCGCTGCTGTGTACGTGCCGGGATGACTCACATTGCCCGAGAGTTGAAAGCTGGCAGATGGTCCTCCCGAACCAACCGCCGGTGCCGGTACCGCGAGCACCTGTAGGCTCGCTAGATTCTCGATATTGCGGCCTGTCGCCGCTGCGTTCGGAAAAATCAGCGCCGGACTGCCGTTGCCGCCGGCATACGCGATAAACGGCGCAACGGCGCCGGCGCCGAAAAACGGGTCCACTTCTCCGAGTGAAATGACAAACTGCGAGCCACTGCTGTTAGTGGCCAGCAAATAGGAGCGGAGAATGGCGTTTTTGCCGGCATCGGTCACGACATCGGAAGAAGCGCCGGTCGTGTTCCCGCCCAAAAGTCCCCAAAGCGACACGCCAGTGAACCCGTTCGCAGTTACGGTTCCACCTACTGCTTGGGCTACGTTCGAAAGCTGATCGGTTGTATAGGCGCCGGCCCCGACATTCACGCCATTCACCGTGGAACTGGTCAGAGAGCCTGACAAATTCAGCGTGACAGGGGCCGCCCCGGCAAGCGAACAGAAAGCAACGCAACTCAACAGGGGCGCCAAACCCCATCCTATTTTTTTCTTCATCTTTTGGACCTTTATCGTTCCCTTTCTTTTGCTTGCTCACCGTTTCCCGTCAAGCTTGTTGCCGGTAAGCTACGATGTCTTTTAACTACTACAGTGTCTTTATTAAATAACACACGCCTTACTTCTTTCTTCTGCGCTCTTTCGCTTCTGCCCGTTTGTTACGCCCAGTCCGGGCGGGCGGAACTCTTTGGCGCCGTACGGGACCCTGCCAATCTAGCCGTCTCAAACGCGCAAGTCCAAGCTCAAGAGCTGGCGACGAATGCGCAGTTTTCGGCGACTACCGATGAACAGGGAATGTACCATTTGCTCGGCTTACCTGTTGGCAGTTACACGCTCATTGTTCGGAAGACCGGGTTCCGAGACTATCATCAGACAGGAATACAGCTTCGCATCGGGGACCAAACGGAGCAAAACATCCAGTTAGCGGTCGGCGCGGCTGCCCAGGCCGTGGATGTCCACGAAGAAGTCTCTCCACTGCAAACGGCATCAGGTTCCGTTAATTTCGGCGTAGATGAGAGAAGGGTCGTCACCCTGCCTCTCGATGGTCGTAATTTTATTCCTCTGATCGCCCTATCGCCCGGTGTCGCGTTGCCCGGAGGCGGATCGCTGCTGCCGCGCATTAATGGCAGTCGTCCTCGCACAAACGAGTACATCTACGACGGCATCAGCGCCCTCCAGCCCGAGCCGGGACAAGTAGTCTTTTATCCCATCATTGACGCCATTGAAGAGTTCCGCATCAACATCAACGCCTACTCGCCGGAGTATGGCCGTTCGAACGGCGGCTCGATACTTGTCAACACCAAATCGGGCAGCAACACACTCCACGGTACGCTCTTTGAGTTCCTCCGCAACGAGGATTTGAATGGACGCAACTACTTTGCCGCAGCGGGATCGAAACCGGAGTTTCGGCGCAATCAGTACGGGTTGACGCTGGGCGGACCGATCCAGAAGGACAAAACTTTCTTCTTTATCGACTGGCAGGGCACAAGGCTTCGTACCGGCATTCCCCGTCTCAGCACGGTGCCCACCGTGGCGCAGCGTAACGGCATCTTTTCGGGCGCGATTTACGATCCTGCCACACCGGCGAGACTGCCGATTCCCGGCAACCGGATTCCGGTGAATCGGATTGACCCGATAGCAGCACAAGTGCTCGCGCTTTATCCCCTTCCGAACCAACAGGGAACAGCGAACAATTACATCCGTACCGATGTGGAGCCGGACAGCCAGGACCAGTTCGACACCCGAGTCGACCGATACTTTGGAACGAAACAGCGCGTTTTCGGGCGCTTCTCTTATTTCCGCGATGAGGACACGCCCGTCGCGCCATTACCCGGAGGCAGCGGGGCGATCACCTCGGGCGTAATCAGTCAAACGTCGACACGCGGCTATCAAGGGGTAGCGGAGCATCAGTGGACTCTATCGCCCACTATTTTGAACCAAGCACGGTTCGGCTACACGCAGCGCAACTCGACAGGCACGGGCATCCAGAACGGAGGATTGGCGGTGCCGGGAACGCCCGCTAATTCGTTCGGCTCTGTTCTGCCCACCTTCAATGTGACGGGCTTTCAACAGATTGGCTTATCTTCCGGCGCTAACTCCCAGTTCACGACGAGTGTCACCGAATATATGGATACCTTTTCCATAGTTCGCGGACGGCATACGATCCGATTCGGAACCGATATTCGCCGCGAAGCGCTGGATGTGCTGCAACCCGCGAATCCGGCAGGTGCGTATACGTTCAACACGACGGGCACGAATAAGCCGGGAGTTACAAACAGCGGGAACGCGGTGGCGTCGCTGCTGCTTGGTCAGGTCAGTTCGTTTTCGATTGATATCCAGCGCAAACCGCTCCAGGAAAGAGCAAACATTGCCGAGTTCTTCGTAGGCGACGATTGGCGCATCTCCGACCGCTTGACGATAAATCTGGGGACGCGGTATACGCTGAACTTTCCTTCCCACGAAGTCAACGGTCAGGGAGCGGTTTTCAATCTCAATACACAAGTGCTCGACTTCCCGCGCACGGCCCGCAATCTGGAATGCTGTGACTTTGGCCCCCGCGTAGGTGTCGCTTACCGCGCCAGTGACACCGTTGTGATCCGCTCGGGCTACGGCATGGTCTGGTTCGAGCAAACTGGTGTTACCACTCCGTTCACCTTGCCGCAGTTTCCTTTTGTGCAAACCGTAGGTCAGCAAACGCAAGACAATATCAACGCCGCCTTTGTACTATCAAATGGTCCAACCGTGCAGGTCACCGATCCCAACCCGAACTCCGGCTTAGGACAAGGGGTGTTCGGCTCGCAGCGGAATAATGGGTCCGGCTATTCACAGCAATGGAATTTTACGGTGCAGAAAACATTCGGGCAGAACCTGAATTTCGAGATCGGGTACCTGGGCTCGAAGAATACCCGTCTGGGTTTACCGGAAGCTAACTTGAACCAATTGCCCGCTCAGTACCTTTCTTTAGGGCAGGCTTTGCTGGCGAGGGTGCCGAACCCTTATTATGGGCAGCTTCCCACATCCTCCTCTCTGGATACACCGACAATTGCGGCGCAACAGCTTTTGCGGGCCTACCCGCGATTTACCAATGTCGCTCTCTTCCGCGACAATGTGGGCAACTCGTCCTATCATGCGGTTCAGGCTAAATTGGAGAAGCGCCTTTCCCACGGGTTGACCTTCTCGTTTGCGTACACTTTCTCCAAACTGCTCGACGATGCGTCCAGCTACTTCTCGCAAACCATCTTTACGGGACCTGTCTTGAATACAACGGGAGCGGCGGACGCTTTCAACCGGCATCTGGAAAAGGACGTTTCGAGCGGCGACATTCCTCGCGTTTTTTCGGCGGGATGGGTGTATGAAGTGCCCCGTTGGTGGAAGATCTCAGGCTGGCAGATTGCCGGGTTGGTCAGAATACAGGCGGGTGATGCCGTTGCCGTTTCCCAGGCCACGAATAACAACGCCAGTCTCGGTTATGCGTTGCAAAGACCCAACCGGATCAGCGACCCCAATAACTTTCCGGGCCGGAGTGCCGCAGAATGGTTTAATGCGGCAGCGTTTACAACGGCTCCGCAGTTCACCATTGGAACCAGTTCGCGCAATCCAATACGCGGACCTGGCTTACAGGAGGCCGACCTGATGCTCGGAAAAACCTTTTCCTTTACGGAGCGGATCAACCTGGAGTTCCGGGCCGAGGCGTTCAACGTGACAAATACCCCGCCGTTGAATGATCCGAACGGCAGTTTTGGGTCTTCCGCTTTCGGCACCATTACCAGCGCCGGTAATCCCCGCGACTTCGAGTTCGCGCTGAAACTCCATTTCTGAGGAGCGCTGATGTATGTGCCGGAGAACAGAATCTAAGGAACAGTAACGATTTTGAAAAAAGTTCAGACGCGCATCTTCCTCCAGGAAGTTCGGAAACGGCGAGGCATTCCCGCAGCGGAACTGGCTCAACAGGTTGGCGTCAGCAGACAAACAATTTACGCCATTGAGGACGGAAGTTATGTTCCGAATACCGCGATTGCTCTGCAGTTAGCTCGTATTTTGGAGGTCCACGTCGAAGAGTTGTTCTCCTTGGGAGACGTGACTGAGGAGGCAGCCAAGCCGCTGCAGGCGGAGCTTCTAGGACGCCCATCGAAGGAAATCGCAGCGGGACAACTCGTCCGTTTGTGTCGGGTGCAGGAGCGTCTCCTGGCGATTCCCATTCCCGCTCTGCCCACCTATCTGCCACCGGCGGATGCCATCGTAGAAAAGAGTTCCGGGCGCAGTGTGGCGGTAAAGTCCTTTCTCGAAGCGCCGGATTATGACAAGCGCCTCCTGCTGGCCGGGTGCGATCCGGCTTTGTCTTTGCTGACTGATCTGTTAGCCTTTTCCGGAATTGAGATCCTCAGTGTTCCTTGCCCGAGTCGGAATGCTCTGCAATGGCTCAAACAAGGGCGCATCCACGCCGCCGGCTCTCACCTCCTGGACCATGCCACCGGCGAATATAATATTCCAATTATTCAACGGGTGTTTCCTAAAGGCTCCGTTCGGGTCGTAACCTTTGCGGTTTGGGAACAAGGG
>CAXTWT010000310.1:0-2833 GCA_964247955.1 uncultured Bryobacteraceae bacterium
CGTTCTCCTGCGAGAAAACGCAATGTAAATACAAGAACCAGCCTCGAAAGCTGTGCGAACAGCAATAACTTTGCTAACTATAGCTTTCAGTTACTACCTGTTCAAAAATCGATTTATCAGATCCGCGTTTCGGAACCGCTTGGCTTCCGACCGTTAAGCTTGATGCTCAACCACGCACTAAATCAGACGCAGCCGTCTAACAGAAAGTTTCAAAATACCTAATCAGAACTTTTCGTTTCTGATTAGCAACTTATCTGTTCTACTGCAATATACCACTTACAACCGAGTATCGTCCAGCTTATTTCAGCCGGATCGCTTTACTTGGCCCTCGCAAGTACATTTGTAGAGTAACACATCAAAGCAGAACTTTAACCGGCTACAGAGAAAATATTCGATACTTCCAAAGCAAACAAGTCTGTTCGCAACGCATTGCTCCGTAGAGCGATGTCGGGCAAAATTCCGTAGCAAGCTCTCTCACTGGGATCAATCAGCCAGTAAAAGCGCGTTCCCAAGCTTGATACTGCGCTCTCTTCTCGAAGAGTTCTTTCAAAGTCTGATCCTCCGAGCGAACCTCCACTGCCAAGTACGCGGGAATCAGCAGACAATTGTTCTTGGCTCGCTGATAACCAGCTAAGGAAACAGTTACGTCGGGCGTTAGCCAGTGGCCTTCATCATCAAAGATAGACCACTCTTGCCGTGCTTTGCCGCCCAAGGGCTTTACGATTGCATTAAGCAAATTTGTTAACAAGAACTGAAAGTCAGCGTGTTCTTCCTTCGGCACAGGCCGCCTCGCTAATTGGCTGTTGAAGTTCTCAAACTCGCTATCATCAATACGCCCTTCGACCTGCACCGCTTCGGTCAACTGAGTTGCCATGGAGACGGCCTCCTTATTTAATACTTTACTGCCCGAAAGCGGAAGAAGGAAAATAAGATTGAGCTTTATGAGCGCTTTCATTCGTCGGCGTCCGGGGTCTACCGTTTCCCTGCTTTGCACTGTTTTTCTATGCTCAACACTATCCTTACTGGGCCAAAGTGAGACCGGCGAATTGCATCTGCACGTCCAAGACAACACAGGCGCGGGCGTTGCTGCTAACGTGCGGTTGACGAATCAAGCCACGAACACACAACAAACCGTCACTCTTCCGCCGGAAGGACGTTACTTTTTCAAAGGTCTCCCGCCGGGGCCTTATCAGCTTTCTGTAACGAACCCAGGGTTTGCTCCGTTTTCCGAGTTGATTCGGATTCGTTCCTCCGTGCCGCAGAACCACCAGGTAGTGCTTACCCTTAATCCGATACAGTCGCGGGTTGAGGTGAGCGAGTCCGACACGCTGCTCGACACGGACCGGACCGGCACGGCTTACTACATCGGCTCACAGGAAGTAAAAGAGCGGCTGGCTTCGGGTCTGCCCGGACGTGGGTTGATTGATTTGGTTCTCATGCAGCCGGGTTGGACCGCTGAGGCGAACGGCATTTTGCACCCGCGCGAGTCGGAGTATGAAACTCAGTTTGTAATGAATGGTTTTCCGGAATACGATAATCGCTCTCCGGCGTTTGCGCCCACGATAGAAACAGACCAGATTGAATCAGTCAAAGTGTTTACCGGCGGTATTCCAGCCGAGTTCGGGCAAAAGGTGGGCGGCATCGTGGAGGTAAACACAAGGCAGAATCTAGCTCGGGGGTTTCATGGAACTGCCGTGGCGCAAGGCGGCAGCTTCGATACAGCCGGGGGATTCTTATCTGGGCAATATAGTACGGGACGCACCACGTTTTCCGCAGCGGCGCAAGGTTTTCTGACGGACCGCTACCTGGACCCTCCCGTAACGAATAACTACGCTAATCACGCTTCGAACACGTCGTTCACCGGAAACTTTGAGCGCGATTTCAGCGACTCGGACCATCTGCGTTTATCGGCGGCTCACCGGCAAACGGGGTTTGAGGTTCCCAATGACTTCTTACAACAGGATGCCGGGCAACGCCAGGATCGAGCGAGTAAAGATTCGGAAGGAACCGTTTCGTACGAGCATATCTTTTCTTCCACGCTCGTGGGAGCTGTGCGGGGAATGGTGCGCGACGTTAACGCGCAGTTATGGTCTAATCCTTCCTCAACGCCGATCTCGGCGCATCAGGATCGCGGTTTTCGCGAAGGATATATAAACGCCAGCCTCGCCGGGCAATCGGGGCGGCATGACTGGAAAGCCGGTGTCGAAGCACGTTTCGCCTCGGTACGCGAGGAGTTCGGGTATCAAATTGCTGCCTACAGCTACACCCCAGGCGACAATCTCTTTTTCGACCAAGGCTTGCCCCCCAATTACGAGTTCACCGGGCGCTCTCCAGATCGCGAGCAGTCCGCCTACGCGCAGGACACGATCCGGTTCGGCAATTTTACGGCGAGCGTTGGACTGCGATTCGATCATTATGCCTTGCTGGTGGATGAAACGGGCTGGAGTCCGCGCCTGGGCGTTTCGTGGAACCTGCAACCGTTGGGACTCCTGCTGCACGCATCCTACGACCGGACTTTCGGCACGCCGCCCTTTGAAAACATTCTGGTGTCGGCTGCCGCCGCAGCACGCTTAAACGAAGGATTCTATCTGCCGATCCACCCATCACGCGGCAACTATTATGAAGGCGGCCTGACGCAAGCGCTCGGGAAACGGGTTCGGCTGGACGCGAACTACTTTTATCGGAACATCCGCAATTTCCAGGACGATGATCCCCTTCTCAATACCGGCGTCAGTTTTCCGATCACATTCTACCGGGGAACGGTTCGCGGCACGGAGGTGAAGCTTTCAGCGCCGCGCTGGGGGAAATTCTCAGGCTACCTGAGCTATGCCAA
>CAXTWT010000310.1:2933-5601 GCA_964247955.1 uncultured Bryobacteraceae bacterium
CTCGTTGAATGCTTCCGTCGGAGTAGATTTATGGCGAAAGGAACAGCGGTCGGTGACTCTGCAAGGGGATGTGATGAACTTGACGGACCGGCTGAACCTGATTAACTTTGCCGGACTGCTTTCGGGTACTGCGATTGCGCAACCGCGCAGCGTGGGTTTCCGGCTGCGCGCTGATTTCTGAATTCGGAAGCTTCAGCGATAGGCTGCTACGCCGGTCACTTTTTCTCCAATGACCAGCGCGTGAATGTGGTCTGTGCCTTCATACGTTTTCACCGTTTCCAGGTTGCACATATGCCGCATGATTGGGTATTCATCCATGATGCCGTTTGCTCCCAGTAAATCCCGGCTTAAACGCGCGCACTCCAAAGCTATCGCGACATTGTTCCGCTTCAGCATGGAGATGTGGGCAGCCTCAATTTTCCCGGCGTCTTTCAGCTTCGCCACATGATAGGCCAGCAGTTGGCCTTTGGTGATTTCCGTAATCATCCACGCCAGCTTTTCCTGCACCAGTTGATGTCCGGCAAGCGGCTTATCATCAAATTGCTTGCGCGTCAATGAGTAAGAGCGGGCCGTTTCGAAGCAATCCATGGCCGCGCCCAGCACGCCCCAGCCGATTCCGAATCTTGCCTGCGACAAACACCCGAGAGCCGCTTTCAGCCCTTTGCCGCAAGGCAACTGATTCGCTTCCGGGATTTCACACCCGGCAAAATGCAGACTGGATGTTACCGACGCGCGCATCGATAGCTTGCCGTGAAGGTCGCTGGTCGAATACCCCGGCGTTCCCGCTTCCACCAGGAACCCGCGAATACCATCCGGCGTACGCGCCCAGACCACCGCTACGTCGGCAACGGAACCGTTTGTAATCCAGGTCTTTTCGCCGTTCAGCACCCACTTGTCGCCGTGCTTTTCCGCCTTAGTGCGCATGCCGGAGGGATTGGAGCCGAATCCCGGCTCCGTCAAGCCGAAGCAGCCGACGGCTTCTCCTGATTGCAGCTTGGGAAGCCAGCGTTGCTTTTGTTCCTCCGAGCCGTAAGTGTAGATCGGGTACATAACCAAAGCGCCCTGCACGCTGACAAAGCTGCGCACGCCCGAATCGCCGCGTTCCAGCTCCTGCATAATCAAGCCGTACTCGATATTATTTAATCCAGCACAGCCGTAGCCTTCGAGATTTGCCCCGAAAAAGCCGAGTTCGCCCATTTCGGGAATCAGTTGTTTAGGAAAGGTTCCACTGTTATAGGCATCGCGCATCAGCGGAATCACACGGTCATCCACAAACTGGCGCGCGGTCTGCCGCACCAGCAATTCCTGCTCAGTCAAGAGCGAATCGAATTGGAGATAATCCACACCGGGAAAGCGAGGCATTACCGCTCTATTTTGACATTCCGCATTTGGCCCCGCTTACGCTCCTACGGGGCAAAGTAGCCCGAGATGTCTAGAATCAAGTAGGTCGTTCCTGCAGCGTAAGCATCCACCAAACCGTTTGTTATATGTCCTTGACAGGCTGTGCCAAACAAGTCGAGGTACGCCTGAAAACGAGCAGCCAAGCTCTTGAAATCCGAGCAGGCGGAATGCCCGACTGAAGGTGTTATGCGAGGGCGGCCCACCTTCAGGAATGACGAACTCCCGCAGCACGTCCTCCTTGCGCTTTGGCAAGCTCGGCCCTGTCCACACGGTCTTCGGCCCCATATAAGAAAGTGCAAAATGCAATTGCTAGAATGTCCGACAGCTTATAGTGACGTGCGTTTGGGCGGCACCGGGTCGGATAAAGCCGAAAACACAGCAACAAAACCATTCATAAATTATTTACTTGACATCGCACCTTGGATTTTATATGCTTGCAAATCACTAGGAGTGATGGTTTGAAAACACTCAGTCTACTGTTATTGCTATTTGTGAGCATTCAATGGCAAGGATTTGGGCAACTTACAGACCCATACACTAGTACTACTTTAAGTTACAGCCATTCTTACCTTTACATAATTTTTCTTACTACACACGCTCAAGATGCAATGCGTCGTAGATCAGGGATCAAAGGCACAAGTCATGCAAACAAAGCCAAACAACTCCATATAACTTTAGCAGATCTCACTTTGCTAGATAAGCTTGCTCTTGACTATACGTCAGCTGATCGCAAAATCCATCAAGAAGCGATATAATACCAAGCCTCGTGCAAGACCGCAGGGAAACCCTTGGACCCTACAATAGTTAAATCGTTCACTTCACGTCGTGTTGCATATGCCTCACAGGCTTTTGCAAGTATGCAAGCAACAATGACTGGCCCAAATTACTTAGGTCTACAAGAGTTCCTAAACAACAATTTCCAGAAATCACTTAAGAGTACAAAAGTGAAGGTCAAGTAGCGTTATGAAATCCAGAGCCAGTTTTTTATTCTTTCCATGGTTCGGTTTGATTTTGATGATAAGTCCAAAGCTCTGTCAAGCGCAGTGTTCTGACTCTACCACAACAATCTACTGGATCGATTCGCTGTACAGGACTGGAAGTAATAACGTCGAAGCTGTTATTGGTACGCAGGTAATTGGGGACTATTCAGATTATTGGACCGTTTACGTAAACGGGAGCGAGGCTGCCCCTAATGGCAACATCATACATTCCGGTTCCGATTCTTCGACAGGCAGAAGCGACGTGCCTGGGGCGTCCGGCACTGCAG
>CAXTWT010000311.1:0-5585 GCA_964247955.1 uncultured Bryobacteraceae bacterium
CTTTCTTAAAGCGGCATCAAGTTGAAAAGTACACCGCTGAAGACTTCGAGCACGACTGGGCGGCGATCTTAAAGCGCCGTAATGAGCAAGCAGCGGAATCGCACACCTGACTTTGATTGAAGCAGTAGAGTTGCTACAGCCTCTTTACTCGCGCATTCTCCTGCCGCGTGCGGGTTCAGTGAGTTGTCTACTGCCAACACATTGCGCCCCGTGCGTAATTGGATGGCGTTTCGACCCGCTTAGTGTAAATCGACTGGACGCGTTACAAGAGTATAGTGTATTATTTCACTAGACACTTTTAAATGCTGTTTCGCGTGAATCATTCGACCGGAACTCCGCTTTACTTGCAACTGATCGACCAAGTGAAACACGCTATTGAAATGGGAGCACTGCGCCCAGGGGAACAGCTTCCCACAATCCGGAAGGTCGCCGAAGATCTCATTATGAATCCCAATACGGTTGCTCGCGCTTATCGGGAATTAGAGCATGCCGGCGTGATCGAAGTAAGACACGGCGCTGGCGCCTTTGTAAGTCACACATTTTCAAAACCAAACAAAGGCTTCCGAAAAGCCCAACCCATTGTCCAGGAGGTTGTTGAACGCCTTCTCGCGCTGGGACTTTCCCATGAGGAGATCCGTCGTTTAATCGAGAACGAAATGGCGCTTGCTCGGGCGGAAGGCTCACAGGCGGTGCGAAATGACTGACCTTGCTATTGAAACTATCGACCTCCGCAAACTTTTTCATGGTCGCCCGGCGCTGGCTGGCTTAGATCTGCGCGTGCCCGTCGGCAGCATTTACGGTTTTCTGGGCCGTAACGGAGCAGGAAAGACAACCACCATTAAATTGCTGATGGGAATTCTCAAACCGGATGGTGGAAGCACCAGCGTGCTCGGAGTGCCGCTATCGAGTACAGCGAATGGAGTGCAGATTCGTCAACGAATTGGGTTCGTCACGGAAGACAAGGAGCTATACCCATATATGACGGTCAGGCAGGTCATTCAGTTCACCCGCTCGTTCTTCCCCCACTGGCGCGATGACCTGGAGCAGCATTATCTGCGAGTATTCGACCTTCCTCTCCAGAAGAAAATTCCCGATTTGTCCAAAGGCACGAGGTCTAAGCTCATGCTCTTGCTCGCGATCTCACGCGGCGTCGACTTACTGATCCTTGATGAACCGACGGACGGGTTAGATCCTGTCACAGTCGAACAACTGCTTCGGGAACTGGTGTCCCTTTCTGCCGCAGAAGGCACAACCATCTTTTTCTCTTCTCATCAGCTACACGAGGTGGAGCAAATTGCTGACCACATCATGATTGTTGAGCATGGCCGAGGTGTTGTCAGCGGCACACTCGATGATTTGAAAGGACGTTATCAAAGAGTGAATATCATTTTTCCCGAAAAACCGGCAGATCCGATTCGCTGGTTAGATGGCGTCGAGCGCGTAACACAAGAAGGCAGGACCGTGTCTCTGTTAACCAGCAATAACGTGAGCGCTCTTGTGCAGCAGGCCCAATCGCTACCGGGCGCTGCCGTCGAAGTAAGTTCGGTGACATTGAAGGAAATATTTTTAGAACACGCGAGGAAGACCTGAATGCTGTGGATGAAAGCTTGGTTGGAGACTCGTTGGCGCTTTTGCTTTCTGCTGGGCTTTGCACTGCTGACGATCTTAATGGGCGAACAAGGCGGCGGATTGCGTTCGGCGGAAAACGCTCGGAACCTAATGTTTGCGCAGTCCATGATCTCCATTCTTGCCGCGATTCAGCTCGCCGGGGCGGGCATTCGAACGCAATCTTCTTTTCGAGCGAAAGCCGGCCTTCACGGATCTACGCAATACACGCTCTCGATGCCGGTCAGTCGCCTTCGACTTCTCACAGTACGTGCGCTCTTGGGTTACCTGGAAACCACTGGAGTTGTCATCTTCATGCTTGTCTCTGCCTGGAGTCTCTTCCCTTTGGTGAGAGGCGATTCAACATCCAGCGATCTTTTAAAACTCCTTCTGGCTGCTCTTGCCTGCGTTCTCTGTTTTTACTTCATGTCAGTGATAATTGCAACTGTTTTAGATGAGATCTGGCAGACCTACGGGAGCTACTGTCTTGTCGGACTCGCCTGGTGGGCCAGTACTCGCCTCGCATTACCCTCTTCCGCCAACATTTTCAGCTTCTCGACAGATGCATCTCCTCTTATTACTCACAGCTTGCCATGGCCAGCCATGGTCATTTCACTCGTGATGTCAATCGTACTCTTCTTCACGGCTCTGGTAATCGTAAACACTCACGAGTATTAACATCAATCCCAATACTCTTCTCCCTTGGACAAGTGCGCTTTCAGATAGTCCGGATTCAGATCCACGCCGAGACCCGGCGCATCGGGCACGCGCAGCAGACTGTTGCGCACCACCGGCGGATGAGAAGCCGCCATGTCTTCCACCTCCCGCGTCGGACGGCCCAGAGCGCTTTCGGAGCGATAAAAGTTCTGGGTAGCAGCCCCGAAATGCGCGTTCGCATAGGTCAGCACCAGCGAGCCGACATTGTGCAGCGCGACGGGCGTGCGGGTCAGGGCGGCATAATCGGCAATCTTTCGCGTGCCGGTTAAGCCTCCGGCAAACGCCAGGTCCGGGTGAACGATATCGACCGTCTGATTATCCAGAAACGGCTTGAAGCCGCGCACGAGTTCCAGCTTTTCTCCGGTCAGCAAAGGAACGCGCGTGGCGCGCCGCAGCGCCATCCAGCCTTCCGAGTAGGGAACGTTCAAGGCGTCCTCGATAAACAAAGGGTTCATCGGCTCCACCGCTTTGGCTACGTTGATGGCGCTCAAAGTGTCAAGCTCGTTATGGCAATGGACGGCGATATCAATGTCATCCCCGACAGCCTCTCTTGCATTCGCATAGGCTTGCGCGACGCGGCGAAGCTGCGCGTGATCGAGCGTTCCCGCATAACGTGCGGCCAGCACGCCCAGCACCGGATCGATGCTGTTCTTAAATGCGGTAAAGCCTTCGGGAGCGCTCCGTACTCGGGCTGCCCAATCGCGGCAGGAGTTTTTGTCGAGCATATTCAGTCCGAGGCCGTGCGAGTACATCAGGATCTCGGTGCGGAACGGGCCGCCCATCAACTGATAAACGGGCTGACCGAGAATCTTTCCGGCCAGGTCCCAGAGAGCGATATCGATGCCGCTCACGGTAGGGATATGGGCCATGTACGCGTGCATAGTTGTTGAGAGATTATGAAAATGAAGCTCGATTGCCAGCGGATCTTTCCCGAGGAGCATCGGCTTCAGCGTCTCGATGCGCGCTCGCGCCATAGCTCCGTTAATTCCGGCTTCGCCGTAGCCGCACAGTCCGGCGTCGGTATCTACGCGGATCAGACAATTCGCTCCTGCGTTCCGGACGGACATTGCGCGAATGCCGGTAATCTTCACTTTGTTCTGTAGCGGCGCAGCCAGCGCGCGCAGTCGGGGAAAGAAAGGAACGGGAAGGGTGGCCGCCAGTTTCAGCAGCGTACGCCGTGTCAGCATGACGACAAAATATCAAATGCCGGAAAGCGGGGCGGTGTGGGGCCACTCGTTTTCCCAGGAAATCGTTGAGATTTGCAGATGAGGTTTGCCGGTTGCGGCGTCGTAGGCGTGAAACACCATCAGGTCGGGACCGCTTCTTTGGAGAAGAATGCCTTCGTGCCCAGGGCCGCGCCATAAATTTGTCGGCGCAGTGAGGCGCGTTCCGCCGCCTTCTGTCATAGGCTTTCCGTCAGCATCAAAATAGGGTCCGGTGACTTCGCGGGAACGGCCCACTACAGTGTAATAAGTACTGTTTACTCCACGGCAGCAGAAGTCGAAAGAAGCAAACAGGTAATAGAACGAACCGTGATGAACGATAAAGGGCGCTTCAATCGCGTCCGGTTGGCGCTGCGCATGGGGCCGACTCGCCAGGGAGTACAGTGTTGTATCTTCCGATGACAGCTTGCCGGTGGCAGCATCGATACGCCGCATCTTGATGCCTCCCCAGAAACTGCCGAAGTCGAGCCATTGACGGCCTTCCTCGTCGGTGATTAAGTTCGGGTCAATGGCGTTGAAGTTGTCATCGTGGTGCGAGCGAAACACCATGCCTTCGTCAACCCATTTGTAATCGGGATTATCAGGATCGAGTGTTACATTCGTTGCCAATCCGATAACGGAATCGTTCTTGCCGAACGTGGAAACGGCGTAATAAAGCCGATACGTTCCTTTATAAGAAGAGATATCGGGCGCCCAATAACCGCCTTTAGAGCCGGGAACTTCCTGCCGGGTCCAGGCCGGGAGTTGGCCCTTGCCGAACACATATCCGGCAAGCGTCCAGTTGCGGAGATCTTTTGAGCGCCGGATCGCGCCGCCGGTACAGAAGACGTAATAAGTGTCTTGTTCTTTGATGATGACTGGATCATGAACCGGCGTAGTGTCGCCGTCCAGCCGCAGCAATTCCGGCGCTGGTAACGCGGCTACACCCACAACAGCTAGTAGAAGTACGGCGCTTATCTTCATGAGGATTGATTCGTCTGTTTATTTTTATCTTGATTGACATCTAATCATTTGTGGAGAACGAAAGCAAAGCAAGTCGGCGTGAGGTGTTATTGACGATGAGTGCAGGACTGGTTGGATCAGGACTGGGCGCGGGTGCGGAAACCGGAAGCAGCGACGGTTTTTATAAGACGCTCGGGCATACAGGCGAAAAAGTGTCCTGTGTCGGCATGGGTGGGTTTCACCTGGGCAAATCGGAGTTGAGCGAGGATGAAGCTGTCAAGCTGATTCACTCGGGCATCGATAAAGGCATCAACTTCATGGACAATTCTTGGGACTACAACAAGGGCGAGAGCGAAAAGCGCATGGGCAAAGCGCTCGCGCAAGGCGGATATCGCAAGCGCGTCCTGCTGATGACCAAGATCGATGGGCGCACGAAGGAAGAAGCCAACAAACAGATTGAAGAGTCGCTGAAGCGCTTGCAAACGGATCACGTGGATATCTTGCAGTTTCATGAAGTAATCCGGTTTGATGATCCTGACCGCATCTTTGCGCAGGGCGGCGCAATTGAAGCGTTTTTGGCAGCGAAAAAGGCCGGGAAAACGCGTTATATCGGCTTTACCGGACATAAGGACCCAAGAATTCATCTTTATATGCTGGAAGTGGCCGATAAGCACAAGTTCACATTTGATACAGTGCAGATGCCGATCAACGTCATGGACGCGCACTTCCGCAGCTTTGAGAACAATGTGCTTCCGGAACTGGTCAAGCGCAACATCGGCGTGCTGGGCATGAAAAGCATGGGCGACAGCGTGATTCTCAAAAGCCAAAAAGTAACGCCGATGGAGTGCCTGCACTACGCATTAAGCCGGCCTACTTCCGTGGTGATTACGGGAATTGACACGCCCAAAATTTTGGATCAGGCTATTCAAGCTGGACACAGCTATAAGCAGGTCACAAATGAGCAGATCACCGCACTATTGGCCCGCACGGCTCCCTTGGCGGCAAATGGCCAGTGGGAACTGTTCAAGACGAGCGCGCACTTCGACAGCACGGCCAAGAACCCGGATTGGCTCGGCACGGAAAGCCCGCATGTGAAAA
>CAXTWT010000312.1:0-5576 GCA_964247955.1 uncultured Bryobacteraceae bacterium
GCATAGAGCAGCACCGGTGCTTGGCTGGTTGCGGCGACGTTCACCAGGCGAAGATCCGACACGGAGCCTTGCTCACCGTGCAGCTTCCAGGGGACGACGGAAACATGGAGCGGCTCACCCATGCCCCACCAATCGCCGTCCACCAAACGAGTCTCGATAATGGAGTTGGAAATCAGCACATGCTCAATCTTTTCGGAGCCGCGCACGAAAATCCCGATACCTCGGTTGCTGTCGCGAATAACGATATTGCTGAACACTAAATTTCGAATGTCGTTCGCCGACCATCCAAGGCGAATCCCCGCTGAACGGCTGACGATCACCGCATTGGACACCGTGATATTTTCAGCAATCTGATGGCAATAGCCGTCAGCGCAAGGGCTGATAGCGATCCCATCATCCCCCGCTTCCAGGTAAACCTCAGAAATGCGCACGTCCTGGCAGTTCGAAACATCAAGGGCGTCCGCATTCGGCACGAACAAACTGTTCCGAACATCCATACCCACGATCACCGCATGTTTGCAACACGCCAGGTGAATGCACCAGTTCGGCGCGTCCACTACGTGAAACTGACGAAGATCGACATGCTCGCATTCGACGAACAGCACCAGCACGCCGGGGCGCGATAACATCCGGACTGGTCCTTCACGATTTTGTGAGAAGCGATGGAACGCTTCCGCGCCTTGGCGCGTGAATTTAGGGTCAAAGGCGCCTGTTTTGTGCGGGTTTCCCCGATCAATAAAGGCGCGGCCGTTTCCATCGATAACGCCTGGTCCGCTAATGCCAATGTTGCGAACTCCCAGGGCCCAAATCAAAGCCGTAGACCTGTCCTCGGAGGATCGGCCAATATCAACATACTGCTTAACATCGCT
Source organism: uncultured Bryobacteraceae bacterium (assembly GCA_964247955.1). GTDB lineage: Bacteria > Acidobacteriota > Terriglobia > Bryobacterales > Bryobacteraceae > Bog-105. The sequence goes on from CAXTWT010000312.1 coordinate 870, forward strand.
GCTGCCGAGAAGGCGTGAACCCGGCCCGAGGTCCAGTGTGATGTTGCTCTTGATCTGAATGGAACCAGACAGATAAACGCCGGGACCGAAGTGGACTATTCCCCCGCCACGCGCGGCGCATGATTCGATGGCCGCTTGAATCGCCGCAGTATCGAGATGCTCACCGTCCCCTTTCGCGCCAAAACCGCGCACATCACAACCACTTGAATGTTCTGGTTGCCGGGCAGTTGCGACTGCTTGCAACGTCAGCAAAAGAAGTAAAGCAGCACGCATCAAAGCACAATGGGAAGGAATGTTCGCCACTGCCCTACTTCGACCCTAACGGGATTCGCCGTTCGCCCCAGGTCGGCGAGGCAGGTTCTTTCGTCAACCGATTCACCGGCTTCTCCTGCAACTGCCGCAGTGCTTCCTGCACGGCCCGTTCCAGTTGCGGGTCATGCCCGGCAATCACATCTTTCGGCCAGTTCTCCACGTCCACATCCGGCGAAGTTCCTTCGTTCTCTACTGCCCACTTGCCTTCTGTTGTGAAAAATCCGCCGCGCGGCGCGATCATGGTGCCGCCATCGACAAAGGCAGGCGTGTCTGCCGTATGCACCAGCCCGCCCCAGGTTCGCTTGCCCACCAGCAAGCCCACGTTTCGGTGATGGAACATCCAGGGCATCAGATCCCCGCCCGAGCCTGCCATCTCATTCACGACCATTACTTTCGGCCCCCAGATTCCCGCTTCCGGGCTGCTGAACGGATAGCGCTCTCCTGCCACGTTATTGAAGTAGCCGTCAATTTTACGCTGCAGCACGTCAACAATGTAATCCGCCGCTGAGCCGCCTCCGTTAAACCGCTCATCAATGACGGCTCCCAGCTTGTCCTGCTGCGCGAAATAATAGCGGTTGAAACTTACATAGCCCGGCTGCGCCGTGTTCGGCATATATACGTACGCCAGCTTTCCGCCGGAGAGTTTATCTACTAATCTTCGGTTCGCTTCCACCCATGCCCGCGTCCGCAATCCCTGCTCGCTCGGCACCGGCACGACCGTGATCTGCCGCGCTCCCTCCATCACCGGACGGCTGTTCACAGTCAACACAGTTTGCCGGTCCGCCGTTCCATCCAGCAATCGGTACAGACTATCCGGCGCGCGCAACGCTTCGCCGTTCACGGCCAGCACGTAATCTCCGACCGACACAGTAACCCCCGGCGTCGCCAACGGCGCTCGCAGTTCCGGGTTCCAGCTTTCCGTGTCGTAGATACGCGTAATTTTGTAGCGGTCGTTTTCAACAGTGAAGTCTGCTCCCAGCAGACCTCCGCGCTCCTGCGGCACGGGCGGCATATCACCGCCTCGCACAAACGAGTGCCCAATCGCAATCTCCGCCCCCATCATGTCCAGCAGATAGTTCAGGTCGGCCCGGTGCATGACGGACGGCAGCCACTGCCCGTACACTTCCTTCATTCGCGGCCAGTCCGCCCCATGCATATTCGGCACGTACAGGTAGTCTCGCTGATTACGCCAACCCTCGTAGAAGATCTGCTTGAACTCTTCTTTCGGCTCCAGATACATGCGAAGCGACGCATTCAGGCGGCCTTTCCCCGGCGGCGGCGGCTCTTTATCCGCGTCCACGAGAAACAACGACGGCGCGGGCGGCGGTCCTGCCGGCGGAGGTGCTCCCGGCGCGGGCGCAGGAGTCGGGCTGGCCATTTGATACGCCAATTTGCGTCCGTCCGCGCTCACGTTATAGTCAACCACGCCCTGCGCAAAAGGAAGCGCTTTCCGTTCGTTGAGCCGATAACGATGCAGAGTTTGCCCTGTCGGTACTCCCAGAGCCTGTCCACCCGTCAAATTTTCGAGGTAGAAAACCGTTCCCGGCGTGCTCGCTTTCAGCAAGGAGTATTGACGAATCGGTACGCCCGACACGGCAAGGATACGCCCCTGTAATCCTTCAAAATCAACATGCACCGTTACCGGCGGTTTGGGTCCGCTTCCCGGCTTTGCGTCCGTGACCGGCGGAGCCGCCGCGCCGCTGTCTTCATCGCTCTCCGGCAACAGCGGACTCGGCTCGCCCTTGCTCAATAACGCCAGGTACAACCCAAAGTGTTCGTCGTGGTCGTATGAGGTCATATCGAGCCATTGCGATTTCAGCCCCAAGTCCGTTGATGCAAAGAACCAAAGGTATTTCCCACTGGCATCCCACACCGGCCATACGGAATCCGCCAGCCCGTCCGTAAGCTGGCATTTCTCGCCAGTTTCCACGTTGCTGATGAAGATGGCGTGATACAGCGACCTTAATCGACTGGCGTAAGCGACGTACTTCGAATCCGGACTCCACACCGGATTCAGTGTTCGCGCCGGGACCATCCATGGGTCTTCGCCCACAACCTTTGCGGTCCCGCTCGCCACATCCAGCACCCAAACTTTCAGGTTTGTATCGGTGTACAGCAGCTTTTTGGAATCAGGCGACCACGAAGCTGTGTAGTAATGCGTCGGGTGCGGCAAGGTGATTTCACGCGCGGGAGCAACCCCGTTTTGCGCTTCAATCACCAGCTTGTACTCACCCGACTTATCACTGAAGTAAGAAAGATATTTGCCGTCAGGCGACCAGGCCGGGTCACGTTCCGCTGATCCGCTGGAGTGCGTCAAGTTGCGCACATCGCCTTTTTCCGAAGGAATAGTAAAGATTTCCCCGCGCGCTTCCACCGCGACGCGCTTGCCCGTGGGCGAGACGATCAAATGGCTCATCCGTCCCGCCACATCTTCCCAGCGCGGCATCATCCAGGGAAAATCGCCCGCCGCTGTAATTTCCACCACGTGCGTTTTTCCGCTTTTTGTGTCCAGTTCGTGAACGTAGCCGCCCTGCTCGAACACCACCGCGCCGGGGCACGCATCCAGCGACTTAACATCAAAGTCCGTGAACTTCGTGGCCTGCGTCAGCCTTTTTCTTTTCGTGTCGAACGCCCAGATATTCGCCACGCCATCGCGGTCCGAGATAAAGTACACCTCATCCCCTACCCACACCGGGTCCATATCCTTTGAATTAGTCCACGCGGGTGTAACGACATCGTAGCTGCGCAGATCGGCGATCCAGATGGGCCGGTTCTGTCCGCCCCGATAGTTGCGCCGCTCTTCGTCCCATGAGTTGTTCATCCGGTACGCTATATGCGAACCGTCGGGCGAGATTTTGCCTTGGTACCCGCGCGGCAGCGCCATCGCCTTCGGGAAACCGCCTGTCACCGGAACCGTCCAAAATCGCGGTGCCGGACCCGGCGCCCAGGTCGCCCGCGTGGAGGTAAACAACACCTCCTTGCCGTCCGGCGTCCATCCCTCCACGATGTCCGGAGCGGGATGCCAAGTCAGCCTCTTCGGCTCGCCGCCTTCTGTGCTGACCACGTACACATCCGTGTTGCCCTCATATTCGGCGCTGAACGCGACCATCTTGCCGTCGGGAGACAAGTGAGGGTTAGATGTCTGTCCTTGAAAGCTCGTCAACCGCCGCGCTGTTCCGCCCTGGCGACCCACAACCCAGATGTTGTTTGCATACGCGAATGCAATATGATCCGCGCTCACCGTGGGCGTGCGCAGCAGCCGCGTCGATCCGTCCGCTTGCGCCCCGCCGGACGAAAGAAGCGTTGCAGCGCAAAACCACATTACCTGTTTAATCATTGTTCAGGAATCTCCCCAAGCACCACGGGTGCCGCATGATGTTCCAGTGTAGCGGCATCACAAATTGAGGTTTTGCCGCGCGTAAGCGATACATTGCCGGTTGTAGTTGTCTTCGGCCTTCATTTGCTCCTCTGTCGTGAGCCCGCTCGCGTGAGGCAACGGACTTTTCGGAGGGTTCTTGCGCACCAGTTCCAGCACCTTAGCCAGATCCTGAGCCGGAAGCGGCGCGGCAGGATCACTGAAGGTCGCCCAATATCCGTCGGTGAACACAGGAATCTTCAGCGGGTCGCGCGTGATCATCTCTAGGCAGAAGAGCATATCGGGATCTTTGCTCCGCAGCGCATCCACTCTTTGCTTCAGATTGATAATTCCTGTGCCCAGGGGAACTTCCGACAGGAGAAAGCCGTCAGGGTAGTTCGCGACGCCCATATCTTTGATATGGCAGAAGATCGTGTACGGCGAAAGCAGTCCGAACGTTTCTTCCGGCGGTTCGCACAGGGACAGATTGTTTCCAAAGTCGTAGCACACGCCCACCCACTCGCTGCTCACGCGCTGCATCCAGGCGGCCTGCTCGGCGGCTCGCCAGCCTTTATGGTTTTCAATCGCCAGTTTCATGCGGTGTTTTCGCAGAACCGGTTCTGCTAGGGCAATGGACTCTTGGCATTGCTTAAAGTTGGCTTTAAACACTTCTAAGGAATTGAACTGCTCATACCGACGGGCCGTCATGGCCGCATGGAGCGCAATCGCGCCAATTTCCTTACAGGCAGCAACCGCCGCGTCGAATTGCGGAAGGTCGCTTTCCGCTTTCGGCAGCCGCGTGTTCAGAATCAGCTTCATGTTGTACGTTTCCGCCTGCGTCCGAAGCTTTTTTACCGCAGCAGGGTCCGTGGACGGCAGGGTTGTTTCCGCACCTGCCAAACCGAGACTATGGCATTGCTCAACCATGTCAAACGGCTGTTTCCCGGCGCGAGCCAGTGCGAGGCGCACAGTAAACGAAGTCGGCGCGCCGCCGAGATACCCCTTTTTCGCCATCTCCTGCGCCAGAAGAGTTGGCGCTG
>CAXTWT010000313.1:0-5558 GCA_964247955.1 uncultured Bryobacteraceae bacterium
TAGACCTCGCCGTCTGCGATGCTGTATCAGCTTTGGCGAGGGGAGCATTTTGGCTAAATCAATTTCAGGGCAGTTTTTCGGCGCAATCAAGTGTCGCCGAACCTTCAAGAACTTTGTAATCGTAGAAAGCACCTATGGACCATGCGAAGATTTGCTGCGCCATTCTCACGAGAAAGCCTTCATTTCCGTGGCGCTGAAAGGGCTTTATATAGAAAATGTGGGCGCTAAAACCTACGAGTGCAGGGCGGGTCACGCCATTTTTCATACGTCCGGCGAGTCGCATGCAAATTGCTTTTCTTCTCAGGGCGGCCATCTTCTGAATTTGGAGATATTTCCGCATTTCCTCAATCTTCTTACAGATAACGGCTTTCAAACCCGTACACGCACGCAATATTGTAATCCTCACTTGTTGCAGATAGCGAGTCGTCTCCAGAGGGAACTGTGGCAGAAGGATGCTGCCTCCGAGTTCGCCTCCGAAGGACTGGCGTTGGAGTTAGTCGCCGGGCTGATTCGCGGGTCGAATGGTTCTGCTTCCCGGCGCAACCCTGATTGGTTGAGGCGCGTCCGTGATATGCTCCACGACCGTTTTCGCGAGTCCATCACCCTCACGGAGTTGGCGGCTGTTGCCGATGTTCACCCGGTTTACCTTGCTCGGGCGTTCCGCCAGCACAATCATTGCTCTGTTGGTGACTATATTCGACGCCTGCGTATTGAGGCTGCCTGCCGCGAGCTCACGGAGTCGAGCACTCCCCTTGTGGAAGTGGCAGTCCGGGCCGGATTCTCCGATCAAAGCCATTTTTCTCGGACCTTGAAACAATACACTGGAATGTCTCCCCACAAATACCGTAAGCAGCATTCTAAGTTGGCCTGTTTGGACTAAAACTGTGCAACGGTTCCGTACGTTCAATACTGGCAGCCTTTCACCTCGTATGCTGCAAAGAATAGGTAGGTCCGCACTGGAACGAGCACACGGATCTTCTGCCGCCTGTTAGTCCAAATGTGAGGGAAATTTGATGAAAAATAAATTATCAGCGGTGATCCTCTTCGTTTTGCATATAGGGAGCGCGACAGCGCAGAACACTGTTGCCATCCGCTTCGGGAAATTATGGGATGGATCGCAGGTCATTAATGGGGCGTTGGTTGTGGTGCAAGGTGATCGCATCCGCAGCGTTACCGGAGGCAATCCCGCTCCTCCGGCAGGCGCGACCGTGATTGACTGGTCTCGGTACTACGGCCTGCCCGGCCTTATCGACGTTCATACTCATATGACCTATTACTGGGATCGAAAACCCGGCACGCTTCCCCGAGGGGGGGCCCGCATGGCCGCTGAGACGGTCTACCTTGCTCAGGAGAATGCCCGCAAAACTCTGGAAGCGGGAGTCACCACAGTGCGAGACCTGGGTTCCTCCGAATACAGTGACGTTGCGATGCGCAACCTGATCAATATGGGGGCGATGGTGGGCCCACGCATGTTCGTCTGCGGTTACGGCCTAAGCCTTTCCCGCAGCCAGCGTCCAGGCTTGCCTGTTGTCGAGACTCCAGGTTCCGCCGATACTCCGGACGAAGTCAGGAAAGCCGTGCGCCGCCAGATTGCGGCCAGCGCTGATGTGATCAAAATGTACGGCTCGGTCGGTGGCTTCGAAAATGTCGGCACACAGCAGACGTTTACCTATGAAGAAATGAAAGCGGCTGTCGAAGTGGCCCATACCATGGGCAAGAAGATTGCGATCCACTCCTATGGTCCGGAAGGCGGTCGGGATGCCGTCCGCGCCGGAGCCGACTCGCTGGAGCACGCGGTGGACTTAGATGACGCTACTCTGTCAGAGATGGTAAAGCGCGGCACTTATTATGTGCCTACTATCGATCACAACCGGTACTACATGGATGCCGCCGAAGAATATCAGTTCCGGCCCGGCTCCAAGGAAGCTTTATCAGATTACATCAAGCGCAACTACCAAACCGCGCAACGGGCCTTCCAAGCGGGCGTCAAATTTGCGATGGGTTCCGATGCAGTATACACCATGTTCGGTCAAAACAGCCGTGAATTGACCTGGTTCGTGAAACTCGGCATGACGCCGGAAGCGGCCCTGAAGACCGCAACGGTCAACGCTGCGGACCTGCTTGGGAAACCACAGGAGCTTGGCTGCATTCTGCCGGGGCACTTCGCTGACCTGATTGCGGTCGAAGGCGATCCACTCCGGCAAATCGACGCTGCCGTCAACGGCGTTCGGGGTGTCATGAAAGGCGGGGTGATCATCGTCCAGAAATAGTACGACGATGGTCCTTCCACTTGCGAAAGGTCGCTCTAGGGGCGGCCGAATTGTTCGTCGACATCCGCCAGTTTGGGCACAATGCTGTCGGGCCGGATGGGCGTGGCTACTACTCCTAGACGGCCAGACTCGGACGTTTACTTTTGTAGGAACAGTAGCGTGAAATCGACGTCAGGGATCAACAGTAACAAATCCGCCCTCACACACCTCGCCACAAAACCGACTGACGTTCCATCCATTCGGGAATAGCTATGTCAGAAGGTCAAACGTAAAGCAAATTGGACCACTCGCGGGCCGCCTCCTACAAGACCCGCTGTGGTACCCACCGCCGTGGCAACGGAACTGCCCACTGTCGACGTAATCTGGCCGAAGCTGGAACTGCTCTGATTCGAGACAGGGTTGGAGAAATTGGTGTGATTGAAGATGTTGAACAGGTCTCCGCGGAGCTGCAAGAGGAGGCGTTCACTGCCAAGCGGAAAATTCTTCGACATGGAAAAATCGTAGTTGGCAAGACCGGGACCGTAATACTGATCGCGGCCGGAGGTGCCGACACGACCGGTGGGCGGCGTCGCGGAGAAGAACGATGTGGCGAAAGCGGAGTCCGGGTTGCGGTTGTTTTGGGTGATCTTACCCGTTCCCACAACATCAGGTCGATCACTGAACTGATTGAATCCGCTGAAATCAGCTGAACTGTTATACACCGTGAAAGGCGCTCCGCTCTGGAAGGTCGTAATACCAGAAACCTGCCATCCACCAATCAGCTCACGATTCAAGAGATTGTTCCAGCCGAAGAGTCGATGGCCCGGGCCGATGGGCAAATCCATGACGTAGGTGATGACAGCCCGGTGACGGATATCGAAATTGGAAGGCCCACGCTCGAGGCTCAGATTTCGGGCGTCGGCGACGCCCCCGGGCTGGCCCGAGGGAACGGACCAGGACGAGCTGTTGTCGAGGGATTTTCCATAGGTGTAAGACGCCTGGAGGAACATGCCCCGACGTCCTCGATAGTTTCCTGTCAGAACGAGTCCGTTGTAGTTGGAATTGCCGATATCTTTTCCCATGTTGATGCCGGCGAGAGTCTGATACGGGAACAGTTGGACGTTGGGCGATTGATTGCCGCGCCGCGCCGGGTTGTTGACGGTAACGTAAGGCTCATTCAGGTCAATATTGAGCAGCAGCTTATGGCCGCTGGAGCCCATGTAGTCGGCTTCGATCGAGAAGTTTTGCCCAATCCTGCGCTGAATGCCAAAGTTGTATTGATAAATGTACGCGTTACGGAGATTTGGATCTTGTGCGCTGAGACTGACGAGTCCGCTTGTCGGAAGACCAGGACCCTGCTTACCGAAGTTGGAGACCAGCGGAACATTCTGATTGTAGCCGGTAGCCCAGCCGAATTTACCCGGTTGCGTGACAAAGGCCGTCTGGTTGGTTGTCAGACTATAAGGAGCGTTCAATCCCATGTTGGCAGGGATGTTATTGAAAACCTCGTCATAGCCGACTCGGAAGCCGGTACGGATGACGGTGTCATCCTTGCCGAAGATAGACGGTGCAAAGCGAGGGGTGTAGGCAATTCCTATGACCGGAGCAAGATTGTTCTTATCGGTATTTACGCCACTATTGGAGAGAGTGTATGGGCCTTGTGTGGTGTAGAGCGCAGAGTAGCCGAGCTTTGTGGGATCGATGCCAAGAACCTGATTGGTGCTCAGTAGCATGGGTCCAACACCGGGGATGAAGTTCGTGGCTTCGAGGCGAGTCTGATAGATGGCAGACGGATATTCGTAGCGAATGCCGTAGTTGACTGTTAGGTTGTCTTTGAGCTTGTAAGTGTCCTGCCAGTAGAGATCGAAAGGATAGCGCCGCCAGTAGGCCAATGTTGAGCCGGTGTGAAAGGTGGACGTATTGACAAGACCGGCGGCAAAGTCGGAAAACGATTGGAAGTTGAAAGTGCCGCGGAATGAGCCGTCGAGAAAACGGCGGGCTTCTTCCCGTCGAATATGAAAGCCCCAGCGAAACGAGTGTTTTGACGCAGCAAATGGTGAGACCCAGGACAGATTGTCAAATAGTTCGTAGGTGTTTGTGATGCGTCCCTGAGGATAATTGTTCGCGGTGCCTAAGACGGCGAAACCGCCGGAAACTGTGATGGTCGGCAGGCCGGAGTCAAGGACGTTGTTTGAGCCATTAACAACCCCGGCAAGAGGCACGCCGGCCGAACCTCTAAAGATAGTTGAGGCATCAAAGCCGGAATCCGTAACGGTGAGAAACGTCTGGTTACGCGAAAAGCCGAAACGAAACTCATTGAGAAGATTCGGTGAAAACGTATGTGTCTCAGTGATGACACCGGACCGGCTTACAGGAGCATTACTCGTGCCTCCCAAGCCGGGAATTACGCCGGCCGTGACCGACGCACCTTGGTACTCTGCCCATCGGGCTGAGAGATGATCTTTCTCGCCAAAACTATGATCGATCTTAATGAGGCCCGTATTATCAAATGTCGAGGCGCTCACGTTTGCGATGTAGTTGATCGTAGATGCGGGTCGGCTGCTGTTAGCGAGAGGCCAGAACTGCAACAGAGCTTTTGAGATTGGGTCAGTGACCAACGCACGTTCGGCGGCGGTAGGAACACGTGTCGAGCTGACAGTGGGATTGACTTGACGAAACCCCTCCCAGGAAGCAAAAAAGAAGGTTTGGTCTTTATGGATCGGCCCCCCCAAGGTCGCTCCAAACTGATTTCGGTGAAGAGTGTTTTTCTTGCCGCCCAGTTTGTTCGTAAAGAAGTCGGCAGCATCCAGATCGGAGTTGCGCAGGTATTCGAAAGCGGAGCCGTGAAACTGATTCGTACCACTCTTGGTGACGATGCTCACTTGCGCCCCCTGCCCGCGGCCAAACTCTGCGGTGGGAACGCTGGTCTGAACCGCGAATTCCTGCACTGCATCCGTGATTCGAAAGGTGCCCAGGGCCGAGCCGATCTGGGTATCCATGGCGCTGACGCCGTCGAGAAGAAACAGATTTGATTGGGAGCGCGCCCCAGCCATGTTGAATCCTCCTCCCTGCTGTCCCGGTTGCGACGGTATCGCCCCGGGCGTGAGCAAGGCCAGATCTAAATACTGGCGCGCGTTCAACGGCATGCTGGCGATGGCGCGATTGTCCACGACGCTGCTCAGCGTGCTCTTGTCGTTCTCCAGGAGCGGTGCGACCGACTCTACTCCGACTGATTCGGTGACGCTGCCAAGTTCTAACGGCAGTGTTGCAACTTTGCAAGAGGGCACTTTGGTAAAGGCTGGTAAGCTA
>CAXTWT010000314.1:0-5555 GCA_964247955.1 uncultured Bryobacteraceae bacterium
AAGTGTAGCTACCAATTGGTAGCCCGTCAAGAAATGTCCCGGACGCCTACTGAGTTACAAATTTGGAATGAAGCAACATCCGTTTCGCTAAACTGGAAGTTCACAAAAGGAAGATTTTATGGCACAAGAAAATGCAAACCAGTCCGGCGTAGTTGCGCACGCCGCTTCACCGAAGATTGAGCAAAAAGAAAATATTTACCAAGCTGAATATTTGGGCAGCGGCACGTTTAAGATCATAAAGCCGAAGCGCCAATCCGGCAAGCGTCGGCAATCCGCATTGAAAGGCACGACTCGCGGTTCGCGCAAGTAGCATTAAATCGTTTGCGTAATCTTGCTCAGAGTACGGGGCTGATCCGGATTAATTCCTTTTACCTCCGCAAGACTCGCCGCAAATAGCTGTGCGGGAATGATGAATGGAATGGGCGTAAAGATATCTTCCGGCAAACCGTTCTGTTTGCTCAATGAGGCCGGAATGATGATGGGCTTTTGGGTCAGGTTTTGATTTGCCAATGCGCTTTCATTGCTGCGGTCCGTAATGGCCAGCGTTTCCGCGCGAATGGTTTTGAGCTTTTGCAGCATCTCCGACATCGGTTTCCAGGTAACGCCGGACGGGCAGAACAGAAATGCCGGAAATGATGCTTCCATCATCGCGATAGGCCCATGAAGCAGGTCGGCGGCAGAGAAACGCTCGGCTACCACATAGCAGGTTTCCATCAGCTTCAGGGCGAACTCGAACGAGTTGGAATAATTCAGTCCACGTCCAATACAAACGGCGTGTTCCATAAAGCAGTAACGCTCAGCGCGGTTTCGTATTTCGCGTTCTGTTTCAAGCGCGGCGGCTGCATCTTCAGGGAGATGCTGCAAATCTTCCCGGCATAATGGCGCACCCAAGGCGCAAGCTAACAGGTAAAGGCAGGCGAGTTGACCGGTATAGGTCTTAGTAGCAGCAACGCTCTTTTCTTTACCGGCTCGAACCAGGAACACATGGTGAGCCAGCCGGGCCAGCGTGCTTTCGCTTTCATTGGTAATACCGATGGTGAATGCGCCTTCTTTCTTCGCTTCCTCCAAAACCAGATTCGTGTCCGTCGATTCACCGGACTGCGAGATGGCGACTACTGCCGTACCCTGCAATTGAAGCTGCGCCCCATAAAGGGTAAGAACTGAAGGGGCAGCAAGCGAAACGGGTATGCCCGTGGTAATTTCCAGCAAGTAGCGCCCGAACTGAGCGGCATTGTCCGATGTTCCACGGGCAGCCAGAATAATCGTGCGAACAGAATGCTTCTCGAAATGTCGCCGCAGTTGTTCGGCATGGCCCCACTCTGCGATTAATGTGCGCTCAATAGTCTCCGGCTGTTGACGAATTTCGTCGCACATGGTGGACATGCCAGTAAAGATAACAAAGTCAGTTTCTTACAACAGTACGCGCTGGCCACGGACAGGCCCGACCAGATACTGCGGGCTGACCGAAGCGGACATCGGGAGACGAGTCACCGTAGGTTTAACCACGATCAAGGTATTGCTGGTCTGGGTATCCCTGGTGTTTTCACTGAGAATTTGGTTCAAACCGGGAATCTGCGCCAGCCCGATCAGTCCATTTCTTGCAGAATTAACGGAACTTGCATCCAGGCCCGCGAGAATCGCCCACTCGCCCTCCCGCACATTGACGCTTCCCTTAAAAGTCCTTTGGGAGACGGACGGAACGGTGTTAAACGTTTGAGTTCCCAACGCTTTATAATCGGCTTCCACATCAATTCCCACGTTGCCGTCCCCGGAAACCCTCGGGGTCAGCTTTAGGATGATGCCCAGATCCACCATCGAGATCTGCGGAGCCGGATTGTAGATGGAGGCAGCGCCTTGGTTGAACCCGGTATAAAGGCTTTGCGCAATCGGATACTGGTCCCCGACATGGAAACTGGCAGTTTGTCCGGATAAAACAACAACGGTTGCATCGTAGATAGCGCGGCTGAACGAGTTTGTGTACGTAGCGAAAAATGTGGAATCGCCCAGACCAAGGCCGAAGAACGTAGCGCCGCCGCCGAAAGTGAAAAACTTAGCGGCATTGGAAATCGTCGGAAGAATAGTTTGAAAGCCATGGAGTCGGCCGAAATCGGCCAGTTGAAAGCTGGTCGGCAGCGCCAAGCCGTAATGATAATTGCGCTCCGCATCGACGCTGAAAATTTGCACTTCGAAAGAAACCTGGGCCTTGGGAAGCAGCACGGCTTCGAGCAGCGAGCGCGCAACACGCGCGCGTGTCACCCGGTCGCGGATCATCACCGTACGATTCACGCTATCCCAACCGACCGCCCTCATACTAAGAACACCGCGAACCGCGTTAGCCGCTTCAATCAAATCCTTTTGATCGAGCGCGTCCGGCAAGGGAAATGTGAGGAGGATTTGCGGTTCCAGTTGATTTCGTTTTTCTTCGCTGTCGCGAGCCACAAAGATGTGCTTTTCCGCAAGGGGAAACAGAAAAGTATTGGTAGCCGCTGTCAAAGCCTCCATCGCCGTTCGAAAGTCCACGCTATCGATTTGGAAGTGAACATCAGGCTTGGGTTCCAGTTGGGGGTCAAACGTAGCGCGAACCCCGTAAGCGGCAGTCACGCGCTGAAACAGAGTTCGTTCGTCACCCTTCAAATCGAAGCTGAGCGACGCGGGCGAAAACTGCAGTGCAGGCAGCGGGCCAATGTTTTCTTCCGCTTCCCAACTCTTCCGGGAAGCCATCTCGACCGGAGGCTCAGGGTTGTCATGCTCCTCCTTTTCGAGCGCTTGGAGATCGGCTGAGATGTCCGCATCCTGCACATTCGCCTTGGAAAGCAACTTGGCCGATGGCGCGAGCGCGTCGCGGTTGGCGAGATAGGTGGGATTACGTGGATCACGGGCAGCCGCTTCCGCGTACAGCAGGTAAGCGCGAACAATCTGCCCTGCATTGCGGGCTTTATCCGCCTCGTGCGCCAGCCTAACGGCAACAGGATCAGCAGCAGTTAGGAAAACGGCAACGGCGAAAAAACAAAGGCTGATGCGAAGCATCAAACTAGTAAGACGCACTCCGTCCTGCGGACGTTGAAAGGAAATCGCACGACTCCATCAGTGTCCGGGAGCAACGTATCCCGGTGGGTGCGCGGCTCCTTCGCCGAAAAAGTATTCTTCCATCTGGCGCAGCAAAAACTCTTGGGCTTCCGGCGTTCCCAGGTTGAGCCGGTATTCGTTCATGATCATTTTCATTTGCTCAACCCACATCTTCCATGCCTCTTTCGAAACGTTGTCGTAGATTCGTTGACCTAACGGATGGTTGTCGAAAGGAATTTCATCCAGTCCGGGCAGTTCTTTGTGAAGCTTGACGCAAAAAACCATGCGCTCAGTTTTCGGGGCAGGCCCGGTAGTACTTGCCATTGCACTCTCCTCGTGTTTCTTCTTTGAGGATAGCTTAGGAGCGGAGCACGCTTAGCCGATGAATTCAGCAACGGGCGAGTCGGCGGAGATTGTCGGTGCAGGCGTATGGACAGGGACGCGCTTTGCCTGTTCCCGTTCCAGAAATGCCGACAAGCGGAGCAGCGACGACTCCTCAGCAAAATGCTGCTGCACGGCCCGGAGATATCGGCGAAGCACGTCAGGCTTTGAGGATTTTCGAATCCCGCTGCGCTGCAAATCGAGCAGGAGATTCAGTTCACAGGGCGTAAAGGTGTGACGCCGTACAGAGCCGGTGATGACTTCTTGAACCAGCTGACTGAATGACGCTAAATCAGGGCGTTCCCATCGTGTGTCAGTCACGGAGAAGTAGTGCCGATCAGGCCGGAATTCTCTTAAATTTCTTGCGACTAGCGTACAATTCGCAGCACTATTCGGTAGAGCAAAGTGGCCTATCTCTCCGCAGCTTTGGTGATCTCCCCCGTCATAGAAGCCGCGTGGCCCCCTCTGCTGCGAGTGCTTGCCAATCTGCTGCTGTTAAGCGGAGTTGATGATTTTGTACCTTTGTTGCTGTGCGCGACCCACTGGCTTCGAAGCGCCGGGAGAGCCCGTAAACCAGCTTCGCCGAAGGCGCCGGGCCGTGAGCGGCGTATCGCCGTCTTTGTGCCCTGCTGGCAGGAGTCGGACGTGATTGCGGACATGGTCCGCCACAATCTGGCCGCCATTCGGTACCGCAACTACGATTTCTTTCTTGGCATTTACCCCAATGACCGGGATACGGTCAGGGTTGCCGAAGAATTAAGCGGGAGTTACCGGAACGTACACGTTTCTCTGTGCCCGCACCCTGGGCCAACCTCCAAAGCCGATTGCCTGAATTGGATCTACGACCGCATGTCAAAGCTGGAACAGCAGAGAAATATCGAGTTTGACACAGTGGTGCTGCATGACGCGGAGGATCTCATCCACCCGGAAGCGCTCGGAACCATCAACTGCGAACGAGCCGTACATGCCATGGTGCAAGTGCCCGTGTTGCCGCTGCCCACGCCGCTTCGAGCGATCACGCACGGTGTTTATTGCGACGAATTCGCGGAGTTCCAACTTATTGACATGCCGGCGCGCGGCTACTGCGGCTCTTTTATCCCTTCGAACGGAGTAGGCACCGGATTCGCACGCCACATTTTGCAGCGGCTCGCCCGTGAGCGCCGCCAGGTGTTTGATCCTTCCAGCCTGACGGAAGATTACGAGATCGGCGTATACGTTCACCAGGCAGGATTTTCGCAGTTATTTGTGCCGCTTCACTGCCACACACCCGAGATCGTGGCGACACGGGAATACTTTCCGCGCCGGGTAAAATTCGCCATCCGGCAGCGCACGCGGTGGGTGACAGGTAACGCGCTGCAAAGCTGGGAGCGTTACGGGTGGCGCGGCCCTTTAGCAATCAAGTACTGGTTCTGGCGTGACCGAAAAGGCTTGTTGGCAAATCCGCTTAGCTTTTTGACCAATCTGCTGTTCCTCGCCGGAATGCTTACTTTCCTATGGAGCCGGGCCACGCATGGGCATTGGGTTATGGCCGTGCCGCACCGGGAAGTGGTACGACTGTGCTTTATTACGTCCGCCCTGCAATATTTCCGAGTCACGTTACGCATGGTTTGCGTGGCCCGGCTCTACGGGCTGGTCTTTGCTTTGGGAGTTCCACTGCGCTGCGTGCATGGGAACTTCATCAACAGTTTTGCTTCTTGCGGCGCGATCTGGCGGTTCGTCAAGTCGAAGTGGCAGGGAAAGCCGCTGGTCTGGCTAAAAACAGAGCATTCCTATCCGGCTCACAGCGCGCTTCCCGCCCACGGGCGCGATCTTTCCGACGTCCTGGTAAGTTCGGGAATACTTTCTACAGAAAGTCTGCTGGCGCTCGATGCGCGAGTAAAATCCTCGAATGAACTGGCCGACTTTCTGCTGAGCAGCAAAGTTGTCTCCGACGACGAGCTTTGCCGAGCTCTGAGCCTGCAATCGGGGCTGGCGGCAACGCGGGTCGAGGTTAGGGACACCAAACAGCGGATCGTGCAAAGCCTGCCGACGCACGTGCAGGAGCGTCTTGGCATTGTTCCCTACCGTGTGCAAGGAGGAAAGCTGCTGGTGGCGGGAACGCGCGTGCC
>CAXTWT010000315.1:0-5555 GCA_964247955.1 uncultured Bryobacteraceae bacterium
CATCTAGTTGCCGGATGAAGGGCAAAAGGATTCGCCCCTTGTTGCTTTTGCGCCCTAAGCACAACTGTCACTCTTTCAAATTCGAGAAAACATTGTTCAAGGATTCCGCATAGGCCGGATGCGCGAAGATGGCCTCCACTAAATCCTGGTACTTCAATTTGCCCATCATGGCGATTTGCAGCATGGACATCAGTTCGCCGCCTTCCGCGCCCAGCACCGCCGCGCCTAAGATCCTGTCGTTCTCCGCGTCAACAATCACTTTCATCAGCCCGCGCGTGTCGCCCGTCTCCTTGGCGCGCGCCACGCTTGTCATCGGCATTTGCGCAACTTTGACCTTTTTGCCCTGTTTCGAAGCATCCTTCTCCGAAAGGCCCACCCGCCCCAGTTGCGGATCTGTGTACACCACATAAGGCACCATGCGGCCCGACGTTGTGCGATTGCCGCCGCCCAGGAGGTTATCCCGCAAGATACGGTAATCGTCAAACGAAATGTGCGTAAACGCTGGTCCGCCCGTAACATCCCCTGCTGCGTAGATATGCGGCACATTTGTCTGCAAGCGCTCGTTCACGCGCACAAAGCCCTTGTCGTCCGTCGCTACTCCCGCTGCCGGCAAATTCAGCGCTTTCGTATTCGGCGCTCTTCCGGTCGCTACCAGCAGATGCGAGCCTTCGAGAAGCTGCCCGCCCTTCAACTGCATCCTGATTGGTCCGCTGCCGCCGGAAACCGATTCCACTTCCGCCTGCATGACAAGTTCAACGCCTTCCTGTTGTAGAATCTGCGTGAGCGCCGTCGCTATATCGTCATCCTCATGCGCCAGGATGTGCCCGCTCGTTTCCACAATCGTGACCCGGCTTCCGAAACGCCGGAACAT
Source organism: uncultured Bryobacteraceae bacterium (assembly GCA_964247955.1). GTDB lineage: Bacteria > Acidobacteriota > Terriglobia > Bryobacterales > Bryobacteraceae > Bog-105. Next base: position 872 of record CAXTWT010000315.1, read on the forward strand.
TTGCCCGAACTCAACGGCGATATACCCGCCTCCCAAGATCAGCAAATGCTCCGGAACTTCCGCCAACTCCATCAGGCTCGTGTTATCGAGATAAGGAACTTCTTCCAATCCCGGAAGTGAAGGAGTTTTGGGGCTTGTTCCCGTGTCAATTACAATCAGCTCTGCCTTAATCCGCCGCTCTCCGCCGCTTTCATTGAGCTTTACCCGAATCTCATGCGGACTCACAAAAGAGGCTTCGCCGCGTATCAGTTCAGGACTGCCGCTCGCAAAGCGCTTTTCCGATCCGGAGCGGAAAGTCGTTACCATATCGCGTTTCCGCTGCCGCACCCGCTGCATGTTCACTTCAAAGCTCGGCACATCAATTCCAAGCTCCCCGGCGGTCCGTATTGCATATGCCCTTTGCGCGCTTGCCGCCATCGTCTTTGTGGGAGTGCAGCCGTAATTAATGCAGGTTCCCGCCACCAGCGCCCGCTCCACAACTGCGACGTGCTTGCCCGCTTTCACGAATGCGCTGGACAAAGGATTCGCCGCCTGCCCCGACCCAAGCATGACGGCGTCAAACTGCTCACTTGTTTCCATGAATCTCCATTGATGCTTTCCATCTTTGCAACTCCATAACGAAGAGCATTTATTTTTCTATACTCAAACTTAGAACGGTAAAGTAGGAAACAGATGCACGATTCAACGTTGAGAAGGTGGCTGGCGCTGCTTCTCGCCGCCGCAGTAACCAGTTTGTTCGGCCAGGAACCGCCCGCGGACATCACGCACAATCCCCGCCCCGCCAACATTAACACGCCCAGCGCTGCCGCCATCGCCGGGGCAAAGCAGGACCCCGCCGCTTATGAGCGCGGAACCAAGATGTTCGCCACTTACTGTGCGGGCTGCCACGGCCCCAGCGGTCGAGGTGGACCGGGCGCGCCGGACCTCGTTCGCTCGCTCCTGGTTCTTGATGATGAAAAGGGCATTCTCATCGCTCCTGTGATCCGGGAAGGCCGTCCCGATAAAGGCATGCCCAGGCTCGGCCTGTCCGAAGGGCAAATTTCCGATATTGTGGCGTGGCTTCACGTGCAAACCTACTCTGCGGGCCATCGCACCACTTACATGTTTAAGGATGTTGTTACCGGCGACCCGAAGCAGGGCGAGATTTATTTTAAAACAACCGGAGGCTGCGCGGGCTGCCACTCGCCAACCGGCGACCTCGCCGGGATCGCCGGCAAGTATGACCCCTTTGCGCTCCAGTCCCGCTGGCTGCAACCGCGCAACGCCCGGCGTTCGGGCGCAGGCAGACCGGGCGCTGCGGAAATGGCGGACGCTAAATTGAAGCCCACCGTGACCGTCACGCTGCCTTCCGGCCAGTCTTATTCAGGAATCCTGGACCGCGTCGATGACTTTACGGTCTCCCTGCGTGACGCCAACGGACAATTTCACTCCTTTACCCGTGATGGAGATTCGCCGAAAATAGTTATTACAGACCCGCTGGTGGCCCACACGCAACTGTTGCGCAAGTACACCGATGCGGACATCCATAATGTCACGGCTTACTTGGTGACCTTGAAGAAATAACATGCGCCGAATTCTGTTTTCGCTTCTTCTGACCGCGTTTCCCGCAATGCTGCTCGCCCAAGGCTTGGACCCGGCAACTTTGTTAAAGCAGCCGTCGAATGCCTGGCCGACGTTTAACGGCGATTATTCCGGACGGCGCTTCAGCCCGCTGACGCAGATCAATTCTTCGAACGTGCAGAACCTGTCGCTTGCCTGGGCCGCGCGCTTCAGCAGCACCAACGCCGCTACCGGAGTGCAGATCAAGGCGACGCCGCTGCTCGTGAACGATGTTCTTTATTTCACGTCGCCGAACAATGTCTGGGCCGCTGATGTGCGCACCGGCCGTGAATTGTGGCATTATACGTACCCGCCGAACACCGGAAGCACCATCGGCAATCGCGGCGTCGGCATGTATGAAAATTGGCTTTTCTTCGAAACGCCCGACAGCCATCTTGTCAGTCTGGATGCTGCTACCGGCAAGGAACGCTGGAAAATCCAAATTGCCGACCCGAAACTGGATTACACTTCCACGGTTGCTCCCGTCATTATCAAGAATCATGTCGTTGTCGGCATCGGCGGCGATCACCTGGATAACCCCGGCTTCCTCCAATCGTTTGATCCCGAAACGGGAAAGCTGCAATGGAAATGGTGGACCACGCCCCGCAAAGGCGAGCCCGGCATTGAAACCTGGCCGGATGAGTACGCCTCCGCTCACGGCACCGGTCAAACCTGGATGCCCGGCACCTATGACCCCCAACTGAACCTTTACTATCTGGGAACCGGCAACCCTAATCCGGTGATGGCCGAGAAAAGCCGCAAAGGCGATAACCTGTACACCTGCTCCATTGTGGCGGTCAACCCCGACACGGGAAAGCTCGTCTGGTATTACCAGGTTTCCCCGCATGACGTACACGATTGGGACGCCAACGAGACTCCGGTTTTAGTGGACGGCGCAATCGACGGGAAACCGCGCAAGCTGCTCCTGCAAGCCAGCCGCAACGGTTACTTCTTTGTTCTCGACCGGGCCACGGGAGAACACATTCTAACGAAACCCTTCATTGATTCGCTGAACTGGGCCAAAGGGTTGAACGCCCAAGGGCAACCCATTCCCGATCCGGCCAAGTATCCCGCCGCTGACGGCGTACTGGTTTCGCCTTCCTCCAACGGAGCGACGAACTGGCCCGCTCCAAGCTTCAACCCCCAAACAGGGCTGCTCTATGTCGGCACCAGCCGCACTTACAGCATGTTCTACCTAACCGATACCGATGAGCGCCCGCAAGGCTGGGCCGGATTGGACAGCATTGTCGGCGGAGATGGAGGATCATTACAGGCCATCGACTATAAAACCGGCAACACCGTCTGGCGTCACGAATGGCCCAGCAGCACCGGCGTCGTCTCGATGCTATCAACAGCCGGTAAGCTGCTTTTCACCAGCAATGGAAACAACTTTATCGCCTTTGATTCGACGAACGGCAAAATTCTCTGGCATGCCAGCCTTACCGCCAGCCCCAGCAACGGCCCGATCACGTATGAGATCGACGGCAAGCAATACATTCTGGTAGCCGCCGGAGATACCTTGTTCGCTTTTACGGTGAACCAGCCTGCTACCAACGGACTTTCAGCGCAAGCAGCAACCGCGTCGCGGTAGCTTTGCGTTCAGCAGTTTTTAATATGCGTTTTCTTCATACGGCCGATTGGCAGATCGGCATGCAAGCCGCGCACGCAGACAGTGCGGCTGAAAAAGTCCGGGCAGCCAGGATGGATGCCGCTCGGCGCGTGCTCGCTTTTGCTCGACAGCACCAAGTGGAATTTCTGATTTTGGCCGGGGACACATTTGAACACAATGCCTTGTCTCACGACCAAATTCAAGCTGTCGCCCATTTGTTGGCTCAGGCGTCCTGCCCCGTGCTTGTTCTGCCGGGAAACCATGATCTGCTGGAACCCGGATCTATTTGGCACAGGCCCATATGGAAGGAGGTCGGCACCGTTTCGATTCTGAGCGAAAGAGCGCCATTCCATTTCAAAGACAAAGACGTAGAGATTCTGCCCTGCCCTCTTACGGCGAAAACATCGACCCAGAATCCGACGGCTTGGATTCAACCCGGAGGCAAAGACCGCATCCGCATTGTAGCGGCTCACGGCTGTTTGCAGACAGGTTCATTTGGTGCAGACGATCATCCCATTCCGTTGGACACGCCGGCGCGAACTCAGGCTGATTATGTGGCGCTGGGACATTGGCATTCGACAACCATTCACAACCGGCGCATGGCCTACAGCGGCACACATGAGACGACGAAGTTTGGAGAGCCTAACAGCGGCAATGTTCTTCTTGTCGAAATTGACCGGCCCGGCGATGAGCCGCGCATCGAGCAACTAGCAACAAGGCAGCTTCGCTGGGCGCGCTGGGGGGAAGATAAGCCGATCAGCGCTCCGGGAGAACTTGCCCAGCTTGCCGCCCGGCTCCGCGCCGCCAACGATCCTGGCCGCACTTTGCTCGAACTGAAACTTTCAGGCGTGCTTTTTGAGAAAGATCAGGAGCATTTGTCGGCAATTCACGAACTCTGTGAAGCCTTCCTGTTCAGCCGCATTGATGATGCAAGCCTCAGGCCGGAACCGCACAATGATAGTTGGATTCTCGGCTTGCCGCCCGGACCTGTCCGGGAGACTGCTTCGCGGTTGAAGCAGATGACCGCACAACCGGGCCGTGACGGTGAAATCGCAACACAGGCATTATTGCAATTGTTTCACCATGCGCAGGAGGCGGGGTAATGCTGATTCGATCCATCTCCGTCGAAGGATTTACCTGTTTTACGGAAAAGCTCACATTAGACGGGCTTTCCGATACGGTGAATGTGCTACACGGGCCTAACGGTATTGGGAAGTCAAGCCTCTTTCGGGCGCTGCACATGGCGCTGTCTCGCCGCTACAACGCAGCAGGCGCCCTGATTGACGGCGTTCGCCCCTGGGACCGGCATCTAACGCCGAAAATTACCCTGCAATTCGCGCATGCCGGCCAGGAGTACCGCTTGGCAAAGAGATTTGTCCAATCGCGTAGCGTACAGATAGACCGCCACGAAGGAGGTCGCTGGACTTCCTTTGCGGAAGCGGATGGGGCGGAGCGTTTTCTGGAAGTGATGACCGG
>CAXTWT010000316.1:0-5522 GCA_964247955.1 uncultured Bryobacteraceae bacterium
TGACTGACTTGGGCACGCTGGGCGGAAGCGGCGCTTCTGCAAACGCGATCAACAATGCCGGACAGATTACGGGCGGTGCTGCTACGGCGAGTGGTGCTCAACATGCCTTTCTCTACAGCAACGGCGTGATGACGGATCTAGGCACACTGCCGGGCGGAGCCAGCAGTGGTGGATCTGCAATCAACAATGCCGGACAGATTACCGGATCAGCCGGTTTTGCGAGTGGGAACAGTCGTCCTTTTGTTTACAGCAACAGCGTGATGACCGACCTGAACAGCCTCATTGACCCGAACTTGCAGATTACGCTACTAGACGCAACAGGCATTAACGACCTTGGTCAGATCATTGCCAATGGTTATTACAACCCGAACCACCCATTTGGCACTGGACATGCTTACCTGCTCACGCCGGTGCCGGAGCCGGGCACGTGGGTGCTGTTCGGGGTAGGTCTGCTGTTTGTCGGTGTGTGGGCCCGAGTCTACGGTCGAGCTAATGGAGCGGACCGGCGTGTCGAACTCGACCGTTTTAGTGATTGCTGCGAGTAACCGCTCCGCCCTACCAGTAAGCAACAAAGCTACTCTCACCCTTCCTTCCAGAACAGTTCCGCGTCGGAGCGCCGCACGTAGTTTGCATCGAGCGCGGCGGAATCGCCCGTAGCGCCGTTTTCCAAGTCATTCTCGGCGCATTGTGCGACAGCCGAGGCCAGACTGCACGGCGCTTCAATTATCGGCATACGGGCGAACTGTGTGGTTCCCAGCGCGGCGCGGAGCCAGTCCGGGGCCTGTGTGATGAATTCCTCAAGCTCGCTCGATAAGCCTTGGAGAAATGCGCTCAGAGTCCCGACCGTTTCGGGAATGACAGGTCGAAGAGCGGCATCGTAGACCGCCGTAAAGACTTCGCCGCGCCGGGCGTCCAGAAGAACAGCACGAAAGGGCGAGGAGCCGAAAGACGCCAGAGCGCGGAGGTTCGAGACGCCTACGGCTCGTTTGCCGGTAGCTTCCGCCAAGCCCTTTACCGCCGACAAGCCAACCCGCACGCCCGTAAAAGCGCCGGGACCGCTGGCGGCAGCAAAGCAATCAACGTCTATTAATTGAACCTCCGCTTCATTTAAAATTTCGTCAATCGCGCCGAAGACCAGATGGGCGAAGCCTTCCTGTGAGTGGATGGTTCGCTCCACAAGCGTTTCGCCGTTACGGCGGACCGCTAAACTGCCGTACTCGGAAGTGAGATCAAGCGCAAGAATGGTCACGGAGTCAGGCGATACACTTTGTCGATTTCGTAAGCCTTACCGTTCGCATTGACGGCCTGAATGCGAACGCTCAGATTCGCGCCGGGGGTCTTGAGCAGTTCTTTCGGAATAACCAGATTACCGGACGAACCCACGGCGAGCAATCGCGCACCCTCGCCGCCCGCGACTACTTCGCCCCACCAGAGATACTGCATGAAACGGCTCGCGCGGTTTGCACGCGTAACCTTGACGGCAAACGGAACAGGAATCAACGAGTTCAAATCATCGCCTTTTGGGTCAACCACCGTGAATGGAGCTTTGGCGGGGTCGTTTTCGACTTCCTGCACCGGCGGATCAACAGACTCGAAGCGATAAGACCGCAACATGGACTCTTTATGGCCTTCACGTGGAACCTGAAGAATCCAGTCGTGACTATTATCAGGACTTTGGCGGCTGAATGTTTCGCCCCGGTAATCTTTCAGCGGAAGTCCCTCGCCCGTTACGGGATTGACCCAGAGCGGGTTGTACTTATGCTTGGTAAAAGTAATTTCGACAATGCCGGGAGTCTGGGCATAAGCGAGATACTCCACTTCCTCCAATCCCACCGCGCGAGCGCCCGAAACATCGAAGTACGGCTCCAGTTCCCAATGACGGGTATCGGCCATGATTTTTGACCAGATTTGCAGGGCGCGCACGTTCCTTTCGTTTTGCAGCGCCGCGTAGGAGACGGTGGGATACTCTCCATTGGTTGTGCAGTTCCAAAGCTCATGCCGGAAGGTATCGGGATCGACAGTTGTGATGATGTGAATCTGCGGCTGCTGCGTAAATTGATGCTCCACCGCGCCGACTTCCGGATGTGGTGAAGACTCCAGGAGAAAACTCATCCAGCCGTCCGGAAGAAGCGGAGAAGAGGAGATACGGGCATCCGAAGTTCGGGGATGCCCGTAAGGATCGTACTTTTGCAGAGTCGAACCCAGTTCTTTCAGCAACTCCCGCGAACCGGGATGATCCTCAAAATGGGCGATTCCCTGCCAAGTGATATTTAGTCCCGCATACCGGGCAATCAAATAACGAAGGAGCCGGTCACGGATTTGCCAGTCTTCGAGAACGCCAGACTTGACAAAAGAATCATCCGCTACAAGCAGATCGAGAACAAAACCCCGATCAATGGCGGCCAGAATGCGACCGTCCAGCGCATCGAAGTACGCCGGATTCGGCTCACCGTTGGGGAGCATCGGTTTTGCCGCAGCAGCGGAAGTGAGCAGCGAACCGCGTACATGCGTAAAGCCGTCGTGTTTTCGCGCATCGAGCCAAGTGTTCCATTTCCCCTCGTCGAGTTCGAAAAACGGCGCTTCGGCCCCTAGCCAGAGGTGCGGCTGTTTGTTGGTGGTACGCCAGTGCCGGACATTGGCAACGCCAATAAAACCGGGCAATCCGCTGTCGGCCACGCTGAAAGTAGACTCCTGGCCGTTTAGCTCCTTAACCGTGCTGGAAACTCGATAGGTCCAGGTACCCGCTTCAGTGGGAGTAAAGCGGACCCGCAGAGTGTTCGTGTCTGACCCAAAAGCACGCAGCAGGTAAGTGGTAGCGCGTGGCGAGCGAAACTCGACGCTGAGGAGTTCTTCACGAAAAGGGGATACGCCGGAAGGCTTGTAGTTGTACGTCAACTCGCAAGGAAGAAAACTTTTCGCGCCTCCCGTACAGGGGACCGGCGCGGCAGGGAGAACAGAGGGTACTAAAACCAGAAAGGCAAGAGCTGCCGAGGGCAGGCCCAAAAGGGACATACGTCCTCAGAATAGCGTGCGGTTTCGCACGGAAAAACTGGCAGTCGAGAATATCTGCTGCTAAAAAGAGCCGCCCTCTTGAAACATTTCCCCCTTATTTGTTACTAAACTGTTATACCTACAGGTGAGGCAACTTTTGCAGTGAACAGTTCGTCTCTCCGTATAAGTAGTCGACCTGGTTGTCGATAGAAATTAGTGAGGCTGCTAATGGACATTGTCGGTGATCGAAGGTTTGTGGAAGTGCCGGGCGGTAAAACGCATGCGTTGCCGCCGCTGCTGGTGAAAACTGTGCCTGATGTAAGACGGCTGAACAAGATGATGGGAGTAGCCGCCGAAATTATCGAGCAAGAGGACATGGTGCCATCCGTTCCGTTTGACATGGCCGCTGGCGATGAAACCGTGGAGCGGCGCAAAATGGATCTGGCTTTAAATCTGGTGGACCAGTATCTGGGTTTGCTGAGCCACTGGCATTGGGGTGATGCTGTAATCGAGTGGATACGGCAGTGCGAGATCACGTTCGGCGCACGACTCGAACTGCGCAATCTGCTGCGGAGCGATGTGTGGCCGCATGCGGGACGCAGCAGTTTTGTCCGGTTGCTGGAAGACAAAGCAGTAAAGACCAAAGGAGTGACGCTCGAAAAAGCCGTGGGGTTGCGGCTTGCCTTCCGGCAGATGCCGCCGATCCGCTGCTGCTCGGACCAATTTCTGTTTTATCTGAACAGCAGCGTGGCGCAGTCAGCGTATCGGACTTGGTTTGATATGACACCTAGCCCCATATCCTGTCTGCCGCCGGAGCGCTTTGAATTTGAAGTCGTAAATCTGTCGCTCGATATACACTAGTTGCTGTTTGAGTGAGCAGTATCATCTTGGCGAACTGAAGATTGCGCAAGATCCGTCACATCCCGCGCACATTCTGCCGCCTCCTGTTCCCGCGCAGAGCCGCGTGCTGGATGTGGGGTGTGGGGCAGGGCAAACGCTGCTTGTTGCGTACCCGCATGAGGTAACGTTTGGTGTCGATGTCGATCTGTCTGCTTTGCGGCTGGGACGCACTTTAACAGAAAACGTTCGTTTTACCTGTGCGAATGCAGAAGCGCTTCCTTTCCGTCCCGAAAAGTTTGATTTGGTGATTGCTCGCGTTTCGCTGGTGTATACGGATCTTCGCCAAAGCTTGAAAGAGATCCGCCGCGTATTGAAACCGGGCGGGACTTTGTGGATGACGCTGCACTCGTTTGCCCTACGCTGGCAACAAGCGAAACGCAGCAACTGGAGAGGAAAAGCCTTTTTTGCTTACGTTCTATTGAACAGCGCCCTTTTCCACTTCGGGCAGCGCCAGTTTTCATTTATAGGGAAGCAGGAAACCTTTCAAACCGAGCGCGGCATCAAGCGAGCCCTGCAACGCTGCGGCTTTAGCGACATCGCCGTCAAGCAGGACCGGCACTTTCTTGTCACTGCGCGGGCAAACTGAGCTCAAGCTGCTTGAACGCTTTTCGTGCGAACACGGGCCCGTTTCATCGGTCCGAGAAGAGCTAAAACGATCCGCTCATAGACGTAATTGCTTCGGCTGTCACGGTACTTCTCGGCAAAAGAACGCAGCGTGCCTGCCGAGAAAGTTTCCAGAATGGTGGGATGAATATAGTATTTCCGGCAAGTTGCGGGCTTATTGCCCAGCTTGCAGGCGACGCTCTTGACCACATCCACCAATGCCGCTTTCACGGCTTTTGCAGACGTCGTCCCGTCCTCGTTCGGCGTATCGTCCACCAACTGTCCTAGTAGGTAATTTGCTGCTAAACAAGTTCCGCCCCAGGTGCGAAAGTCCTTGGCCGTGAACTCGCCTCCGCTAATCTGGAGTAGGTATTCATTGACATCTCCGGATTCAACGCTTTGCGGTTTTCCATCTTCGTCAACGTACTCCAGGAGCGAACTGCCCGGAATGTCCTTGCACCGCCGGAGGATTTTCGCCAGCCGTTTGTCTTCGAGCGTGATCTCATGATACTGGCCGCTTTTGCCGCGAAACTTAAATTTCAGAACATCTCCGAGGATCTGACAGTGCCGGTTACGTAGCGTGGTCAGTCCAAACGATCCGTTTTCTTCGGCATACTCTTCATTGCCGATGCGGATGTAGGTAGTTTCCAGCAGCTTTACTACGGCTGCCAGAACCTTGCGTTTCGGCATCCCGTGACGGTTCAGGTCGCGGTTCACAATACGCCTGATCCGGGGCAGCACCTTGCCGAACGCCAGCATGCGATCAAATTTAACCAAATCCCGAGCCTGACGGTACGCCGGATGATAGCGATATTGTTTTCGGCCTTTGGCATCCCAGCCAATCGCCTGAATATGCCCATTCTTGCTGGGACAGATCCAGACCGATGTCCAAGCCGGTGGAATTACCAGGGAGCGAATGCGGTCCAGGGTTTCGGGATCTTCGATTGGCCGGTCATGAGCGTCAAGGTAGGTAAACCCGTCGCCTGCCTTTTCGCGCCGGATACCTGATCCTTTTGGAATGACGTACC
>CAXTWT010000317.1:0-5517 GCA_964247955.1 uncultured Bryobacteraceae bacterium
ATTATCGACCAGAAAATACTTATGATAATGGTTATTAGTGTTAAAAATAACCCGTGATAATGCTTCTTAACACGTGCTATCCTGAGCCTGTGAGTTGCAGTGTACCACTTGTTCCGCTTTTCGCCTCATCCTAGGATCGCTGGGACAGCGCCAGGACGCGATTGTGAGAATGCCACTCGCTTGGAAGTAGTATGAGCGCACCGCCTACTGTGGCAACGACGGCTACTTTAGTCACCGACCCGACTTTAGAACGAGTCAAACGCCTCGCTCTGGACGCGGTCCGTTCCGAAAACACGCGGCGCGTGTACAACGAGGCGTTAACTCTGTTCCTGGGCTGGTGCCAGTCGGCAGAGGGCGTCGGCCTTACACGGGCCACTGTCCAAGCATTCCTAACAGAAATGGAGCGCCGGGGCTTGTCGCCCGCCACCATCCAGGTCTACTTGTCAGCAGTACGGAAACTCGTTACGGAAGCAGCCGCCAATCGACTGCTCGCGCCGGAAGTCGCCGCTGCTATCCATAGTATCCGAGGCCCCAAAGTGTTGGGAACACGCACGGGCAACTGGCTCACGGCCGAAGAGACAAACAAGTTGTTGCGGCTTCCCGACGATCAGACACTGCAGGGCTTCCGAGACCGTGCCATCCTAGCCTTACTGATCGGTTGTGGACTGCGGCGGAGTGAGATTGTAAGTCTGAGACTGGGAGACTTCGCGTTACGGGATGCGCGCTGGGTATTGCCGGACTTGTCCGGAAAAGGTAGGCGTCTCCGAACCGTTCCTGTGCCCGCCTGGGTCAAGACGCTCGTAGATCAATGGGCCGAACAGGCTCAGGTGCGGAGCGGGTGTTTGTTCCGGGCGATCAACAAAGGTGGTGCTTTGTGGGGTGAGGGTATTTCAGCAGATACCGTCTGGGCTGTGGCCCGCAAATATGGAGTCAGAATTGGGCAGGCAAAACTCGCTCCTCACGACCTCCGGCGAACCTGTGCAAAGCTATGTCGGGCCGGAGGAGGCTCGATCGAGCAAATTCAACTGCTACTGGGCCATGCATCGGTTCAGACCACAGAAAGATACCTCGGAACGCGACAGGAACTCGTTCGAGCTGTAAACGATAGCTTGCCCATCGAACTGCCGGACTCCTGTCAGGGAAGAATCCCGCGGAAGATGCCGAAGTCGATGCAAGCGTCAGAGTCAAATGACTTGAGCTTGCCGGCGGAGGTGGCGTGAGCAGGAACACCCAACTGATTAGAGAGGGATCTCTATGTCCCTAGTGCTGGCGCACCAGAAACTGGGTTGGCCGACACCCGAGGAAATCCTCCATCCTCCAGGAGCGGGGCCTCGGGTGATTACCGAACTCGCAACAAAGAAAATCGGCCAAACGCTCCAACGACGTGCTGATGGATTAGGAGCGCAAATTGGTGTTCTGACAGCCAATCCACGCTCGGATGCCACGGAATCACCTCTCGCCTTAGTATGCGAGTTTCCACGTCGAGTTTCGCAATCGGCGCTGACGGAAGCTCATAAGCTTGCCTGGAATTTTTCCAACTCGCCCCTGCTCTTCACTGTTGAGCCGGGTCTCGTACGGTGCTGGACCTGCTGTGAACCACCCCATACCGGAGAAACTCGGCGCAAGCGATCAGCTGAACTGCGTTCAGCCCGGACAGAATTGGCAGCAATTTCGCAACCCGTCGCAGGTGTACCAGCATTACATTGGTTGAATTTACTGTATGGGCGACTTCTCCAGGAACACCCACAACGATTTCGTCGGGATCGTTGTGCCGACCGCTTGCTGCTTGACAATCTCCGGGTCGTACGGAGACGGCTAAACGAAGAGAACCTCGATGTGGCAACCAGCCATGACTTATTAGCCCGCCTGATTTTCGTGCAATTCTTATTTGATCGGAGGGACTCGCAGGGACAAGCGGCACTCAATCCGCAAATGCTCGAACGTCTGCACCGAGAGGGCATTCTCGCTCAACCAGCACAGAGTTTTGAGGAAGTCTTGGCCCACTATGATGATACTTATCAGCTTTTTGCGTGGCTCGATAGAAAATTTAATGGAGATCTATTTCTCGCTGGCGAAGGCCCAGAAGTGCCTCCATCCCAAAAATGGGAAGAGGAAAAACGCAAAGTCACGCCGAAACACCTCCGGTTGTTGTCAGACTTTGTTGGAGGGCGACTCGAGATGCGGAGCGGCCAATCATCGCTCTGGCCCTTGTACGCCTTCGACGCCATTCCGTTGGAGTTCATCAGTAGTATTTACGAGTCCTTTTTGATGGAGGACCTCGCCGATGATCGGCGCGAGAAGGGAGCCGTGTACACGCCTGCGCACGTCGTCGATTTTCTGCTTGATGCCGCTTTGCCTTGGAACAGCAAGGAATGGAACGTACGGGTGCTCGATCCGGCCTGTGGCTCCGGCATTTTCCTTGTGAGAGCATTTCAACGTATTATTCATCGCTGGCGCAATGCTCATGAGGGACAATTACCTTCCGCTCAGCTATTAAGCGACTTGCTGTCTCGAAACTTTGTAGGGATTGACTGTAATAAGCAGGCAGTTCGCACCGCTGCCTTTAGTTTGTACCTTGCTCTTTGTGATGAGATCGACCCCAAACACTATTGGACTGATGTGCGGTTTCCGCGTTTGCGTGATAAAAGGCTGCTCGCACGTGATTTCTTTGAAGTGCAGTGGAATGGTTTCTTTCAAGAAGCAGAGATTCATTCCGTCGGCTACGAAACATCATTCGATCTCGTAACGGGTAATGCACCCTGGGGAAAAAACACACTTACTCCGCCAGCTAAGGAATGGGCAGAGGAGCGCGGCTGGCCTACGCCTTATGGACAGATCGGGCCTTTATTTCTGCCCAAAGCAGCACAGTTTTTGAAAGCTGGGGGGCAGGTCACGATGTTGCAGCCAGCGGGATTGTTGTTTGGTAAAAGCCAAGAATTTGTGCGTTTCCGTAAAAGGCTTTTCGATGAATTTCAGGTGTTTGAGGTGGTCAACCTTTCGGCACTACGATTCGGGCTTTTTCGTAAAGCCGTCTCTCCGGCCTGCGTGCTAAGCCTCTCACCTGGGCAGGGCACGAGTGAGCCGATCCAGTACATCTGCCCAAAGCCGGATAAAACAGTCGAGGATAATTATCGCATCACTGTAGAATCAATGGATATCCACCTCGTAATGCCAGAGGAGGCCACCGGTGATCCACTAGTTTGGTACGTCTTACGATGGGGCAGCCGGCGAGACCTGTCATTCATTCGAAAACTTCAGCACCTGCCCTCACTCGCTAAAATGGCGACTGCCGGAATTATAAAGAAGCGGGATGGAATCATCCGTGGCGACCGAAAAAAAATCGTTCGTGTAATTGAGAATCGTCGCATATTGCGGACGAAGCAATTTCCCGCCCAGGTATTTCTTGAACTGGACGCTGAATCGCTTCCGCGCAACTTGGATCCACGAGTGAATGGGAAAGCATCGACGGACTTCAGTGCCTTCGAGCCGCCACAGTTGATCCTCAAAAAAAGTTGGCAAGCCGAAGCCGCACGATTTCGCGCGACACTCATCCGCAGTACCGAGGGCATCCTCTGTTCGCACAGCTACGTCAGCATTCACGGTCCTCAAGCAATACTGAGCATTGCTTGTCTCACCTATAACAGCCTACTTCCGATTTATTATCTTTTTCTGACGAGTAGTCGACTCGGAACGTATCGTCCCGAGGTACTTACCGAAGAACTTCTCCAAGTGCCACTTCCCGCAACATCGACGCAAGAGCCATCAGATATTAGTAGCTTTGATCAGCTAGACGAAATTATTTACGATCTGTTCTCCTTCCATGCGTCAGAGTGGATGCTAATGGAAGATCGAATTCGTTACACGTTCGCTGATTTCAGTGGCGGGACAGACTCACCTGGAAGGCAAGTGACCGGTCGTACTCCCGCCAAAGAGTCCAATGACGATCTCATGCTCTTCTGTGAAACTTTCCTACAAGTTCTTCGGGCGGCCTTCGGCACAGGCCAGTCAGTTTCGGCGACGATCTTTGCAGAACAGGATTCGGCACCGCATTTACCAGTTCGATCAGTGAGATTTCAGTTCGGTGGAGCTTCCCAAAACGCTATTCGAAGGGAGCAATTCGGACAGGATGCATTATATGAACAGCTTTCGGATCTTACCACTCACGCTGCCAAAAGTGACACTGAAGCATGCTCTACACTGTTTCGTCGTATCTTCCGTGTATACACCGAGAATGAATCGAATGGTCGCCGCTTTCCAGCTGTCTATTTGATCCGCCCAGATCAGGTACGATATTGGACCAGGTCAGAAGCTTTGCGGGAAGCAGATGAGGTGGTCGCTGATATTGTTGCGTGGAGTCGCGGCCAACAAGGTCAATTTGTAGAGGATCAATTGTTAGCGGGATTGCCAGCGTGAAGCGCCGGTTCACGATCAGTGAATGTCGCTGGCCCGAAACGGTTGAGTTTGTCGCTTTTTTGGAACAAACCTTCAAGGATGTTTCCGCTAGCCTCCTGAGCTTAGTCTGGCAGGGATATGACTCACTGTGCTCGGACTTGGCGGAAATCGATTTTTCACAATCCTACGAAGATCTCGAACGAAACCTGACGGAACTGCTTGAGCGACGAATTCGGCGCGTGATGAGTGGCTTTGAGCCTTTTGAGGTGCAACACGGTCCTTATGAGCGTGCCTCTCGTCAGCCTGCTCCGGCTCAACCCCCTCAGTATGATCTTGCCTTCTCACTACGTGCAAACGAGCGCATTCTGTGGCCGCTTGAGGCGAAGGTCCTCCCAAACGACGGGACGATAGGAGAATATGTCCGAGATATTCGCGACCAGTACCTAACCGGTCGTTATGCCCCGTTCTCGCGAGAAGCGGCGATGGTTGGTTATCTCCTCCAGGGCCAACCCGCCAGGGTTTTCATGAATGTGAGTCAAGTCTTATCCTGTATACTCCAGCAATACCCGGCTTTTCCTGATCGGGATCACAGGATATCCGGGCATCAACGTACGCTTTCAGGAAACTTACAACCAACAGCATTCTATTGTCATCATCTCATCATGTCTTTCTTGTGAATCTGACTAGAAGAAATCGCCGAGCTGGCGAACCCGCTACGGCGTACATCGGACGGCGCGGGTTCTGCTTGCTGTTGGGATCAAATCGGCTACACCCGCTTGCAGCAGTTCCGCAAATACTGGTGCCTCAGTTCACTACAACTGAGGTTCTATACCAGATCAGGTCAAGGTGACAGATTGCCTTTCTCATTATGCTTGAGTCAGCCGATTTGAGTTGGTGGTACTGTTTCATGGCTGTACGCTGAAGCAACGGAAGGACAAAATTAGGATCAGCCTGTTCTTTATGCAGATGAGTGATGGCATGAAATAAGTTTAAGAGATCACTGGCCGCTTCATCATCGGTACATGATTTGTTAGCTAAGCGTGAGTGAAGGGCCTTTCTCCGTTGGCTTTGGGTGTTGGGTACCAACCGAACGGAAAACCGGGTTAAGAACGTGGGCTGCATCAC
>CAXTWT010000318.1:0-5515 GCA_964247955.1 uncultured Bryobacteraceae bacterium
CTCTGCATTACTAGAGTGTTCTTAATGGGATCTCCTAACTGACGACAGGCCCTAGGTGTTCAACTGTCAGTCCTGGCTTGGTATTCGTTTCCAGATTAAATCCCAATCCGACTTACTAGCTTCGCACTCGGTTGGAACAGGTGACCATGAGACAGGCGTGGCTTTAGCTGGCGCTCAAAACCAGGGCAGGGAAGACAAAACTATCGAACTTAGTTGGAAACGCTTGTAGGTTTGAAGGCTTTATTAGCGTTTCTGTGAGAGTCGAAGGACAGCTGGCATCGCACTTGGTTGGAAGTTCTGAACAGACTTCTCGGACTACGGTTGCCTCATGCCGGTGTCGAACCTGGTTGGTAGAGCCGCCTTGAGCATCGCACTCGGTTGGAAACGGGTAAGCAAAACTACAGTTGCTGCCAACCCAAAGGCGCACATTCTCATGCTAGTTCCTGGTTTATCGCACCTGGTTGGAATGCAAAAACGTAAATTTGGAGGCCAACATTACTTAGCGCCCCCCGGAACGGGTCAATTTTTCCCTTTCCAACCGAGTGCGAATGATCGGCTAACTTCTTGGCCGATGATCGGCCTGCCAACCAAATATGCGGCTCCAACTCGCTTGGTTGGAAGAATTATCGCATCCGGTTGGAATGAACATCGCACTTGGTTGGAAATATCCTCGCACTCGGTTGGCAGGAGCGACTTGCACTTGGTTGGAATGAACATCGCACTTGGTTGGAGCAAACATCGCATTCGGTTGGAAAAAAACAAGTGCAACGTAATCTGTTTAAAGGAGTTTTGCAAATCTATAGCTCTTAAGGATTTCTCAGGTTCTGCTTTCTTATAGTATTCTCATCACCAACAGTATCTAGCTATCACCGAACTATGAAATCTCAGCGCCGCTATGCCAATACCCCACCCTCGCTGATCAGCACACCGTTGGCTGTTGACTTCATTCGTTTCGAAAAAAATCTGCTGCAAATGGGCTTTTTCGGAGCTCATGACACCCGACACCGCAACCTGTCTACGCGGCGGATCGAGCAGCTTGTTAATCGTGAAGGGCAAAAAATCAAAGTCGCCGCTGAGTTTCGAGCCTCCCAAGAATTTGGCCTGCCCTCCACAAGTGATCGTGACAAGTACATCGCTTTTATGCGCATTGCCATGGAGCAAAAGGCGAAGATGGGCGGAGCGCTTGAAAATCCCATTCGCTTCACGGGATACCAGCTATTGAAGGAACTCGGCCTCAGCTTTTCTGGGGAAAACTACGAAGACATCAATCGCTGGGGCCAGCGTATGGCCGATACCAGCATTACTTCGGAGCAAGTCATCTACTTGGCAGCGAAGAGGAAGTACGCGAACAAAACGGTGCATGTTTTCCGCAGCTTCACGCGAGCCGGACAAGCTGACCTCAGCGGCTCCGGCAGGACTGAAGCCTTTGAGGTAGTGCTGGAAGACTGGCTGCTTGAAAACCTGAACCAGAGCTACGTTGTGCCGGAGGATTTCAATGCATACCGGAAGCTGAAAAGGCCAACTGCGAAAGGGGTATTCGGTTATCTGCACCTTTGGTTTCACGCCAGTCAGGGTCGTGATGTGGAAAAAGATTATGGTGAGCTCTGCATTCTTTTGAACATCCCTGCTTATAAGCATGTCTCCAAGATCCGGGAAACCATGGGCCGATCCCTCGACGAGTTAACTTCCATTGGGTACCTGTCGAAGTGGGATGTGAAGCCGATGATGACCAAGGCTGGCTATAAGCTTATGCTCAGTCCGGGCGAAGAAGTGCTTCGTGTTCTGGCCATCACACAGAAGAAACAACTGTCCGGCAACCGGCCTTCCGATCTGCCGGTGATTACGGAAGCGCAGCAGGCAGTGGCCGAAGCGCTCGTCGAAAAGGGCGTTGCTTTAGCAAAGGCTACGGCATTGTCACAGAGCGCATCTCCGCAAAACATTCTTGAGCAGATTAATTATTGGGAATCGCTGCTGCAGAACGAAGGCCGGAAAAAAATCAAGAGCCCGACCGGTTTTCTCATATACCTGATTGAAAATCAAATTCCCGTGCCTTCGCATAGCAAGGCTTCGATAACCCGAAGATTAGGGCAAAGTTCCTGGGCGGGTCAATCGGGCGAAGGATCTGCGCAAACACGAGAACAGCAGTACGAGGATTTTGTCGAACAAACCGTGGAGCAGGAACTAAGAGGGCGTTACCCCGGAGGGACCTTAGCCAAGCGGGTTAAAGAGATCGTGAAGGAGCGCGCGCACCTCGACGAGATCTTCGATTCTTTCCATCCCGCGCAACAAGGAATACTGGCAGAACAGATTCTCCGCCAGGAGTTGCGGAAGGAAATGGTCATCCCAGCTTTTGAGGAATGGCAACATCAACAAGAACAGTTTGCACTTTTTTAGGATGATCGGGGCAGAAGCTGTAGTGTGAAAGCATGTTAGAACCTGTTATGGTGTCCCTATGAGCCTGCATCGGCGTCAGCGGCAGGGGTGACCCGCTCGTCAAAGGCTAGGCGGTTCCGGCTAATGGCAAGCGCGAGCGCCATGAGCTTCTGCAGGGCTTCTTCGGGCGTGCAGAACCGCAGAGAGATTGATCCGGGAGCCAGTTCGACTCCTTCGGGCAGCCCTTCAATGTCGTGTAACTCAACTTGGAGTTTCTGCATTTCGGAAATTTCCACCAGCACGGGCGGCTGCCGGACCCAGTCCCGGCGAGTTTCGGCAAGATGCGCCCAGAGCCGTTTACGTCGCCGGTCTTCGTAATAGGCGTGCTCACCGGCGGCGATTGCCTGTAGATGGGCCATCACCTCCCGACGGTTTGCCACCCCGCTCGACCCAACGCGGCGGTAAGTAATAGGCGCGAGCAACTGCTGAGCGCGGCGACGCCCAACGCCAAGCAATGTCTCCAAGGCTGGACGATCCACCCAGGGTTCGGAACTTTGCTCCAGTTGGCGGATGGCTTCCGGAAGGCGGTCCAGCCAAACGGGCTTAGCAGGCATGCGCACCTTCAGCTACATACAAGAGCGGGTCTCTTCTCGTAAACGATAGCATTGAGAACTCTATACCAAAGCAGACTTCAAGCTAATTATGCGGTACTACGCAAGACCAATCAACTTGACGGCTCATTCGGATCATGAATTGAATCAAATACGTCACCAGAGTGAACCCTAATCCAGTCCATACCACCGGACCTCCAGAAAAGGGCGGCATCGAGACACAGAATGCCGTCGCACCAAGACAACCGGCTAGGTGAGCCACATTCGGCAAGAAGGCGGGCCAAACAGAAAATGGTTGGCGACTCATTTTTTCAGTAAAGAGGCGCGAAATGCCGAACTCAGAGAGGGCGCGGAAAACGCGATACTGAGTTCGAGATCTAATCTGCGTTGCATTCCCGAGAAACTCCGGCAAGTGGCGCAGTCGACCAGGTAATTCTCCAGATCGCGTGTGTTTGCATCCGACTGGTCCTGCGCCAGAGACTCCAGGATATGTTCTTGTGCTTCTTGGCAATCCATCGCTCTACTCCTTCATCATGGCGGCTAAGGCCAAATGCGCCCGATGCAAGTGACTTTTGACGGTACCCTCGGCCAAATTCAACATTCGCGCGACTTCCTCAATGCTTTGATCTCGCCAGTAGAACAACGTGATGACGTTCCGTTGCACTTCGGGCAGTTGTTGCAGGCATCGCTCCAGTTCCATTCTGTTCAGCACATCACTGCCGCCCGTTCCCTCAGTCCCGACCGGCTCTCAGACGCAGCCCAAAAACATCGTTTTTCGGTAGGACTCTGACCGAAGTGCCGACAGGCAGGTGTTCCTGGCGATTGTATAGAGCCACGTGGAGGGAGCTGCACGTCCGTCGTAGGCTGGCAAGACCTGCCGGAGCTTCAGGAAAATATCCTGCGTGACCTCTTCGGCTCTCTGCCTATTTCGCAAGAACATTACAGCCGTGCGAAACACCTTCGCTTCATACAAACTCAGAAGATATTCGAAGGCTGGTCGATAACGCTGTTTTTCGAGCAGCCTTCGAACATCTTTGTGGAAATCGCCATTGTCATCGTGGCGGCGATTGGTTATCTCGCATTTCGCCAATGGTTACACTTCCAGCAAAGAACGATGATTCACCGCGAACGGTTGGCTGCCGTTGAAAAAGGCGTCGATTTGCCGCTGCTGGAACAGGAGGTCCGGCGCAGCATCTGGAATCTGCAATGGTTTCTTCTGCTGGCTGGTCTGATCTGGGTATCGCTGGAGGTAGGAACTTTGGTGACGCTTAGCGCATTGCCCGCTCATCCCACGCCCGTGACACAAGGGATTCCGCAGGGTTTGCCATGGATTGGCGCGGCGCCGGTCTGCATCGGTTTGTCCCATTTGATTGTTTACCTGACCGGGAGGAGAAAGGAAAGGTATGCCGCTATGAAAACGGAAAATGGCCTCGCTGGAAACGTGATCTATGGGGTAAGAATCATTGTTTTCCTTTCACTCGCGGGAGGTATGCTGGGGATCTTTGTCTCGGTCCGGACGGTTGCTTCCTTGGCTCCGCAGCACCAGCCTGTCAGCTGTCCTCTCGGTTGGCTTGTTTGCCTGGAGCATCCTGGCTGGGATCGCTCTTTAGCAAGCCACTCTGCGCGGATTCCAATCGCCAAGCTCCTGTTCGCTTTACAGTCCGGTATTCAGTATCGCTCATGTGTCCTATGAGCTTTCCACCTTCTTCAGTGTTCGAGTGATGATCGGCAGCACCACCCGGCACATTGGAGCAAACATCGGCTCTTCGAGCGATCTTTACTGGTCGCCTCTATCCCTAGGCCATTTCTGCGAGGTTTCCTCCATTGAGTGCGGACGTACCGATCAAAAGTCAATAAAATTTAATCGGGGCTACTGCCCTTTGGGGGAATCAGAAAGCATACAGTTACGTCTTACTAGCAAGTCTGCTGAGGAGCTTCATAATGAGATTACTTGACCGTACTATTATTGCCGTTTTCCTAGGTGTTGGGTTAACTCTAGTCGGTGCCGTTACAACCAGCGCAGCTGGGAATGGCGGCTTCCAGTATTATCG
Source organism: uncultured Bryobacteraceae bacterium (assembly GCA_964247955.1). Classification (GTDB taxonomy): domain Bacteria; phylum Acidobacteriota; class Terriglobia; order Bryobacterales; family Bryobacteraceae; genus Bog-105. Next base: position 5,036 of record CAXTWT010000318.1, read on the forward strand.
TGATCCCGCAATGCCTTCCAATCTGCGAGTGCTTGTAGATCGCACACAGAGTGACTTGCGCATGGCTTCTGATCTGGAGCACGCGAAAGAAGATCAGCGTAAGCGATACAGTGATGCCCAGGGTCACTTGTCAACTTTTGATCGTAAGTTGACGAAAGGGAAGTTTGACAAAGGCGAGCTGAACAAGTCGATTGACAAGATCAAACAAATCCTGGATAGAAATGTTCTGCAAGCGAGAACGCGTGACGCCTTAATACGTGACATTACTGATCTCAGAATGGCTCGCGACCGCCGCGAGTAATCGCAGGAGCAACTCCTTTAAGATCCTGTACGTGCTTCTCAATCTCAAAACGCCAAGGCTGCGTTAATTCCAAGACAAGAGCTGCTCTAACGTTCGACGAACCGTCGGTGGAAGTTTGTCAGTTTCAAATTGCCAGGTTTACACCCAACACTGCTCACTGAGGGGCGTTGCAGCGGCAG
>CAXTWT010000319.1:0-5506 GCA_964247955.1 uncultured Bryobacteraceae bacterium
TGAAAATTTCTAACGCAGAAGGTGGAGAGGCCACTACGTCGTCCTGGAGCCGAAGCCAAGCTGAAACCTCGCGGATCACGGATTCGACCGATTGCGCGTGTTTTCCTGGATCAAACCCTGCGAGATCTGAAACAAACCGTTGATAGAGGAAGCCTTCGGGAACTAAGACCAGCCAATTATGAGGACGCTCAGATCCGAGTTGTTCAAATCGCAGTGCGGCAGCCATCCCAAGCTCAAGCGGCATGTTGAATCTCGAGAGATTATCAACGCCCTCTCCTGAGTACCGTGAGAGATCGTGAATGGAATAGTTGCATTCTGAAAGTATCTTCAGAATTCTTGACATGCGTGGCTCTGCCACTCCTACACTCTCACGAGCGCTACGAGGTGCAAACCCATGTGAGGCTACCGAGAACACCATCGCCAGCAGAAGATCTTGAAATTGGGGAGCAAAGGGACAGTTGATGAAAACCGACTTTTCATAAGCCGGATTAGCCCGATAGCTCACGAGAGGCTGATCGTGCTCCCGTCAGGCTCGGCTCCGCTTTTTAACGCCTCGGCGAAAGTCTTGAGATCCTCGAGTCGATTTCTTTGTTCGGCTCTACTCGTTTCCGAGACGCCTGAAACTCGTATCTCATTTGGACTCTGTATGACATACTCAATTTGTGCAACGAGTTGATCGAAGTTTGTTGCAACGATTGGGTGAGTATTGGCCAAGAACTTCGGAAGCTGCGATGGTGATTGGCCACCCAAAAGCACAGGGATCATCAGTTTCTTTGCATCCCAGTCATTGCGCAACACAGCTTGCCATTCTGCCTGCAACTAAGGGCTCGCAGAAGCTCCAGGCCCAAGCAGAAAAACAACGGTGTCGGCATTGACGCTTGTCTGCTCTACTTTTAAAGACCAGGATTCATCGGGTTGGACGTCAAGCATAGACGATGTCCGAATGTTTCGTCGTTCTAAGGCATTTTGAAGATCTCGGACCAATTCGAGATCTTCACTGGAAGATGACACAAAGACACGCATGTTCGCCTGCATCAATTTTGACACTGTTCCCCATTTTGCTGCTTGACAACATTGCAGAACTGCAACGAAGCAGCTTTCATTGGCCCGTGGTCAAAACTCGTTCCAGACCGCTGCGGGCCTCCGGTGATCCTTGCCAGCGCAGAGTTGCATCCTGGACCAGAAGATGAAATAGCGCGTAGTAAGCAGTTAAGACGGCTCGGCGTAGGCTTGCCTGCGTCGGGTTCTCTTCGTAGGTGGCGAGATGACCGGCCTGCTGCAATAAATCCTGGGCTATTCCCATGCTGTATCTTTTAGCTGGGTTGCTCACTCTGGCTGCGAAAGCGGAAATAGGGGGTATGGTCTAGGGATGCCAGCCCTAGTTGATCGGATAATGCGGCCCTGACCCGCCCTGTTATGTCCGCAAATCGGTCTCCACGGCTCGCGGGATTAGCTAACAACACTCGAAAATAGATCGCCGGGTGTTCCGCCGATCCAGCGCCACTCTGAACCGAATACGAACCACATCGGGAGCAAACTCACGAGCGACTTTATCCACTTGTTCTTGCGTCGGCAAAGTAGCGGTCATAGGAACACCAGTACCAGACTATAACGTCGTTTTTAGCCTGAAGTGCGTTTCTGCTATATAGACTGAAACGGCGAATTTTGACTGAACGCTTACTCTACGTACGAGATAACGGCTAACCTTTCTCCATCCATGTTCCCTTTTAATGGATAGAGGCGAGGGCCTGATTTATAAGTGCATTTTTATACTGAACCAAATGGGATTCTCTTTCCGTCGAAGTGCAAGCTTCGGGATATTCCGGCTGAATTTTTCAAAGTCGGGTGTAGGTGCTTCCATCGGGGTTAAAGGGGCGCGCCTCACCATGATGCCTCGCGGGATCACGTACATCACTGTTGGTAGTCATGGCTTTTACTACCGTGAGACCATCTCCAGCCCCAGCCGCGTGGAGTCTTCAACGTCTCCGCAGGATCTAGCCGGAACGAGTCCTTTCGAAAGGAAAATTAGTACGGCAGACGCTTTAGATCTAATAAAAAATATCAATCGTTTGTACGCATGCAATCGCAGTATTAAAGCACAACTGCCGGCGGACTTAACTGCGCAACCCTTCGAAAGCTTCTTCGATCTCCCGCTTTGCCTCCGCTGAAGGAGGAGTAAACGGCAGCCGTGGCGGACCGCCATAATAGCCAATCAAATCCATCGCATACTTCAGGCCGGGAACGCCGTACTTACCGGCTAAGACCTTCGCTGCCGGCAGAATGCGCATCTGCCAATCTTGCGCCGCTTCGGTTTGCCGGGTGCGAAAGGCTTCCCAAATCGTGACGCAAGCATAGGGCAGAGCATTGGCAACGGCAAGAATCGCGCCGCTTGCGCCCATGTGTAACGCTTCCCCAAAGTTGCCGCCCGACCCTGACATGATTTGAAAGCCCGGTTTCACCAGCGGGGTAGTTTCTTTCAATTTTTCCAGATTTCCGGAACTGTCCTTCATGCCGATAATGTTCGGGTGATGCGACAGTTCGGCAATTGTTTCCGGCGGAAGAGCATAACCTGTCACCTGCGGAATGTTGTACAGGATCACCGGAATTTTTGAGCTGTCGGCCACGGCCCGGAAGTACAGAGCTTGTGTGTCAGGCCGGTGCATCTGCTGTCGATAATAAAACGGCGTCAAAGCCAGCGCCGCGTGAAATCCAATCTCCGCAGCGCGATTGGCCACCCGCACCGTTTCGTGTACGCTTTCCGCGCCGACCCCGGCAATCAGGGTTTTACCTTCCGCGCTCGCCTCGCGCACCCATTCCATCAATTGAAGGCGTTCTTCCACGCTCAAAAGCGGAGTCTCGCCGGTTGATCCGCAGACGAGATAGCCACTCAGCGCAATCTCGTTTAGCTTCTGGATGTTATGAAGAACTTTGACTTTGTACAGATTGCCTGCATAATCGAACGAACTCGTGAGGGCGGGGAAGATGCCTTGTAGTTTCATACAAAATTAGAAGGCCCGTACCAGCATTTCGAAGCGAGTACAGGCCCTGTTTGTTAATAAACCTAGCTGATTTATTTACCGACAACAACCGTGATAATCAGCGTGTAAAGCGCCAACGATTCAATCAGCACCAGACCGATAATCAGCGCTGTTCGGATAGCGGCAATCGCTCCTGGATTGCGCGCCATGGCTTCAGCAGCCGAAGCAGTCGCGCGGCCCTGGCCGATTCCACAAAGACCCGAAGCGATGCCCATTGCCAGGTAAGCGGCTCCGAGGTGCATCTTTCCATTACCGCCATTGCCGCCCTGATCCTGAGCAAAGATCGGGGTTGCTAAGGCCATGATGGTCATGACAAGAAATACAAGTTTACTCTTCATTGTTTCTCCTATGTAAATTGCCGCCAGGAGGTGGTTCGACACCGTGCGTTGGGACGCCGGGCGCTCACACTGGAGGCGTTGAAAAATCCTTAGTGCTCGTGCGAAACAGCCCCGCCCACGTAAACCATTGCGAGCATCATGAAAATATAAGCCTGCAGGAACGCCACAAACATGTGTAAGCCGATAAAAATAACAGGAATAATCAGCTTCGTGAGGGAGATAAAGGTTAGGTAAACCTGTTCTCCCGCAAACATGTTGGCGTAAAGACGAACTGTCAGCGAAAGCGGGCGCGCAAAGTGGCTCACAATCTCAATGGGCAGCATCAAGGGAGCGATCAACAGCATGGGGCCTAGAAACTGCTTGATGTACCCAGCCCCATTCGCTCGTAAGCCCGTGCCGTGATAGAAGAGGAACGTCACAACCGCCAGGCCAAGCGGCACCATTGGATACATGGTCGGCGACTCAAAACCCGGAATGAGGCCGATCAGGTTCATAAACAGAATGAACACGAAGATTGTGCCGAAAAAGGCCATATAGCGTGGGCCGTCATGGCCGACCACTTCCTCCGCTGAGGCCCGCACGAACTCATAAACTAATTCAAAGACATGCTGCAACTTGCCGGGGCGATCCACAGACAAACGGCTGCGCAGAAAAGCAAATAGCAGTACAACGGACAAAACCACAACCATCTCGCACACCAGCCAATCGGTCCACGGATGGGCGGCATCGCCCGCTGGGTAACCAATAACGTTGAGGAAAGCGTTTGCCGGACCTGCAAGCAAGCGATTGAACAGACCGGTAATCCAAAGTTCGTGTGACATCAATTCAGGTGCGTCGCGAACCAAGCATGCTTCCCGTTAACTCCAGTAGGGAAGAAAGAAGAACCGCCGCCGTGCTGGCAAACAAACCAAGAACGACCGGCAAAGGACTGACGCCCAAAAACCTGACTATAACATAGCCGAAGGTAAACAGAATCAAGTAGCGCCCCACGAAAGCGCCCGCTTGCCACGGCTTTTGACTGCGGGAACCCGGCTCAATGGCACGCGTCAGCCAGGAGAAAAGCCACAAGTTGCCTAGCGAAACGGCAGCGCCCAGCAAAAACGCCAGCGCCGGACGAAACCCATAAAGAACAAAGAAGACAACCATACCCAGAACGCTGACGACGGTTGTCAAGGTGTAAAGCTGACGAACCGACATCGGCCGCTGACCGTAGATCATCGGCGCGCCTTTTCTCGGCTCTCGTCGCGGGAAAGCTCGCGAAGGATCTGAGTAAGACCTGCCGCCATTCCCAATAAGATTCCAATAACGCGCAAAATCGGCCAATGCAGCCAGTGCTCAACAAACAGGCCCAACAGATAGCCTGCCGCCACCGAAGCCGGTAACGTAAGCGCCAGCGACAAATACTTGCCCAGCCATGTTAAGGAACCATCAGACTTGGGCGGCATAGGAGATAAACCCTGTTATTAAAATAACAACCCAGGCAATGTCACTTTGAGAAAAGTTTTTCTTAAATCTCCCGGTCGAGTCGTTCCCAAATTTGGGTGAGGGCGAGTGAATCGCCGTGCGGCAGTGCGAGGGCAGAGACTCGTTCGATGCTTTGGCGGGAATGATCCCACTTCCAAGCGGTGCGGCCGTCCGGGTCGATAAACCAGACGAGATAGATACCGATGCGGCTATAATTTTCGAACTTCTCATGGACATCTTTCCATCGATCATCGGGCGAGAGAATTTCGACCACGAATAAGCCATCCGGCGTGACCGGGTACGGTCGCGGGAGTTTTGCGACAGAAGCTAGAATGTCAGGACGCGGCCGCCAGTTGGGATCAATATGCAAGTCTACTTCGGTGGCGGTGAAATAAGAGAGTTGGTCAAGCAGGTTCGTTACAGTTTTTTGAGCAATGCCGTGCAGGGTTGTAGGCATGGATTTCGGTCGCGCCTCGCCGAACCAATACTCGTAAGCAGTGTCCTGATGGGCGTAGAAGCGTTCAAATTCCTCGGGAGTCAGCAGTTGTGTGCCGGTCGCCATACCTCCAGCGTACCGGAAAAGAATCGTTCGTTACTTAACTTGCATTACCCATCCGTGCTTGGCCGGTAGGACACAGGTCGAGCAGTGTGCAGCGTTCGCAGGCC
>CAXTWT010000320.1:0-5504 GCA_964247955.1 uncultured Bryobacteraceae bacterium
GAAACGAGCGCAGCGAAAGCTTTTAAAGGCTGGACTCACGTAGTCGGTTTGCCTAGTACGCCGTTTTTGTGCGCTGCGGTAATGCCGTGACTTAACACTTATCAGTGCTTCCGTATTGCGGGTGGATTGTCGGCGATACGGAAACTGAGATTGTGAAACGCGGTTCACCGGAAAAGTGGCTGGAACAAAGTCGAGAAGCAGATGTCGGGCCTTGTGCCGTCTCAACAGAAATGATACGAAAGCGCCTTCACAAAGGTAGCCGCTCTTTTTGTGCATGGACGTGCGGTAACAACTCGAAAACGCTGCTCCGTTCCCGTCGGGTTTCGGGTGGAATGGATGTGGATTTCGTTACAATAAAGAGACGGAATCAAACTAAACCTGAGGAACAAGGAACTGTCTCAGGCTCCCCGCATTTTGACCAAATCTCAAATCACGGACATGCTGCAAACAGAAAACCCCGCGTTGGGTGTTAATAGCTGGTTAGAAGAAGAACTTTACCATCAATACCAATTTGACAAGAAGAGCGTTGACGAAGGCTGGACCAGCTTCTTCGGCAATGGCCATAGTCAGGCCGCTTCTGCCGGTGATAGTGACAGTGACGCTGCTCCTTCTGAAGCCCCGCGCGAGGAGCCGCCTTCTCCTGTTATTCCCGAACGCGAACCTGCGCCTCCTGAGCCGCCCCGAGGCGATCCGCCCTCATCCCCTGCTCCCATGCAGGCGGAAACAACTGTGCATTCTGCCGAAAACGTCGGCCCCTCTGCCGCGCCCGGCGTAGCGGAAATCACGCGCAGCACCGGAGCGCAGCAGCCCGCTAAGCAGGAATCCAAAGCCGTGGGCGCCAGCGATCAACTGGTTCCTCTGCGCGGTGTAGCGGCCCGTATTGCGGAAAATATGACTGCCAGCCTGTCGATCCCGGTCGCCACTTCACAGCGCCAGATTCCGGTGCGGGTGATGGAGGAAAACCGCAACCTGATCAATAAGCAGCGTGCCCTGGCGGGCAAGAGCAAACTCAGCTTTACGCACCTGATTGCCTGGGCGATTGTGAAAGCCCTTAAGTCGAATCCGGCTTTGAACCACGCCTTTGCCGAGAACAGCGGCGAGCCATTCCGTGTGGTCCGCAATCAAGTCAATATCGGCTTGGCTGTCGACGTGGCGGGCAAGGACGGCAACCGATCCTTGATGGTCCCGAACGTCAAGAATGCGAACGGAATGACCTTTGCGCAGTTCGCGGCTGCCTATGACGATATTGTGGCCCGCGCCCGCACTAACAAGCTGCAACTCCCTGATTTCCAGGGCACCACGATTTCTCTCACGAATCCAGGCACGGTCGGCACCTTCGGCTCCGTGCCGCGTCTCGTGCCGGGTCAAGGCGCGATCATTGCCACGGGCGCGATCGATTTTCCTGCCGAGTTCGCGGGAGCCAGCGAGGAAACTCGCGCTCTGCTCGGCTTGAGCAAGGTGCTGATGATTACCTGCACCTACGACCACCGCATCATTCAGGGCGCAGAGTCCGGCGCGTTTCTGGCGAAGCTGCAGCAACTGCTCCAGGGCGAAGAAAACTTCTACGAAGAAATCTACCGCGACCTGAAGATTCCGTATCTGCCGATTCGCTGGCAGGCGGATCAGCAGATCTCGCCCGCCCGCTATGGCGCGGTCAACACGGATGTTGCCAAGGAAGCGGCTGTAATTCAGTTGATCACCTCCTACCGGACACGCGGCCACCTGCTGGCAAACACGAATCCGCTGGGAAGCGATCCGGTTTATCATCCCGAACTCGATCCCACTTCTTACGGCCTGTCCATCTGGGATCTGGACCGGCCCTTTCTCGCAGGCGCGGTGAAAGCTCCAAGCGGCGCGATTGCTTCTTACATGCAGCCGTTTGAAACGCTGCGCGAAATCCTTGACCGACTGCGGACGACTTATTGCGGCTCCCTCGGCGTTGAGTACATGCACATCCAGGACCCCGAGCAGAAGCAGTGGCTCCAGGACCGCATGGAAGCGACCACCAATTCCTGGAAACTGGAAGACTCCGTTCGCCACCGCATTCTAAATCGCTTGGTGCAGGCGGAGGAGTTCGAGCAGTTCCTGCAAACCCGCTTTGTCGGCCAAAAGCGTTTCGGTCTGGAAGGACTGGAAAGCTTTATTGTTGTGTTGGATGAAATCCTGGAGCGCTCCGCCAACGACAACGTTCTCGAAAACGTGATCGGTATGGCGCATCGCGGACGGTTGAATGTTCTCGCCAATATCGTCGGCAAGTCCATGGTGCAAGTCTTCTCGGAGTTCGAAGGCGAACCAGATCCCGAAAGCGTACAAGGCTCCGGCGATGTGAAGTATCACCTGGGAGCGAGCGGCATTCATCGCTCCACCACCGGCAAGGAAGTCCTCGTTTCAGTGGCCTTCAACCCCAGCCATTTGGAAGCGGTTGATCCGGTTGTGGAAGGGTTAGTCCGGCCCAAACAGGATCGGGCAGGGGACACCGAAAGAGCGCGCGTCATCCCGATTCTCGTGCATGGCGACGCTGCTTTGATCGGACAGGGCGTTGTGGCCGAAACGCTGCAACTGTCGCAACTGGAAGGCTACACCACAGGCGGCACCGTTCACATCGTAACGAACAATCAGATTGGTTTTACCACTAATCCTCTTGACAGCCGCAGCAGCGTCTACGCCACGGACTTTGCCCTTTCCGTGCAAGCGCCTGTGTTCCACGTCAATGCTGATGACCCGGAAGCCTGCCTACGCGCCGCGCAACTCGCTTACGATTACCGCCAGCGCTTCAAGCGGGATGTGTTCATCGACATTATCGGCTATCGCCGCCAGGGACACAACGAAGCGGACGATCCGAGCTACACGCAGCCGGTCATGTATCGCAAAATCAAAGCGACCCCGACCGTCACGGCGCAGTACTCCGAACGTCTGATCCGCGAAAAGTTCGTCAACAAAGATTATGTTGCCAATCTTCGTAGCGCAGCGCGCAGCAAGCTGAACGAAACATACGATCAGTCCAAGAAGCGCCGCGAAGATTTCGTAATTGAAGAGTTTGCCGACGCGCCGTTCGAGCAGGTGCATCAGCCCATTCCGCCCACCGCCGCCGATTACAGCACGCTGGCGAAGGTCATCGAGACCTGCACCACGCTGCCGGAAGGTTTCAATCTTCATCCCAAGCTGAAAGGCTTGCTTGAAAAACGCCGGGAAGTTTTGAAAAATGCTCCCATTGACTGGGGCTTTGCCGAAACGCTGGCCTTCGGCAGCCTGATTCTGGATGGCACGCCGGTTCGCTTAAGCGGCGAGGATGTGGCGCGCGGCACGTTTACGCAGCGGCATCTGAAGTTCTCCGATTATGAAACTGGCGAATCCTACATTCCGCTCCAGCACCTCCGCCCGAACCAGGCGAGATTCGAAACCGTCGATAGTCTCCTGAGCGAGTATGCGGTTATGGGCTTCGAGTTCGGCTACAGCGTGGCCGACCCGCTGACTCTGGTGATGTGGGAAGCGCAGTTCGGCGATTTCGTGAACGGGGCGCAGATCATCATCGACCAGTTCATCGTTTCCGCTGAAGCCAAGTGGAATCAGCCGAGCGGCCTCGTTCTCCTGCTGCCGCACGGACTCGAAGGACAAGGCCCGGAGCATTCGAGCGGACGCATGGAGCGCTTCCTGCAACTCTGCGCCGAAAACAACATGCAGGTTTGCAACTGCACCACTCCGGCCCAATACTTTCACCTGCTGCGGCGGCAAATGTACGGCGGCAATGACCGGCGCGGCATGCGCAAGCCGCTCATCATTTTTACGCCCAAGTTCCTGCTGCGCTATCCGAAGGCTTCCTCGCGCTTGGAAGAGCTGACAAGCGGAACCTTCCAGGAAGTGATCAGTGATCCTCAGTATTTGGGCAACAGCGTCCGCCGCATTCTGCTGTGCAGCGGAAAGATCTACTACGACTTAGTCAACAAGCGGGAAGAGTTGGGCCGTAGCGACATCGCTATTATTCGCATGGAGCAACTGTATCCGTTTCCGCTGGAGCGCCTGACCGACATCATGCGCCGCTACTCGGACGCTGCCGAAATCTTCTGGGTGCAGGAAGAGCCGGAAAACATGGGCGCTTGGTATTTTGTGGAAGAACAAATGCAGCCTCTTGTTAATCCGAAAACTACGGCATCCAGCAGGCGTCAACTGCATTATGTGGGCCGTCCGGCAGCCGCCAGTCCTGCCGCCGGCGCGCACAAAGTACACAACGATCAACAATCAGCGCTGGTGGACGAAGCGTTTGCGAGCACTCCCGGCGTGGTCCGCAAAGCCCGCCGTTTAGTGCGAAAGAAACGAGAATAAAGCTTCTTACCAGATTGTTTGCACATCGTGAGAACTTCGTATCTTTCCATCGGCTGTTACTAACGGCATGCCTTCTGCCAGCGCGGTTGCGCCAATCAGCCGGTCAATCGGATCTTTTGGATAACTATCCGAGAGTTGGGCCGATAAGATCGCAATACGGCCAGTCACCGGTTTCACAACGAAGCGTGTTTCTACGTCTTGTATGAATGCTTCCAAAGGCCGTGTAGTTTGAATGCGGCCTCGGACAATTATTTGCGCAAGTTCAAAAAGAGTCAGACTGGAAATGGCAAGGCCACCATCGCTTGCCCTAGCGTCCCGAATGGCGCGTACTGCCGCTTGCGATAGGCGTTTTGGATCAATTGTGAGCCAAGCGACAACATGCGTATCGAGCAGAATCACTTGAGGTATTCCCACTCTTCCAGAGGAACAATAGGCTCTATCAAATCTCCGGTAATCGTTGCCGTTCCGGCCAAAAATCCGAAGATATCATCATTGTCAGAGTCAACCGGAACCAGTTTGGCAACTGGCTTGCCATGCTTAGTAATTATTAGGGTTTCGCGTTTAGCTTGAACCTCGTTCATCAACGCAAGGCAGTTCGTCTTGAATGTTCCAGCCGGGATGGTTTTCATAGTTATATGACTATAGACATATTACTATGGTTGTTTGCATCGAGTTAGCTCTGCTTCAACCGCGTTGCAAGCGCACCTTACGCCGTCCTCGCTGACAATCCGCGCCCTAATTTCCTGCGCGCGTTGCGTGTAACTTTGATTTTGCAGCAGGCGTTCCAGTTCTTTTGCAACGACCTTCGCCCGGTATCGGGACCGTCCAATCGTGCGACCCACTCCCAACTTCCGCAGCCGCTCTGCGTTGTCCGGTTGATCGTGCGCCCACGGCACAACCAGAACCGGACGTCCCGCCCGCAAACTCTGCGCCGTAGTGCCGATTCCGCCCTGATGAACAATCGCCGATGTTTTCGGCATGATCTCGGAGTATGGCAGGTAGTCCGTTACGAAGATCGAAGGCGGCAGCGCGGAAGGCAGTTGTTGCAGCTCGGGGCTGCCGACCAGCATAATAGCTCTGATGTTCAGTATCTGCGAGGCTCGGAGGCTTTCAGCGAAGAAGTTTTCGGCCTGCATCACCGCCGCTGATCCTAGCGTGAAAAGCACCGGCGGCGGCCCGCTGTT
>CAXTWT010000321.1:0-5484 GCA_964247955.1 uncultured Bryobacteraceae bacterium
ACCAAGCATCTCTATTGTTAACAGACAGATCGTAGCTTATCCGTAGTTGGGGTTACTTAAATATTTCCCCCTCCGCCCGCCGCAATGGTCGGCAGGTGTCGTTCCTGCAGCAATCCGTTAACTTTGGGCAGATCCGTCTGTAACGCATCCTGATAACGGGCGCGCACTTTATCCAGCCGCTCCGTCAGTTCCTTTTCAACTTCCAAGGCTCCATCGGTCGGCTTTCTGTCGCCGGTTTCTATGTTCCGAGCAAGCGCCGCCAGCAGATTGTTGAGCTTGATCGGAAAATTCAGCGGGTCCTCGTTCGCCCGGTTGCGGACTTGGTAAAGCTCTTCTTCAATGGTGGACAGCCGGTCACGCAGGCGGGCGCTGGCGGAAACCATTGCTTCATCGTGACTCTTTTCCGCGCGGTCGTGAAGTTCTTTGTTGATCTGCCGGATCGCAATCACCATCTCATCAGCCGCGCTTACCTGATCGCGCACTCTGATGGCCTCGCGGAACTGAGCCTCCAAGTCCGCCTGCGTTACAGTGGAGCGCGGGTCTATCTTCAGCATCAACGGCTGCGTCTGGCTGGCGCCGTTCGCCGTCACTCTCACCTGATACTGTCCGGGAACAGCCAAAGGGCCGGCCTCGGCGTGGGCTCCCCATAAGACCATTCCTTCAAAGGTAACCGCGCCTGGGTAGCGCAAATCCCACTGAAAGCGATTCATGCCCGCTTTCCGGGTCGGCGGTTTGGGCTGATGGAAACCAAACTCGCCGTCTTCGTCCTCTTTCTTGGGCTTATCGTCGGCGGGCACTCCGGTAAACGTGCGCACGACCTGTCCCGTCCCATCCAGAATGTCAACCGTCACTTTCTCGACAGGCTTCTGTAAATAGTAGTCAATCGTTGCTGCTCGGTAAGTTCGGATTGCTTCCGTGGGAGCGAACAGATGCAGCGGCTCATTGAGCATCCGGGCATCGATCTGCTGCAATGCCGTGATGTCGTCCAACACGTAAAACGAGCGCCCGTGAGTGGCAATTACCAAATCATCCTCTTTTCTTACCAGGTCGGAAACCTGCGTATCGGGCAAATTCAACCGGAGAGATTGCCAATGGTCGCCATCGTCAAAAGAAAGAAATATCCCGTGTTCCGTTCCCGCAAACAGCAGGCCCCGGCGTTTGGGATCTTCCCGAACCGCATGGACGTAATCGTTTGTCGGCAACCCTTCCACAATCTTTGTCCAGGTTTTTCCGAAATCGTGCGTGCGATAGATGTACGGCTTTCGATCATCCAGTTGATAGCGTTTGGCCGCCAGATACGCCGAGCCGGGGTCATGCGGAGAAGCTTCGATGATGCTGATCCGGCTGAACTCCGGCAGGCCATGCGGTGTGATGTTGGTCCAGTGCTTTCCCTCATCGCGGGTGATGTAAGCCAGCCCGTCATCAGAGCCTGTCCAGATTGTTCCCGCTTCTTGGATGGAGGGCGCAATGGTAAAGATCGTGCCGTAAATCTCCGGCCCGTTCTGATCTTTGGTGATGGGACCGCCGGAATCGCCGAGCGTTTTCGGATCAGCCCGCGTCAAATCCGGGCTGATGCGCTCCCAGCTTTGTCCATCGTCCGTGGTCCGCCACAAGTGCTGAGAAGAGGTATACAGCACATGCGAGTTGCCGGGAGCAAACACAATAGGAAACGTCCACTGCCAGCGCTCCTTGAGCGCGGACGCCGGCATGCCGGAAAAGAAAAGCGGATAAACCTGAATGTCCTGAGCCGCGCCGGTCGCGCGATTGTATTTGGTGAGCAGCGCTCCCTGGCTACCTGCGTAAAAGATGTCGGGATCTGCGGGACTCGGCGCGATATAGCCGCTTTCTCCGCCGCCGACCGCGTACATCCAACTCCCGGCAGGCGCGCGCGGATCACGATGGTTGACCGCCGCTTCGCTGGGCACGCACACCGTTGTGTTGTCCTGCTGCGCTCCGCAAACATGGTAGGGGGTGTCCTTCGTAACCGCAACATGATAAAGCTGCGCTGTCGGAAAAGGCTGCCCGGTCCAGGTAGCTCCTTTATCCAGCGAAACGCTGGCTCCCCCGTCATCGCTGTTGATCATTCGGGTATTGTCGTTCGGGTCAATCCAGAGGTCATGATTATCGCTGTGCGGCTGCTTCAACTGTTCCCAGTTCTTGCCCGCATCTTTGGACCGCAGCAGCGCCACGTTCATGACGTAGATCGTGTCTTTCTCCTTAGTGTCGGCATAGATGCGCGAGTAATAAAAAGCTCGTTGCAGCGCTCGCCTGTCCTGACTCATCAGCGCCCAATGGCCCCCTCCATCGTCCGACCGGAACACTCCGGCGTTATTCGCTTCGACGATGGCGTAGATGCGATTTGAATCGACCGGAGAAACAGCGACGCCGATTTTTCCAATGATGCCGCCGGGCAATCCAGGATTTGCCGTAATCTCTTTCCAGGTATCGCCGCCGTCCGTCGATTTAAAAAGGCCGCTGCCCGGACCGCCATCATTGAGGAGCCAGGGCGTGCGATAAACATCCCACAAGGAAGCGAACATCGTTTTGGGGTTCGCCGGGTCCAGCGCCAAGTCCACAGCCCCGGAATGATCATCCCGGTAAAGAACTCTTTTCCAGCTCTTTCCTCCATCGATGGAGCGAAAAATACCGCGCTCCTGATTCGATCCGTACGGATGCCCCAACGCAGCAACATACACAATGTCCGGGTTCGCCGGATCAATGCGAATGCGGGAAATCGCTTGTGTGTTCTCCAGCCCCGCACGCTTCCAGGTCTTTCCCGCATCCGTGGATTGGTAAATTCCGTCTCCCTGCATGATGTTGCCGCGAAGCTCTGTTTCACCCATGCCGATGTAAACAACATCGGGATTGGAGGGCGAAACCGCAACGGCCCCCACGGAGGAACTGCTCAGTTGTCCATCCGTAACGGGGTTCCAGGTCGTGCCTCCATTCACGGTTTTCCAGAGACCGCCGCCCACCGCCCCGAAGTAGTATTCATTCGGTCGGCGCGAACTTCCGGCGCATGTCAAAGATCGTCCGCCGCGATTCGGGCCGATGTTCCGCCACTTATACGCGGCGAAAACCGAAGAATCCAAAGTCTGCGCCAGCAGAGGAGTGAAAGCGAAAAGAAGGGGGAAAAGGCGCTTGCCGTTCATCTTGTGTCCATATCTCCTATTTGGGAACCCACCGGCGGCATGGCCGTTTGTTTAGCCTATTGTATGAAATGCGTGGTCGAATCTAGCCAAGTTTTTTCTTCAAAGCTTCATTCACCGCAGCCGGATTCGCCTGACCACGGCTCGCCTTCATCACCTGACCGACCAAAAACCCAAGCAGCGCGGTCTTGCCCGCCTTATACTGCTCCACCTGCTTCGGGTTGGCCGCAATCGCTTCGTCCACCAGCTTTTCTAAAGCTCCGGTATCGGAGATCTGCTTCAATCCTTCGCGATCCATGATGGCCGACGCGGATTCGCCCGACTCGAACATTTTGGGCAGAACTTCTTTTCCCAGCTTGCCTGACAACTCGCCCTTCACGATGAAAGCGACCAATTCGCCCAGGTGCTCGGCGCTGACCGGCGAATCGCCAATCTCTTTGCCGGAGGCTTTCAGGAGGCCCATCAGATCGCCCACTACCCAGTTTGCGGTCACGCGTCCATCTCCGCTGACGGCCACGGCGCGCTCAAAGTAATCGCCGATGCTGCGCGTGGATGTCAGAACCTGGGCGTCGTAATCGCGCAATCCATAAGCATGGACAAAACGCTCGCGCCGATCCGCAGGCAGTTCCGGCAGCTTCGACTTTACCTCATGAAGCCAATGCTCGCTGACGCGCAGCGGAACCAGATCCGGCTCCGGAAAGTAGCGATAATCATGCGCGTGCTCCTTGCTGCGCATGCTGACCGTTCGGCCCGACTCGGCATTATAAAGCCGCGTTTCCTGCACGACTTGTCCGCCGGATTCGATCAGCTCCACTTGCCGCTCAATCTCGTATTCGAGCGCCATTTTCAGAAAGCGGAACGAGTTAAGATTCTTTACCTCCGCCTTGGTGCCGAACTTTTCCGCGCCGCGCAGCCGAACCGAAACATTAGCGTCGCAGCGCAGTTGACCCTTTTCCATGTCGCAGTCCGACACGCCGATGTACTCCATCATCTGCTTGACTTCGGTCAGGTAAGCGTACGCCTCATCGGAGGAGCGCATGTCCGGCTCGCTGACAATTTCGATCAGCGGCGTGCCGGACCGGTTCAGATCCACATAGGTATAGCGGTCCGAATCTTTGAATCCGTCGTGAATGCTTTTTCCGGCGTCATCTTCCATATGTACGCGGGTGACGCCGATCCGCTTTCTTTCGGAGCCGACCGTTACATCGACATAGCCGCCCTCCGCCAGCGGCTGATCGTACTGCGAAATTTGATAACCCTTGGGCAAATCCGGATAAAAGTAGTTTTTGCGGGCGAACCGCGAGAACGGATTGATCCTGCATCGCAGCGCGATAGCCGCGCCGATGGCCAACTCGACAGCCTGCCTGCTCATGACAGGCAGCGCGCCCGGCATGCCCAGGCACACCGGGCAGACATGCGTATTAGGCGCGGCCCCGAACTCCACCGGACAGGAACAAAAGATCTTCGTTTTCGTGCCCAACTGCACATGGACTTCAAGCCCGATCACCGGCTCATACTTCGTTAAAATCTCATCGGCAACAGCGGAAGCAGCCATGAAATGATTGTAAGGCGTTCTGCTGATGCGATAAGCTTCTGAACGGATCAGCCATGCCTCTACAAAACTCTTCCTCGCCCAGCCGCCGAGACGCCATCGCAGCAGCATTCAAGTCTGTCGGCTTGTGCGCTCTCACTGCTGCGGAATTGGATGCGCAAACGCAACTCAATCGCAATGCGCCGATTCCGCCCAAGGACAATCTGAAAATTACAAAGCTGGAGACTTTCCTGGTGAAGCCCCGGTGGCTTTTCCTGAAGATCCATACGAACGCCGGAATCACCGGTTTAGGCGAGCCCATCACCGAAGGCCGCGCCCTCACCTGCGCCGAAGCAGTGAAGGAGATCGAACCATACCTCATCGGCAAAGATCCGCGTCCGGTCGGCAAACACTGGCAAGCCATCTATCGTCATGCTTTCTATCGGGGCGGCCCGATTCTCACGAGCGCCCTCAGCGGCATTGACCAGGCGCTCTGGGACATCAAGGGCAAGGCGCTCGGCGTGCCAGTTTATGAACTGCTGGGCGGCCCCACCCGTGATCGTGTTCGCGTGTACGCGCATGCGGGCACTCCCGACGGAATGAAGCAATTGAAGGGGCAAGGCTTTACCGCCTTCAAGACCGGCGTGGCGAAGAAGAGGCCAGCCCGCTACATTGAAACTCAGGCGGAGGTCCAACACGCCGCCGAGGTTTTCGCGGAACTCCGGCAAGCCATGGGCAAAGACATCGATATCGCTATTGACTTTCACGGCGCTATCAGTCCCGCCACGGCGAAACTGCTCATCA
>CAXTWT010000322.1:0-5325 GCA_964247955.1 uncultured Bryobacteraceae bacterium
CAACCGGCGGCGCGAGCAATCCACATTGACCCTGCTCATACGCTCCGAGAGGAGTAGTAAATTGCTGTATTCTGGCAATGGTGAGCGAAACAAAACATGGCGAAAACAATTGGAGTTGGGATTATTGGAGCAAGTGCAGACCGTGGCTGGGCGAAGATCTCGCATGTGCCGGCAGTACAGGCGCTTGACGGCTTTGAGTTGGCGGCTGTGGCGTCGGGAAGCAAGGCGAAGGGGGAAGCCGCCGCAAAAGCGTTTGACGCCAAAGCTGGCTACGGGACTGGGCAGGATCTCATCAGAGATCCCGGCGTCGATCTGGTCTCCATCTGCGTCAAAGTTCCTGACCATCGCGAGTTAGTTCTTAGTGCTCTCGAAGCTGGAAAACACATCTATTGCGAGTGGCCGCTGGGTCGCAATTTAGCTGAATCGACAGAGCTGGCTGTGGCGGCGCAAGATGCCGGTGTTCATGTAGCGATCGGGTTACAGACGCGAATGAATAACGCAGCGCGACATGCAAAAGACCTTCTGGCTTCGGGAGCAATCGGCCAGCCACTCAGCGCCAGCATCCTTTCTACTACCGCAGCTTTTGGCCGGAACGTGGAAAGGGCGATGGCTTTCGCAGAAGATGTCGCAAACGGCGTCACGCTCATCAACATCCAGGGAGCGCACACCCTGGATACTGCTATCGCCCTACTTGGTGAGTTCAGCGGCGTCAATGCCATGAATACGACGCAGTTCCCCATCGTAGAAGTTGGTGAGGAGCACTCCCGGCAAACACGCTCGATACCTGACCATATGCTGGTACAGGCGCGTCTCGCAACCGGCATTCCACTTTCGGTTGAAACTGCCGGTGGACGGCCGCCTGAGACCGCTACGTTTCAGTTCATTGTAAATGGGGAAAAAGGCGTACTTTGCCTTTATGGCGGTGCTCTCCGAGGTTTCCAATCCGGCCGGCTGCACGTGTCTGTCCAAGGCAAGCAGCAACATGTGCCGGAGAACGAGATGGAATCGCTGCCGGAGGAAGCCGTCAATGTCGCCGGTATGTATGCAGCCCTGCGCACCGACATTTTGAATGACACATCAACAGTTCCCGACTTCCACCATGCGGTAAGACTGGCCAAGCTTGTAGAAGACGTTACTACGTCGGCACAGACCGGCGTGCAAAAGAGCGCCGACGGTTGGCCGACATAGACGACTGAGCGAGGAGCAGATTCGCGGTAATACGTTCAGTAGGATGCTGGCAAAAGCGATTTCGCGGATGGTGTCCTTTTCCTCAAGAGTGCCGAAGAAATCAGGGTGATGATGAGCCCAACCGGGAGAGGCTCGATGAACGTTATCGCTGCGTTGATGAACGGGTTTTCGTACAATTCTTTGTATTTTTTCAGCTCCTGGATCTGCGCCTGGACCGCTGCAGGACTCGCGCCCGAGGCCCTGGCTTTTTCCACCATGTAGGCGGCATACTTATCCATGAAGCCGTGCAGGACGTTGAAGTAAAGAATTTCCCAGGTCACGACATAGCAGACGCACGTAATCAGGGTGATGGAGATCCCGACGGCAAACGCCTTAGCGAATGTAATCTGGCCGTTGCCGACGTTGTCGCGGTATGAGCGAATGCCGAAGAACACCAGCAAAAACGAGAGCACCATAACGGTGTAGCCGACAATCTGAGCCTTGTCGAAGCCGATCTTGTCCGCAAACGGCACGGTGGCTGCCATCATCAGTGAGCAAAGAGCGCCGGAAATCAGCCCGAAAGTGAGTACGATTTTTTTCATCTGTGTCTCCTGTGACTGTAAACGTGAACACACTGTACCGTGTCAACCAGGGTCTCTGTCGTCATTCTTTTAGGTGATTTTGGCCGCGAAAGGAAAAAATCATACGTTCGCGTGAGTGTTTTAAGGAAGCAAGCCGAATTCTTTACCGAGCTGCACCGCCTGCGTCCGTCGCTTGGCTCCTAACTTTTCGAAAGTACGGCTGCAATGAGTCTTGATTGTGTTCTCGCTCACATAAAGCTTCTCGGCAATCTCGCGGTTGCTCATGCCTTGGGCGATCAGCTCCAGAATCTCCATCTCACGGCGCGTGATGCCGAGGTCATCCCGTTTGCTCTCGTTCAAGATGAACGACTTCTCCTCCGAAACAAGAACTTCCTTCACAACAACTTTCGGGCGCGTTCCTGTCAGCTTCGTGCCGAGCCAGATACCAAGAACGGCAAATGTCGCCGCGATCAGTCCACCGTAAATTTCAACGGAATGTTCAATTACCAGGAACTGATATTCAGTCCACTTCAGAACGGTGATCAAAACGCCGCCGATTAACCCACAGATCAGCACGTGCTGCTTCATACATTCCGGAGAAACCCCATGGGGTTGTCGATCATATTAACGTAAGACGGTTAAATCTGGGGGTACCATAAGTTAGCGCACGCGACACGATTCGTTTTGATGCATCCGGTTTTCTCCAGTGCTGATCGTATTTTGGCTGCTCGGCTGGAAGGAGCCGAGGCAGCGAATGCGCTGGAGATGGCGCGCTTGGCTTCTGCTGCCGTTCCGGAGATTGCCTTCGAGTCCATTGCGGGAGGAACTGCGGTGTTTGCCGGGACAGATTCGCCCATGACGCACGCCTCCGGCATCGGCATGAGCGGAAGAGTTTCCGAGGACGAGATGGAACGACTGGAAGCGTTCTATCACGAACAGGGAAGTTCCTGTGCGCTCGATCTGTGTTCGATGGCCGATGATTCCGCCATTGCTTTTGTGCAAAGCCGACGATACCGCATCCTGGAGTTCAACAATGTGCTGGCCCGCCGTATTGGGTCAGAGGAAGTGTTTGAGCGGCGGCCTTCCTTGCGGCTGGCGTCTTCCGACGAGAAACTGCTATGGTCGCGTGTCGTAAGCCAAGGCTTTGCGGAGGGAATGCCGATAAGCGAGTGGCAGGTGAGCACCATGGCGTCTATGTGCCGCAATGCTCAGTGTTGGATCGCAGACGAGACTGAACCTGTGGGCGGCGCGGCGGTATCCTTTCAGGACCGTGTCGCCCTTTTCTTCGGCGATGCTGTGATGGCCGGAGCGCGGCGGAAAGGCTGGCAGTCGTCCTTGATTACGGCGCGGCTGGGGTCGGCGCAGGAAGAAAGATGTGATCTCGCGACTGTCTCGGTGCTCCCTGGTAGTATTTCTCATCGCAACTACGAACGCGCAGGTTTCCAATTAATTTATACGAGAGTCAGTTTACTTCGCGAGTTCGTTTAAATCGATGCGACTTTTCTTTTTCTGTATTTTGCTGGGTACGGTTCTTGTTCATTGTCCAACTCCCTGCGTAGCTCAAAGCAGCGGGGATGTACTCATTTTTAAAAACGGAGAGAAGCTGATCGGCAAGCTACGGCGTTCTACGGGAGCGACTGTCTTGTTTCATAGTGAAATGGCTGGGGACGTTACAGTTCACTGGAGCAAGATCCAAGAATTGCACTCCGCGCAAAAGTTCGCAGTGGTTGAAAAGGGAGTAAAGCTGCGCACCGATGAGACTGGGTTGAAAGTTCCCCAAGGCACAGTCAGCGTGTCAAACGGGAACGTGCTGGTCAGTACCGTGCCCAATAGGCCATCTCTTGCCTTGCCGCTGAGTAACACCCAGGACGTTATTGATCTGCCCACTTTTGAAAAAGTGGTGCTGTCGCGTCCTACCTGGTATCAAAACTGGAAAGGGTCTGGAACGGTCGGCCTGGCGTTTGTCAGTGCGACACAACAGAATCAGAACTACACCAGTGCAGCGAATTTTTCCCGCGACATACCGGGAGAAAACTGGATGGACCCGGAGACCCGCACGACTTTGACGTTTACCTCCTCCTACGGCGAGTTGAATCAGCCAAATACGCAGACAGTGAAAACGTCCCTTTTTCATGCGCAAGGAGAGCGGGACAAGTATTTCAGCCCGCGTCTCTTCACATTTTTCGAGGCCGGGTTCGATCATGATTATTCGCAGGGTCTGGACCTGCAGCAGACGTTCGGCGGCGGCATCGGCTTTTCGGTGCTGAAATCAGAGGGAGAACAGTTTGACCTCCGGGCCGCTTTGGTTTTTGAGAACCAGTCTTTTTTTACGTCATCTCAGAATCAGCATCTCGTCAGTTCACTGTTTTCGGAAGCATATAGCCGGAAGCTTAAAAATAAAATCACGTTTCACGAAGGCTTATCCATCACGCCCGCTTGGTCAAATTTGAATGCTTATTCAGGAACGGGCGATGTCACTGTAACCATTCCAATTTATAAGCAAATCAGTTATACGCTGGGTGCTACCGATTCTTTCATCAACAATCCGTCTCCCGGATTCCGAAAGAACTCGGTTCAATTTTCGTCGGGCATCACGTATACGCTGCCGTAGAAGATAGTAGCGTCAGCGGACCGGTAGCGTAGGACTCTTGCGTTCTAAAAATTTCTAAAAGTCATTTCAGCCTTAGCAGACGTCGGGGCTGGCTGTCCGGCTCGCCTACCAGGACGGAATCTCCAGCTTGCCAGTGCCTCAACAGCCTTTTCGTCTAATCCAAAGCCGAGTGATCGAAGCACGCGGATTTGACTTGGTCTGCCGTTCTCATCAACCACGAAGGAAAGCTGTACCACGCCGGAAACTTTGGCCCGGTGAGCTTCTTCGGTAAACGACGGTTCTACCTTGCTAATCAGCACAGGATACGAGTCGCTCGGGCCAAACGAACCATCCGGCAGTTCAAATATGGTCTGGCGACCGACATCCCCATTTGCGACCAGTAAATCAACAACAGTAGGTTCAGGCGCCTTCTCGGACGGCGGTCTCCGCATTGTAACGCTTGCATGCGGGATTTCAGTATCGACCGCCCAAATCCCGCAAGCTATATTCGGCGTCGGCCAGCTAGTATCTACGGTAGGATCTACACTTCCACCGTGCGCCTTAGCGGAAAGTTCAGCCCTATGCGCTTCTTGCCACTTACGACAGCCCTCTTTTGCATTTCGAATGGCCTCGTTCACTTCGCGGGTGACCTCGCGCGCCATCGTGACATGAATGTCAAAACCAACTTCTCCTGCCTCATAGCCGTCAATTAGGTCACCGGTAACTTCCCAGTAAGTTCCTACAGGAAGGTGCTGAAGCATGAAGCCTCGATAAGAACCAATGTCCCTACGAACCGTAGTTAAGTGCGAGGTGGGCCGAGCATTCTTGGGGTCTGGATAATTGACGCAGATATCTTCTAAAAGGTTAAAGTAACTTCCGGAGTTCACGCCGTAGGTAACCCAACCTACTACCCGCACAGTCTGCCCTATCGAGTAACAGCTTCGGGGAGCGCCTTCTGCCTTTGATGCGGTGTGACGAGATAACCTA
>CAXTWT010000323.1:0-5219 GCA_964247955.1 uncultured Bryobacteraceae bacterium
CATAACGCTCACACGGCTTTGAGCATAGCGGAAGCGTTGACTCCCCGAACGGATGAGCATGCTTTTATGCATCATTTGATTGAACAGAACATTGTTCTGCAATTGAATCATCTTCGCACCCACCCTTCGGTCGCGGGAGGCATCGCAAAGGGCAATTTGGCCGTGTATGGCTGGCTTTATGATATTGCCGCCGGAACCGTTTGCGCTTATAACGAATCCACAGCCCATTTCGAAGAAATTAGCTGAGTAGCTTAACACGGGTTTATACATTCGGGTACTCTGAGTTAACCGTATGCGTCTTCCGCCAACCTGTGCAACTCTGCTTTGTTCTGCAATCCTACTCACACAAGCTGTTTTCGCCTCCGATTCTGCTTTGCTTCCAGGCTCTCTTCGAGAGCAAGCTGCCCTACAGCAGGCTTGGCTTCAAACGCGCCTTGAGCAAAATCTGCCAATGCTGATGCGGAAACATGGCGTTCAAATGTGGATCGTCCTCTGCCGCGAGTATGCGGAAGACCCTGCGTTCTTTTCGCTGGTCTCGCCCACGGTTTTTGCGGCGCGGCGGACTACTATCTATGTGTTTAATGATCCGGGGCCATCCAAACCAGTCGAACGCTTTGCGCTGGGCGGAGATTCCAATGGCGGACTGTACACGGTTTACCGCGATCCCGATGCCCCCAGTCATGAGATCTACGGCGATTCGCAGTGGCAGGTGTTGCGCAAGCTGGTCGACTCGCATCATCCGAAAAACATCGCGGTTGATATTTCAGAAACCCATGCGTTCTCCGACGGATTGACGGTTGGGATGCACGAAAAGTTGATGGACACGCTCGGGCCGGAAAACGCCAAGCGCGTCGTTCATGCGGAAAATCTGGCGCTCGAATATCAGGAATTGCGAGTGCCTGAGATGCTCCCGACTTATCGCGAAATGATGACTGTTGTTCACAAACTCATTTCACGCGCGTTCTCGAATGAAGTGATTACGCCGGGAAAGACGACGGACGAAGATGTGGTGTGGTGGCTGCGCCAGCAGGTGAATGATGCGGGATTCGGAACGTGGTTTCACCCGTCTGTGATGGTGCAACGCGCCGGTGTCCGACGGGAATTAGATTTCCTCCATAAAGGCGGCGGGATCGTGATCGAGCGCGGCGATGTTCTTCATACGGATTTCGGCATTACCGCCATGCGATTGAACACTGATACGCAGCACATGGGTTATGTTTTGCGCTCTGGAGAAACGGATGTGCCTCCCGGCTTGAAACAGGCTTTGCGCAATGGAAATCGTTTGCAGGATATTGTGCTCGAACGCCTCCGTCCGGGTCGCACCGGCAATGAAATTCTCAAAGACTCGCTCCACGCCATGCGCGAAGCGGGAATCAAGGGAACAATTTACAGCCATCCGATCGGCGATCACGGCCATGCCGCAGGACCGTTGATCGGGCTATGGGATCGACAGGAAGGTGTTTCCGGCAGAGGCGATGTTTCGGTGTTGCCGATGAGCTGGTTTTCGATTGAACTCTCCGCCTGGACGCCGGTTGCAGAATGGAATAATCAGGAAGTGCAGATGGGCCTGGAAGAAGACGCGGCAGTTGACGCGTCCGGCCATGCTTCCTGGGTACTGTCCCGCCAAGGGGAGTTTCATCTAGTGCATTAAGCACGCCAACAAGCGTTTCAACCGAGATACTGAACGTGAACGTAAGTACCGAGCCTCACGTTGTAGGCGAGATACCAGCCGGGGTGATCCGGGTCTTCGTAAATCACAATTTGATCGGAGTTCCAGAGCCAGCCATTAGCGTAAGCAATGTCATAGGGCGCAACGCTCCAGTAGAAATTGTTGAACCAGAAACGCCGTGGGCCTCCTCCCGCTAGCCGGTAGACATGATCGCGACCGAAACCGCCGCCAAAGCGGCCATGCTCCCATGGGTGCGCAATCTGATAATGCGGGTCTCGGGGACCTGAATCATGCCCGACCCAGCGATCATCAGAGTGAACGTGCGGTGCTTCGGGATGTCCGGGCTCGTCTCGGAAATTATGTGC
This sequence comes from uncultured Bryobacteraceae bacterium, assembly GCA_964247955.1. Classification (GTDB taxonomy): domain Bacteria; phylum Acidobacteriota; class Terriglobia; order Bryobacterales; family Bryobacteraceae; genus Bog-105. The sequence continues at coordinate 2,035 of CAXTWT010000323.1, forward strand.
TTGCGGATCGGGACGACCTTCCCTATCACGGGGGCCTGCGCCATCACTGTGATAGGGAGCGGGGCCTCTGTCCGGGATATGACCTCCGGAATTACTGCGGTCTTCACCTCTGTCGCGCTCATGCTGCTGCTGCGCAAAACTGACGCCGGTTACGGCCAGCCACAAGGCAAAGGATGCAATTAACTGTTTCACGATATGTTGGACCCACAGCGTGTTATCCGCGTTTCAAGAGGTGTTTGTGTAGGGACGCTGATTAATGGGATTTAACATGCTGCATCAAGCGTTGTAACTTGGCACGATTGAAAAACTATGACTCTTTTGCTCTATTACCTCAAGAAGCACTGGCCGCTGGTGTGTTTGGCTCTTTTGCTGGCGGCGGTGAACCAGATCTTTTCTCTGCTCGATCCGTACATCTTTCGCTATATCATTGACAACTACGCGACCAAGTTCCATCAATACACCCATGCGCAGTTCATCCGTGGCGTGAGTCTGTTGTTGAGCGCGGCTGTCGGCGTGGCGTTTGTTTCCCGCGTCGCCAAGAATTTTCAGGACTACTTTGTAAACGTTGTCACACAACGGACCGGAGCGCAGCTTTATGCGGATGGAGTGGAGCGCTCGCTTTCGCTGCCTTATGCCGTTTTTGAGGATCAGCGGAGCGGCGAAACGCTGGGCAAATTGCAGAAGGTTCGGATTGATGTTGAACGCTTCATTACAGCTTTTGTGAATGTTCTGTTCACAGCCACGGTCGGCGTTGTGTTTGTCACGATCTACGCTTTGCGCGTGAACTGGATTATCGCGCCCGCATTTCTGTTGACGATTCCCGTGCTGGGCGGCATCAGTTCCGTATTAAGCCGCAAGATCAAGACCATTCAGAAAACGATTGTCGCCGAGACTACGGCGCTCGCGGGATCAACAACCGAATCCCTGCGCAATATCGAGCTTGTGAAAACTCTGGGCTTAGCGCGGCAGGAGATCGATCGGCTGAATGCCACTACCGACAAGATTCTGAAGCTGGAACTCAAAAAAGTGCGCTACCTTCGCAGCCTCAGCTTTCTGCAAGGAACAGCGGTAAACCTGCTGCGCACGAGCATCTTGTTTCTGATGCTGTACCTGATCTTTACGCAGCGCATCACCGTGGGACAATTCTTCTCGCTCTTTATTTATTCGTTCTTCATTTTCGGTCCGCTCCAGGAGCTTGGCAACATTGTCAATATCTACCGGGAAACGGAAGCTTCCCTCAATAACTTGGAAGAGATTCTGCAAATTCCGCCGGAACCGAAGCCCGCGAATCCGACTCCGCTGGGCAAATTGGAGTCACTCCAATTTACGGATGTCACTTTCCAACATCGAACGGCGAACCGGCCCGCTGTCCACGATGTGACGTTTCGCCTGCAACGCGGAGGAACGATTGCTTTCGTCGGGCCTTCCGGGGCAGGAAAGACAACGCTGGTGAAACTGCTGGTCGGCTTGTACCCGCCCGATAGCGGCGTGGTCCGCTACAACGGAATCAGCGCAGATCAAATTGATCCCGACGAGTTGCGCGCCCAGATCGGCTTTGTAACGCAGGATACCCAGCTTTTCTCCGGAACGATTCGGGAGAATCTTCTCTTTGTGCGTCCGGAAGCAACCGATGCGGAATGCCTGGATGTGCTGCATCGCGCGGCGGCGGATTCGCTGCTGGCCCGCGCCGACAAAGGGCTCGATACGTTGATTGGCGAAGGCGGCGTCAAAGTGTCCGGCGGCGAAAAGCAGCGGCTTTCCATTGCGCGGGCGCTGCTGCGAAGGCCGCGCTTGCTGGTGTTCGATGAAGCTACGTCCGCGCTCGATTCCATCACGGAAGAAGAGATTACCCGCACGATTCGCGATGTCGGGGAACGGTCGGACGTGATGACGATTATGATCGCCCACCGGCTTTCCACCGTGATGCATGCCGAGCGGATTTATGTACTCGAAAGAGGCCGCATTGTGGAGCAGGGTGACCACCCGAGTCTGGTCGCGCACACCGGCCTTTACTACGCTCTCTGGAGGCAGCAGATTGGAGAGACCGCGCTGGAGCCTTCCGTTGTCGGGCAGGCATGAATGATAACTCGTTAACAAGTTAGTTCGTAACCGACTTCCACCCCCATAGGAGTTTAAAACACGCAGCAGATGTTTTGAGCACTCAACCGGGCCTTGTGGGTTCGTCCTGTCCCCACAAGGCCCGGCCAGTCACACCAGTTAGTTCAGGGCAATTTGGGCGTAAGCGCCTCGGGAGCAGCCAAGCCGCCCGGCAGACAACCCGGACATTGCTGCCCGCTGCCGAAGGTCAGCAGCGCCCGGCAGTCGCCGGTCAGCTTGCCCAGTTCGCCGGCGCTCAGCGTAGCGGGCACAAAGCGGGTCTCCGTTACGGCGGCAGCGGCTGTGTTGGTCGGGTGCGCGTGCGTGCCCCAGGCTATTAAGCCGGGAGCTAATCCTGTAATGGCACCGCCCCCGGTTACGCCCGTGCCCGGCGTGGCCGGACTGGGGCAGGTCGGCGCTGTGCCGCCCTGACTCCCGGCGGGCACGGCCAGGAGCTTGATGAGCACCGAATGCGTTTGGTTGATGACAGCCAGCGCCGTCGTGTTGTTGACGTTGGACAGCAGACTGTTAGGACCGAAGATGACCGGGTAGGCATGCAGGCTGTTGGGGCTTACTAGACAGGTGCAGCAGGTAGCCAGCTCCTGATCCGGGGCGTACACGTACACGTTGGCGCAAATGTCGCCAACGCTGTTGCCGAGGCTTTGGGAACCTTCAATCGGCACGTTCGCGCCCGCCGAAGCGCCGCTGTTGGTGAGGTTCAGCACGCCGTCGGCAATGTTCAGGTTCGAGGCGTAGTTGAGCTGGTAAGCGTCGGAACTTACCGTGAGCGTGGCGGTCGCCATGTTGCCGGTGCCGCCTTGCGGGGAAGTGATCGCGCCGGTGGTGTTGGTGAGCGTGCCTACGGCGGTCGCGGTCACCCGCACTGCGATGAGGCAGGAAGAGGCCGGAGCGATCCCGCCGCCCGACAGCACGATCTGACTCGACCCGGGGAGGGCGGTGATCGCGCCCGCCGGACAGGTGCTGCTCACCCCGTTCGGGGTAGCCACAATCAAACCCGCCGGCAGGTTGTCAATAAAGGAAACAGCCAAGAAGGTGGCCGTGTTCGGGTTGCTGAGGGTGAAGCTCAG
>CAXTWT010000324.1:0-5116 GCA_964247955.1 uncultured Bryobacteraceae bacterium
AAATGCACCAGCGTCGCTGACAGGTGGCCTTCAAGAATGGGAGCGTGAATATTTTCCGCCTTGCGGCTTCGCACGCATTCAATGAAGTTTAGGTAGTGCTCATTTTTCACCGGGGCCTGCTTCGCAGTACCTGGCTCCTCCTGCGGACCCAGGAATGACTTGTACGAATCGTAGTTCGAAATCGCCAGATATCCCTCTTTACCGTAGTACAGATTTCCGATGGTGCTGGCTTTTCCCGTCCCGGCGCCCGGCCCTTCCGCGTTTTTCCGCTTTGCCGGTCGAGTGTCGTCCAGACCCGCAGCCGGAACATCCGCGCTCCCAAATTTGTCGGTTCCGATCTCCGCCTCATGGTTCGTGATCCAGCCGCGTACCTCGAAGTTCATCATTTTGGTTTTGCCTTCGGGCGTCCTGAACTCGTAAGCGACTGTCAGCGTGTTCGGCGTCTGCTGGTCGTCATCGAACAGGAAATGGCCCCCGATAGCCGAAACTTTCACCGGCAGCGTCACTCCCAGGCCCCATCGAGCCAGATCCACCTCGTGAAGGCCTTGGTTGCCCAAGTCGCCATTACCGGTGTCCCAGATCCAGTGCCAGTTGTAATGGAAACGGTTCTTCGTGAACGGCTTCATCGGGGCTGGTCCGGTCCACAGATCGTAGTGGACTCCGGCCGGCACGGGCTCCTGCGAAGCATGCCCGATAGTGCCGCGCCATTTATAACAAAGGCCGCGAGCAAAGTAAACGTCGCCAATCGCGCCGCTCTGCATTTTTTCCATCGCTTCTCGGATCGCGGCGCTCGAACGGCACTGGCTGCCGTGCTGGCAAATCACTTTATACTTGTTGATCGCCTGCACAAGCTGACGGCCCTCCCACCAGTTGTGAGAACAGGGCTTTTCCAGGTAGATATCTTTACCTGCCTGCGCTGCCCAAATGCCCATCAGCGAATGCCAATGGTTTGGAGAGGCAATGGAAACAGCATCGATATTCTTGTCTTCCAGCAGTTTTCGGAAGTCGACATAAGTCTGCGGTTTGGCCATGCCCATCGCTTCCGCGCCCGCCAGCCTCTTTTGCAGCACGTTCTCATCAATATCGCAAAAGGCGGCCACTTCCACACCGGGGAGTGCGTGATAACCCGCCACGTGGTTCCACCCACGGCCATTCAACCCGACCACAGCGACCCGAACGCGGTCATTGGCGCCCCAGATCCTTTGCGCCGAGGAGACCGTCGCCAAGGCTGCCGCGCCCGCTTTCAAAAAAGCGCGTCGCTCTGGTTTTTCTACATTGTTTTGCATGATTGATCCTTTCTATGCAGTGGCCGTAACGTCAAACTTCCTTGAGAACCCGGAAAAGCCCGTCCATTGACTCCACACTCGATGTATAGATGTCATGCTGGGCATTTTTGTAATGCGTTTCCAGTGATAATGTTTCTGAATATTTGACTTGTTCCAAAGCCTTAAACTGGCCTGTAAAGTCGATTTTTCCAGCGCCGATCGGCTTCCAGGCATGCCCTTCGGCGTCTTTCAGGTGAATATGGCCGATGCGAGTAGGGTCGAGCTGGCTCCAACCCTTGGGGAACGGCTCCTCACCGGCTTCATAGCAGTTGCCGGGGTCCCACACATGCATGAGACGCCGATCCGAAACGGCTTGGAATAGTTTGGCGGATTCTGCGCCGGTTGCGGTATTGCAGGAAAACTCGTTTTCCACCAGCAGAACAACATCGTGTTGTTTCGCGACGGCCAGAGCCTTGCCGAGTTCCTCAAGAATGCGCGGGAACAGAGCATCCGGATCGGCCACGCGCAGAAAGGTAAAAATTCGCAGCCGATTAGTCCCCAAGGTATGCGCCGCCTCAGCAGCCCGCTTGAGATCTTCCAACTGCTGATTATATTCTCCCTGCGCCGGATGCAGGTCACTAGCGTTTTTGCCCAGCGGCGTTGTACCGGGAAGCGCGATTTTGTAAACCGCCGTGTCCAGAACAGACAATTGAACGTTTGCCTCATCCAATTGTTTTTTGATCTGCTTTAGCTGCTCGGTGGTCGCACTTTTATACACATAGCTGCTTTTGCCTCCGAGCGACACATTGCGAATCTCAGCCCAACGAAGCTGGTATTGGGGAAAGAACGTTCCTAATGCCTTTGGCAAATCTAGGCTCACTTCGTCCGTAATCACGCCCAGCTTCCAGGGATAACGAAACTGCCCGGAAGCGGCAAACGCTCCTGCGGAGCCGAACGCTGCCAGGGCGCTAAGCCGATGGAAATCTCTCCGAGTGAGGGCGGATCTCATGCGGACTGCCTGCCTTGCTGATTCACCATAAACAATACCTTCTCCTTAGCCGTTCTATCACATTGTGCGCCGCTCTTCTTTCAATACATGAGGCGTGGTCCTACCGATGGAGACCACTTTTTAAGTGGCGTCAGATATGCCTCAGCGCCTGCCGCTACAGAACATCAGCGCCCGGAATGGCAGTTTGCACCGGATCAGGAAGTGATGCCTTTGCCTTCGGTGATGCGGATGTATTTGTTAATGGGTAGATCGGTAAAATGATCTACCTGCGTGCTGGGAGCAGGCCAGTGAATCTGTAGTTCCTCGATTTTTCCGGCCTTGCCGATGCCGAGCACCTCGCGGCAGTCGTGCGAGGAAAGATAACTGCCGCCGCTGTTCTTCAATCGGGAGCGCTTTTTCCCGGCGGCGGTCCAGTAAATCTTCGCTCCTATCGCATCGCGGTTGCACTTGACGCCTTCGAGCTTCAAGCCGAGCCAGTTGTTGCCCTTCGCGGCGTTGTTCTTTAACAGAACGGGAGCGCCGCCGTTATTCGCCACCAGCACATCGACTGCGCCGTCGTTGTTAAAATCTCCTACCGCCAACCCGCGCGCGGGAAACGGCTGCTGAAATGCCGGACCAGCCATGTCGCTGACATTGCGGAGTTTTCCATCTTCCCCCTGGTGAAATAGCAGCAGCGGTTCCCTGTACTTCACCTGCGAAGAGTAATGGTCGATCATGTCATCAGGGTGGCCGTTAGCCAGAAACAGATCGATCCGGCCATCGTTGTCGTAATCGAAGTACTTCAATCCCCAGCCGCTTAATAAGCGCGTTGCTTGCGCGACTCCCGCCGCGTGCGCTACGTCACGGAACGTTTCGTCTTTATTGTTCTGATAAACGGAAAACATTTCCTGATCGACGTTGGCGACAAACAAATCCTGCCAACCGTCGCCGTTCACGTCCGCCGCGTCAACGCCCATGCCGGAGCGGGGCTGCCCATTTTCACTGAACGCAACTTCCGCCGGCAACGCGATCTCTTCCCACTTCCAGGTGCCGTTCGGGCCGGGGCCGCGATTGACGTATAAATAGTTCTGCACGGTGTCATTCGCGACAAACAGATCAGTGCGCCCATCGTTATTGATATCGGTAGCCACAACCCCCAAACCCTTGCCCAGCGACTTGGCGATGTCGGTTCCTTTGCTGACCTCGGTAAATGTGCCGTCGCCATTGTTGTGATACAAAAAACTGGCCGTGCCCTTGAATACGCGTGGAATGCAGTAATAATGCTTGCCGATTTTATTGTCGCCGCACTCAAATTTGTGGTCGCCCGAGTAATCGACGAAACTGCACAGGAACAGATCGAGCCTGCCGTCGTTGTCGTAGTCGAACCAGACAGCGCTGGTTGTCCAGCCCGGCGTGGTCACGCCCGCTTTTTCCGTTACGTCGCTGAAGGTGCCGTCGTGGTTGTTCTTATAAAGAATGCACTTGCCGTAAGCGGTGACCAGCATGTCCGGCCAGCCGTCGTTATCGAAGTCGCCCACGGCAACGCCCATACCGAATGTGCCGCCGCTCACGCCTGCTTTTTCGGTGACATCGGTAAAGGTGCCGTCGCGATTGTTTTTGTAAAGCGCGTTGCGGATCGGCTTCGAAGGTTTCCAGAAATCGCAGGGGCCGCTGTTCACCAGGTAAATATCCATCCAGCCGTCGTTGTCGTAGTCGAGAAAGGCGCAGCCAGGCCCCAGCGTTTCAGGCAGATAACGTAGGGGGGACATGGCATTGTCATGCACCCATTCGATACCGCTCGACGAACGCGGCACTTCAATGAAAAGCGGCTCAGGTTGTTCTTTGCCCGTTTGACGCCCCAGCAGCGGTGAAGCTCCGCAACCGGCAAGCAGCCATAGAAGCTCTCGTCTAGTAAATCTCATGAGTGTTCTAATTTCTTGCGGCGCGGTCGTTTCCAACCGCCTTCTCTAAAACCGACGTCATCTCCCCCGGATGAAAATCCAGTTCTGTTAAGCGCGTGCTGTAGAGAATACGGCCATCCGCGCCGACAACAAAAGCACGGCTGGGCCATGCGTTGTACGCCTTTTCCGCTGTTCCGTCCATCCCGTCCACCAGAGAGGGGAAGGGCAGATGAAGGCGGCGGCTGCACATCGTCGCATTCTTTTCTTTTTCGTCAAGCGTCGCCGCTGGAGGAAGGATTACTCCGTCTTTCAAATTACGCGTGCTTTGCCAATTGTCGCTCGCATGCGCTTCGCGGACATAGACCAGCAAAAACGGCAAACGCGAACCGTAAGTCTCGTACATCGCCTTCAGTGCATCGGCAGAGGCCCGGAAGTTCGGGCAACTGTAACTGCCGAACACTAACAACACGGGAGTCTTGCCGCGAAACTCGCTCAAACGAACCACCTTGCCCGACACGGCGTCGGGAAGCGCGAAATCCGGGGCAGGGGAGTTCGGCTTCGGGCCAGGATCAGCAGCGCTTGCCGCCGCTTCCAGAGATTGCGCTTGTGCGCTTTCCCGTGCTGCGTCTCGCGTCAAGTGCAGCCCTGTGTAGACGGACGCCAGCGCCCGATGAGCTTCGGGTGATTGGGGCATCGCTTGACGGGCAGCTTCGGCGTACCGGCGAGCTTCGCTGTGCCGGCCCATTCCGCTGAGACACTCGCCTAGGGCAAGTTCCGCTTCCGCCGAAGCAGGACGAACCTGCAAGGCGCGCCGAAGCGGTGGAACGGCATCACGGAACTGCTTACGGAAAGTCAGGATCTGCCCCAGGCCGAGATTGGCGAAGTAGTCGTTTGCATTGGTTGCCAATTCTTTCTCAAAAGCAGCAGCGGCGCTGTCAGGATCGCCCGTGTTGAGCAGCGCC
>CAXTWT010000325.1:0-5090 GCA_964247955.1 uncultured Bryobacteraceae bacterium
CTGTATGATCCCGCCTTCGTCACGTACGATCCGAACTCAACGACCATCACCATGCAGCCGAACGCGCGCGACCTGACCTACTCGGTTTATCGTCCGGACCTCGCGGCTTTGGGCGCGAAAGACGGGTTCGTGCCGAGCGGACTTGCCATAGCAGACAATGATCCTCTGGCACGACGCGACCAGGGGCTGGAGTTCCTGAATGTCGCCAATCAGTTGAACACTCAACTGACTTCCAGCAGCGGAGGACCGCAGCAGACGAACGTTTATAACATCACGAACAAAAGCACGGTAGCTGTGGACACGCATCTCCTCATCATTGCTCGCGGCCTCCCTCCTCAAGTTACCTTGGCAAACGCCAGCGGAGTCACCAGCACGGGCGATCCTTACCTCCGCGTTTTTCTTTCCAATGGGCTCCTCAACCCCGGCCAAAGCATCACCCAGACGCTGGTTTTCCAGGGGCCGCCCAACGCTCTGCAGGCGAATTACAATCTGGATTTCCTTTCCGGACAGGGTAACCCATAATCCTTCGCGTATTCAGAGTAATTTGTCCAGACGGCGCCGGCAAAGGCTCGGCACCGTCTGGGTCTTTGACAATTTTTAAAGGACTTTCAATTAACGATATGAAGAAAACGCTTTTGCTCAACGCCGCACTGATAGTCTCGGCTTGCTTCTGCCGGGGGGCAACTCTCACCATGGGATCACCAAATTTTAATCCACTTACCGGTGTCACTCTCTCACCGACTTTTGGCGCCTATATCAACTTTGACAACTTACCGGCTTTCGGCACGGTTGCCGCGAACGCGTACGCCGCGCAGGGAGTGCAGTCGATTACCAGCAACACGGCGAATAACCCGCTGATCGCCTATCCGTTCAGCCTTCAAAGCGCTCCGAACGAGATCACGACATCAAGCGGGGCAGCGGGTGGAATCACGGGTGGGATCACCATTACATTCAGCAACCTCGTGAACATCGTCGGCATTGGCGTGCGCGAGAGTGACGGCCGCCCGGACACTTTGACGGTATTTGGCGCGAGCGGCAATGCGCTTGCCAGCTTTACCGAAACCGTACCTTCGTCTAGCCCCACTCCCTTCAATGCGTACTACATCATCAACGACACGACAAATGACATCAAGTCATTGGCGATCAGTTCAGCGACTGGAAGCTTTGGAGTCGACGACCTGCAATTCGCCCCCGAGCCGTTGAATCTGACGCTGGTCGCAGGCGGCTTGCTGCTTCTTGGTCTAGTCAGAGCGTGGAAGATGAAGGCTAAATCGGACCAAAGGTAAATCGGACAGTAAGGCAACGGCAGTTTCCAAGAGTGAGGCCGGAAAGACACTTATCGACCGGAGTGCTCCCGAGAATCTCACACATTAACCAAAGTAGAACTGTTTCCCCCGAAGCACCTGCAAAGAGACGGTGCTTCGGGGTTTCTGTCGATCCTGACAACCATCCGGCGTTCGAAAACCTTCCCCTTCGAGATGTGTTGATCGGCAACACTTTTTTTCACGCTCGTGTTGTAACTCGATTGAAAGGTACTCAGTTTCCATAAATCCAAAACCGTAACTCAGAACGCGCCTGTAGCGAAAAGCTTGGTAGGAGTTTTTATGTCTTTCGTTGTACTGCGCCGTGCGCGAACAGGTACGGCCGGAATTGGGGAGCAGAAGAGGCGAGGAATCGCCGTTGTTTCAGGCGCAAAAAGCGTAACCGGATGTCTGGCCACTCAGCTTACTAGGCGTCAAGACTCCGAAGGAAGTAAACAAGTTCACCGGAAACCTCGGTTGTCGGAGAAGTGAGCCCATGACGAACTTCCCAGAAACCGAACTGGAGGTGACGTTCGCTTCTTATGGCGGAATTAGAGAACTGTTTGGATTCGTTCCCAACCTGTTTCGCACCCAGGCATTGCTGCCGCATGTGATTAAGGCTGAAGTCGGAATCGCCCGCGCCATACTCCTCAATGAGAAAGTTCTGTCCAAAAACCAAAAACTATTCATATTGCTTGCAGCCGCATCTGCGTATCAGAACACTTACTGCGCTACGTTCTGCTATAGAATGCTGCTGCATTCCTTGGGAGTGGCGGAGCGTCAACTGGACGAGATCATTGCATCCCGTCAAGCCGATCAGTCCCTGCCCGACACGGCCCTGATCAATTTCGCGCTCAAACTGGCGACGAATGCCCCTGGGCTCTCGGGAAAAGATATCATCGCGCTTCGAGATCGCGGTTTCCAGGACGATGCCATTCTGGAAACCATCCTGGTTACTGCTCTGTCCCGCTTCTTCTATACGCTGTCGGTAGGGTTGAACCCTGCGCCCGACTGCGAGCCACGGGCCGCTCCGCGCCGGAACATGTCGCCTTTGGATGAACGCTCGTGTATCAGTGACATTTCGGGACCGCGCCGCCCACAAGTGGAACTCAGCCCCACCCGTTTCCCGCCTTTCTCATTCTTCCTTCGACGAGTTGACTTTATTTCCGACATCTTCCGCGCCCAGGCGCTTCGCCCGGATATGATCGCAGCGGAAGCAGACCTCGTTCGAGCGGTTCTTGCGCCGGAAGACTTTCTTTCTCACGTGCAGAAGGAATGCATATTTCTGGTCGGCTCGGCAGCGAACCTGAACGCCTGTTGGGTAGCCGCCCGTCGCGAAATGCTTCGCGCCATGGGCATAGCAACGGAGGAATCCGATCAAATAACAGTAGACCACCGCCAGGCAAATCCTTCGGAGGCGAATGCGGCGCTCCTGGAGTTTGCCCGCAAGCTTACCCTGAGGTCCTCCGAGTTTCACAGCGAGGATGCCAACAGCCTGCGACGCCACGAACTTACTGAAGGACAGATTCTGGAAGCTATCGCGGCAACTGCGCTCAACAGTTTTTTTAATGTGCTGCAAACGGGTCTCGGCATGATCCCGGATGTTGAACCCAAGCGCGTATTGGGACTGCAGAATGCTCATCTTCCTGTTAATGGTGAGGGTCCTCCGGGCGATCAACTGATTGACCTCGACACCGCTTTAGTGGCCAGAGTACAAGAGGGCAACTTGAACGCTTTTGAGGAACTCTTCGCTCGCCACAGTCGTCGTGTTTACCGGACGCTTGTAGCTATTACCGGCAATGTCGAGGAAGCACAGGATGCCATGCAGGACACGTTCCTGAAAGCCTTTGTGCATATCGACAGTTTTCAGAGTCGTTCGAAATTTTCCACCTGGCTGACAAGTATTGCCAGCAACACCGCTCTACAACGATTACGCGACCAGAAACATTTGGAGCCTCTCGATGACGCTGGAAATGAGTCAGGGTTCGGTGCTCTTCAGATGCGCGCCTGGAACGCGGACCCTGAACAGTTGTACTCTCAAGCGGAGCGGCGCATGCTCGTGGAGAGTGGGCTAATGAAGTTGCCATCCAAGTACCGTGTCGTGCTAGTCATGCGCGATATCGAACAGCGTTCCACCGAGGAGACCGCCACGGCGCTCGGTCTCGGAATTTCAGCGCTGAAGGCGCGCCTTTTTCGAGCACGCAGGATGTTGCGCGAAACACTTTCACCTCATTTTGCGGTGAGCGCCCCAACGATGGACTTGTAACGAGCGGCGGAGTATTCAGGCCGGAGAACTGGCAATATCCGAAGCGAGTTAAAAACGATTCGCTATACAACTCGTCCAACCCTGAATGAGACCTATAATGAAGTTCCTAGCTGCTGCCGCGCTCGCCTGCGCCATGTACTCTTCCGCCGCGTTCGCCGCCGATAATCCGTGGAACGGGTCATGGAAGCTGGATGCGGGCAGGAGCACTCCGGGAATCAAGGATCAGGCCGCAGAAGGCTATCGGTTCACCCTTCAACCGGACGGCCAAATCAAATGGGAGATTCCCTCTCTGGGCGAGGTCGTGACGGGCAAAGTAGATGGACAGCCCATGGTGATCCACCGATCCAAGCCGACGCCCGGTTTGACGCTCAGCGTATTGCCTGACGGTCCACGGGTGCTGTGCTACAAGGTTGCCCGGAATGGAAAGCCGGAGGGAGAAGGCAGAATGACGCTGGTAGAAAATGGCAAAGCTTGGGTGGACATCTCCTGGCCGGCCAGCAAGCCGGAGTACGCAGGGGTAGTGGTCTACGTGAGACAGTAGCGCGGAGCTACATCGGTTCGGAATCGTTGGCCTAATAAGGCCAACTGCCGATGTGCTGATTAATGCACTACTTTGGGTTTTGGTATGGCGTCCAGGATTTCCGCAGCGGTCGTACGGCCACCGTGCTCCTTGACAATTTTGCTGAAAAATATCAGGCCCTGGCGATCAATCAAGAACGTAGACGGATAGGCCGTCTCGCGCGGTGCGTCCCAGCGGAGTCCATACAGGTTAGTGAACTCATAGCCGGGGTCCAACAACAGGTCGAAGTTCTCCGGGAGTTTTTTGTCGGCCAGGAATTCATTAGCCTTAGCGCCGAGATCTTGTGGCGGACCGGGATAGATCATCACGATCCCGACGCCGGCGGCGGCAAAATCCGGCGCCTTTTGAATAAAGTCCTGCACCTGCCGGTTGCAGTAGGGGCATTGATAGCCGGGATAGCCCCGGAGAACAATGAGAGCGACTGGGCCTTTGGCGGTCAGTTCCGATAGCCGGACGCTCTTCCCATTCACAGTGGATAAAGCAAAATCGGGAGGCTTCTCGCCGACGGTCGGCGGCCCTGCGGCAACCAGCGGAAGCGCAGTGGCTAACACGAACAAAGACATCATACTATAACTCAAACTCTGTCTCGCTTTCAATAACTAATTTGGGCCGTCCAACGGCCCATTACATCCTTCTTCGCCGCTGCAAGACAAAAGTTATGGTGGGAAAATCTTTTTTCTAGGTCTCGTCTATATTTCGCCTAAAGCTTTACTATGGATTTCCAAGTCTTGTATAAACACAAAGTAGAAAGAGTCTTCGTACCGCACCTTGAGCGTGCGCTGATTAAAACCTTCACCGCATGTCATCAAATGAGCGCCTACCGGAAGCCTAACAATGGGTCCGAATTGCGCTGCTTCGTTTTCGTGTCTCATGATCTGAAAAGCCGCAATTTGTTCCTGCAGGGTGTAGATGGTTTCGGAAGAAAACCAATGCGGAAGGAAAC
>CAXTWT010000326.1:0-5088 GCA_964247955.1 uncultured Bryobacteraceae bacterium
TCATCATCTACTTCGCTTTTGTCTTAGGCATTGGCTGGCTTGCCAAACGCCGCATTACTTCGAGTGAAGACTTCCTCACCTCCAAGCACTCGGTCCCGGTCTGGATCACGAGCCTGGCCTTTATCGCCGCCAACCTGGGCGCGCAGGAAATGATCGGCATGTGCGCTTCCGGGGCCAAGTACGGCATCATGACCGCGCATTTCTACTGGCTCGGCGCGGTGCCCGCCATGGTTTTTGTCGGCGTCTTCATGATGCCGTTTTATTACGGCAGCCGCGCCCGCAGCGTTCCCGAATACCTGAAGCTGCGCTTCGACGAGAAAACTCGCGGCCTGAACGCCGTCACTTTCGCGATCATGACGATCTTTTCGTCCGGCATCAGCATGTACGCCCTCGGCCTCTTATTTGAACTGGTGCTCGGCTGGAGCTTTACTAACTCCGTCCTGCTTTCCGCCGCGATTGTTCTCATCTATACACTTCTTGGCGGCCTTACCAGCGCCATTTACAACGAGGTGGTGCAGTTCTTCCTGATCGTCCTCGGCTTTGCCCCGCTCTCCTATTTGGCGGTTGCAAAGGCCGGAGGCTGGCACGGTATCACCACGCGTCTCCAACCTGTTATGACCCACTCCTGGCGCTATATTGGGCATTCCAGCGAAAACCCGATGGGCGTCGAAATTTTCGGAATTGTCGCCGGTCTCGGCTTCGTGCTTTCGTTCGGCTATTGGTGTACAAATTTCCTGGTTATACAGCGCGCCATGGCTGCCGAAACCATGGCGGGCGCGCGGCAAACACCGCTGGTGGCGGCTTTTCCGAAAATTTTCATGCCGTTCGTTGTGATTCTGCCGGGTGTTGCCGCTGTCGCTCTCATGAATATGTCAAGCGGCTATACGCTGCCTTTAAAAGCGAACGGCGGCGGATACGATTACGATCAGGTCCTCACCACCCTGATGGCGCAGTTCTATCCGCCGGGCATGCTGGGCATCGGCCTGACCGCGCTCATGGCCTCGTTCATGTCGGGAATGGCCGGCAATGTGACCGCGTTCAACACGGTGTTTACGTATGACCTTTACCAAAGCTACTTCCGGAAGAATGCTCCCGACAGCCACTATCTCTGGGTCGGACGCGTCACTACAGTTGCCGGTGTGTTGCTTTCCGTCGGGACCGCTTACCTGGCGACGCACTTCAACAACATCATGGACTTTCTGCAACTGGTCTTTGCCTTTGTGAATGCGCCGTTGTTCGCCACTTTTCTGCTCGGTATGTTTTGGAAGCGCACCACGGGGGACGGAGCATTCTGGGGCTTGCTGACCGGGCTGATTGCCGGATTCTGCACTCTCGGCCTGACCGTGGCGGAAGGAAAGGGTGGATGGCTGGGAGTTCTGCACCAGTTTCCGTCAGCCATGGCCCAAAATTTCTGGATCGCCATTATTGCTTTTGCCGCCTGCCTCCTTGTCACACTAATTGTCAGCATGGTCACACGGCCCAAGCCGGAAGCAGAGCTTCACAACCTCGTTTGGGGCGCAACAGCGGACCTTCCGCCGGAAGGAAACGCGCCCTGGTTCAAGCGCCCAGGACCGCTTGCCGTGATCGTTCTGGTCGTGCTTGTCATTTTCAACATCATTTTCTGGTAAGACACTATGGACGATCTTCGACGCCCCACTGGATACCTGTTCTCGCTGCTGGGAGTACTCCTTCTTTTCTACGGCTTGCTGAACCCCTCGGTGCGCGCGCCGCTCGATCCGGGGGTCAACGTCAATCTCTGGTGCGGTCTCACGCTTCTTATCTTCGGAGGAATCATGCTATGGCTCTCGTTCCGACGGAAATCCTGAATGAATTCGGGCGTCACTTCGGCTGGGACGCTCCGCCCGTCATCTACCGGGCGCCGGGCCGCGTCAACCTGATCGGCGAGCACACCGATTACAACCTGGGCTACGTGCTGCCGGTCGCGCTGGAGATGGCCTGCTACGTCGCTATCGCGCCTTCGCGTGACAATAGCCTGCATATCCGCGCCCAAGACCTCGACGCCGAATTCTCGATTGCTGTTGAACAACTGCTGCACGCCCAACCGCAGGATGTTTGGCATGATTACGTGATCGGCGTAGCCCAGCAGCTTATCAAAGGCGGAACCGATCTCAGCGGGGCCAATCTTCTGATCCGCAGCGAAGTCCCTACCGGCTCCGGCTTAAGCTCCTCGGCAGCCCTGGAAGTCGGCTCTGCTTTTGCCCTGCTGAACGGGCGCTCGATGGACCCGCTGGAGATTGCCGTTCTAGCCCAGCGCGCCGAAACCCAGTTTGTCGGCGTGCCGGTCGGCATCATGGACCAGTACGCTTCCGTGTTCGGGCGCGAAAACGCCGCGATCCAGATCGATTGCCGCAGCCTGGGCCACCAGTACGTGACGCTCCCGCCGGATGTCAGCATTGTCGCGGTTAACTCGATGGTGAAACATGAGCTAGGCTCCTCCGCTTATCGGGAACGCGTCGCCGAATGCAAAGTCGCCGTGGAAGCTCTCCAAAAGACCGACCCCGGCATTAAGAGTCTTCGTGACGTGACGCTGGATGTTTTCACCCAAGTGCAGGAAACCGTGCCGCCGATCCCGAGGCAGCGCGCCCGCCATGTCATCTCCGACACACAGCGCGTCCTTGATTTCGCCAAAGCCGCCGCTGCGGGCGATCTCGAAGAGATGGGCCGCTTGTTTGTGGCTTCCCACCGCAGCATGCAGTACGATTACGAAATTTCCTGCGAGGAGATCGATTTCCTGGTCGATACCGCCATCAAAATTCCGGGCGTTTACGGGGCGCGCATGACCGGCGGCGGATTCGGCGGCTGTACGGTCAATCTCGTCAAGCCAGACGCGCTAGAAGCGTTTCAGAGCCAATTGACGGCATCTTACAATGGGAAGTACGGCCTGATGCCCGCATTTTATGATTGCAAGCCCGCCAACGGTGCGGGTCTGTACCATCGTTGAACTTCCCGGTTAGCCGCCAATCGAGTACATAGGCCGGGACGGAGGGACAAACGCGCCGCGATGAATCTCATGCCCAATCCACTTCCGCCACACAGTTGAGCGGATTGCCTCCTGCAAAGCTTCGATGGAATCGGAGCCGTTCAACAGCGCCCGCACATCCGTTTCTTCCCGGGCAAACAGGCAATAGCGCATTTTACCGTCGGAAGTGAGCCGCAGCCGGTTACAGTTCATGCAGAAAGGGCGACTGATCGAAGCGATAAAACCGAGACGGAAGCCATCCGCAAACTGAAATTCGGTGGCAGGCGCACGCTCGTCGGCGTCAGGGACCGGAGAAAGCGGGCCAAACTCGCGTGTGATCATCTCGATCATGTCGCCCGCCGTCAGAACGCGATCCATTGCCCAGAGCTGCTGCGCGTCCAGCGGCATAAACTCGATAAACCGGACCTCGATCCCATTCTGACGGCCAAAACGCACCAGTTTGGGCACATCCGGCTCCGTCAAGCCCTTGATCGCTACGGAGTTCAACTTGACGGTAAAACCAATTCGGAGTGCCGCGTCAATGCCGTTCAGCACGCGCTGGAGGTCATCACGGCGGGTAATGGCACGGAACCGTTCTCGATCCAACGTATCCAGGTGGATGTTCAACCGGCGCAGCCCGGCATCGTACAGGCTTTGGGAATGGGCCGCTAATAGAACCCCGTTGGTCGTAAGCGCCAGATCCTCAATGCCGTTCAGTTGATTGAGCGACCTAATCAGATCAGGAAGTTTGGGGCGCAGCAGCGGCTCGCCTCCGGTCAACCGAATCTTTCGAATGCCAAGCGGCAAAGCGGCGGAAGTAAACTGAAGGATTTGCGGAAATGTAAGAAGATTCGTTACAGGAGCAAATTGCGCGCCTTCTTCCGGCATGCAATAGAAACAGCGAATGTTACAACGGTCAGTAACGCTGATCCGCAGATCGGAGTGAATGCGGCCGTAGGAGTCAACTAACGGGCCTTCCCACGGCGCAGGCTGCGCGACAACAGAAGGAGCGAGTTGTAGGAGTTGGCTCACGTACTCCCAGTTTACGGCGTCACTTAACGGCCAGCATGCGCTCCAACGGCAGACGGGCGCGTTCCATCACATCGGCAGGCAGCTCAATGCGCGGCCGAAGGTTTTGTAGGCTGTCCCGCAATTTGTCAAGTGTGTTCATCCGCATGTACGGGCACTCACTGCAATTGCAGTTTTCATTGGCTACGAAATAGAACTGCTTGCCGGGCGAAAGTCTTTGGAGGGAAAAACGCACACCGCTCTCCGTCATGACAATAAATTCTTTCGCGGGATGCGTCGTACACCAATCCACCAGGGCCGACGTGGAGCCGATAAAATCCGCCTGACGCAGCACATCAGGAGGACATTCCGGATGAGCAACCACCAGCGCGTTCGGGTGCTGGGCGCGGGCAGCCGTTAGACGACGACCGGGAAAGGTAGCATGCACAATGCAGGCACCCTGCCAGATCTTCATATTCTTGCGCCCAGTCTGCGCCTGCACGTAGTTTCCGAGATTAATATCGGGAAGAAAAAGGATTGGTTTATCGGGAGAAATCGAGTTCACAATCGCAACAGCATTGCGGGACGTGCAAAGGATGTCGCTTTCCGCCTTTACCTCGACAGAAGTGTTGATATAGCTGACAATGACATGGTCGGGGTTGCGCCGCTTGAAAGCGCGGACGCCCTCCACCGGGCAGCTATCGACCAAGCTGCAGCCAGCCTGAAGATCCGGCAACACCACCGTGCGCTGCGGATTCAGCACCTTGGCCGTTTCCGCCATAAACTTCACTCCGCAGAAGGCAATCACGTCGCCGTCGAACTTTTGGGCAACGCGGGCCAGTTCCAGGCTGTCGCCGACGGAATCAGCAATCTCCTGAATTTCCGGGTCCTGGTAGTGATGAGCGAGGATCACGGCATTCCGGCGGGTTTTCCACTCGAAAATTTCGTCCACTACCGTGCTGGTCGCTAACATTGGTTCCTCTACCAGTTTGGATCATTTAAATTTGCAAAAGGTGCGTATATTTGAACGCAACGCTAACTCTTCCCGATAGAATGTGGTAATCGTAATATCAAATGCGCAGAAAACCTCCGAGCTGCGC
>CAXTWT010000327.1:0-2298 GCA_964247955.1 uncultured Bryobacteraceae bacterium
CGTAGATGTAGAAGTCGAAGAACTCAATCGTAGTGCCGATCAGGCTGGCAAACAGGACCTGGCGTGGCGTATTAACCGGCGTATCGGCGAGATGTGTTGTGTCCATCTACTCAGAACACTTTCCGGAACGTCAGGTTGATTCGCGCCGCGCCGGTCAGCGGATGCTGCCCGTCTTTGAGCGGAGCAATCCCGTGATAAACAAAGCGCGCCGGACCGCCCCACACGACCACGTCGCCGCTGTCCAGACGGTAGCGGCGCACCGTATCCGAGCGGCGCTGCCCGCCCCACAGGAAGGTAGCGGGAAGGCCGAGCGAGACCGAAACAATCGGAGACCACGCATCTTTTTCATCGCGATCCTGATGGAGACTGAGTTTAGCGCCCGCGCCGTAGCGGTTGATGAGACAAGCGTCAGGATCATAGGGGGCGAACCCGGCCTTAGATGCAGCTCGCACGGCAAGATCCCGAAAGTTCTCAGGCATCGCGGGCCAGGGCGCGCCGGAGTCAGGGTCCGCTGCCGCATAGCGGTAGCCGCTGCGGTCAGAGACCCAGCCAAGGCGGCCGCAGTTTGTCATCGCAACCGACATGGTGTAACCGCCGGGTGTTGTCAGATGTCGGAAGGGCGCGGCCTCTGCAATTTGCGCCACTGTTTCGACCAGCGCAGGTGCTTCCTCGGCAGCGAAACCGCGCAACAGCATAGCGCCTTCTTCGAGCGGCTCCGGGACGGAGGGTAGTGGGTCGGTGTCAAACAAAGAAGTCACTTTGAACCATCACCGTAATTGCTTTCGTTTGCCTCGAGCCATAAAGACCAAACCGGACAGTCCACAGCCAAGCAGAAGGAGGCAAGACGGCTCGGGAGCGGGCGTAAGGGAATTTGGGGTAAGCAGAAAACCGTGGAGGTATTGGTCCCCTGAAATCTCGTTACTTCCATATGTGCCGATGAACTGACCGGCATTATTCATACCGGCAAAAAGACTGTAGTTGGCGTCGGGCGGTAAGGTCGGCGGAGGAATTGTGGTCTTAGTGCCGTCCGAATTCCACAAGTCGCCAAGATAAGTGAGGACCTGCCCTGCGTCGTTGATGCTTTGTGCTGAAGAGGAAGGAAGGCTTGTCAGCACCCCATTACTGTACAAGTACCCATGAAGAGTATCATCGCTCAGGTTCAGGTACTCGCCCACAACCTGACTGGCATTATTCATTGATCTCACATTCAGGGAGTTAGTATTGGGAACACTGAATGTGGCCAACACACCGTTCGTTTCAACGAATCCATGCGAGCCTGAACTGTCGTAATAACTACCCGCGATCTGCCCGGCATTATTGATAGCGGCAATTGCAATGGTGTTGTCGGGAACGTTGATGTTGCTGAACACTCCGTTAGAGTACAGAAAATAGCTGCGAGTGCCGGAAGTGTCATAGTATCCGACAATCTGGCCGAGATCGTTGATAGCTGTCGCGTAAGTTGCTGTGCTTCCCGGCACAGAAAAGTTAGTATAAACGCCATTGTCATAAACAAAATTGCGTTCGGTCGAATCGCTCGCAGTCGTGTAATATCCGACCACTTGCCCGAGATCGTTGATCCCATTAAGAATCGTCTCCCGGCTACCTGGATAGTTAATCAGCGTGGTCGTGTAAGAACTTGCATGAACAAGCCCTGCGCTTCCCAACAATGCTGACAAAAGTAGTGTGAAAACAAATCGCCGCTTCATAGGAGTGTTGGAGATTTTATGAGAAAGACGTTGCTAACCCAATGGGAGGGCCGGCAAGCGGTCATTGTACCAAGACGTTCACGGTGCGGCCCGTTCTGATGCTTTCCTTAGCCAGATCAATAATTCGAATCACTTGGGCATTGATCTCAATGCCGGTGAGTCCTTCAATGGGTTTTCCAGCTCGGATATGCGAAACCATGTAAGCGACAGGCTCGCTTTCGTCCGTCGGGAGCGGATCGACTGTTAAGTCGCGCTTCTCGCGCCCTACCTGCAACTGCACGCCCGCCCGCGTCATATACAAACTGCCGGGGCGCGTTCCGGCGTCAGGCCGTCCGAACACTTCCAGATCCTGAAAACTGCGCGGTAGGTTCCAACTGCCTTCGAAAACGCCCACCGCCTTGGGGTAGCCCAGCACCAGCGTTGCGGCGTCTTCCACTTTCGGGAAACGTTCCGGACGCAGATGCAAAGCCGTAGCGTACACGGTCTGGGGCATGCCCAAATACCAGATGCTCCATAGGGCGTTATAACAGCCGAAATCCATCAAAGCGCCCGCGCCGTTCTTGACCGGGTCCGTCAGCCATTCGAAAAAGAA
>CAXTWT010000327.1:2398-5056 GCA_964247955.1 uncultured Bryobacteraceae bacterium
GGCAATCTCCAGGTGCCGATTATTCTCCACAAAGGCCCAAACAATATCGGGCTTCACGCTATCCAGCATTTTCTTGTAGTCGGGGAAGAACAGATTGTCGGGAACGCCCGCCTTTTTCGCCTCAGCCACCAGTTCCGGGTTCGGCTCGGAAACGCCCACCAGGGTGGCTGTTTTTCCTTCCACCATGGTTGCTAAATGCCCCCACACATGCGCATGCACCAAGCCCACAACGGCAATTTTGTACTGCTCCGGTTGGCGAGCCGCCATCGGGAAGCAAAGCAAAGGAAGAAGGAGAAACAAAAGAAATTTAGTTTTCATTATCCGCTCCGTATCATACAGAACTGGTACTCGGAAGATCGAGAATTTGCCCTTAGCTAACACACAATGGCTCGAAATGCTACGCCGTTCCAACATAGTAGCGAGCGTATTGTTCTTAAGTTTCCTTCCATCCTGCGCTCTCCCAAAACGGAGTAACGGAAAAGTGGCCGACAATACACCCGCAAGCCGGAAGTCATTAATGGATGCTAAGTTATTGCACGGAATTGTCGCAAATTAATCAGGAAACCTCGGGAGCGGTTCTTCTGGAACAGATCAGTGAAAAAGATAAACAACTTTCATGAGCGAGGAACGATAAACGGGCTTTCCGGGTCGCTCAGTGGTGACAAACTCTTCGGCTCTCCCTAGGTGCGCCGCTGCCACATGCAAAGCATCCATAGCCGCCAATCCCGATTGCGCCGCCTCGGTTTGAGCTACTACCGCAATCTGGTTTAGATCTCGAGTCCACTCGGCTGCCCGAAAGTACTCATCATAGAATGCCTTTTCCAGGCGCTTTTTGTAATAGGTTGCTTTCGGAACTAATTCCAAATACACAAACGGACTTGTCACAAATACCCGATTCGCGTCCTCGAGAATTTGTAAGGCGCACTCCCGGTCAGGGCCGACTGCACGAGCTGCGGCTAAAAGCACGCCACTGTCCAGAAAGGTCCGGACCACGAGAGATTAGCGAGTCCCGCCGCGATGCTGCGCCACTTCCCGTTCAAGTTCGCGCCGCGTCAATGGCTTTTCGCCCGAGGCAGCAATCCTTTCGCTAATCCGGCGCAGTTTTCGTCCCAGCTCCGACACTACTGATTTCTCGTAGTTTTTTTTCGTCGTGTTAGCTTCCGCAATCCTAGCCATTACTTTCATATTATTAGATGAAGTAGCGCCACATCACAGTTCATGCAATAAGCAATTGCTCTTCAGCGTAAGATGCCGGTTGGCCTTACACTGTGCATGATGTCTCGGGTCGCCATTATCGGGGCGGGCAATCTCGGCGTGTTTCTTGCTTCGGCTCTGTCTCGTGCGGGTCATGAAGTCTTTTTCTGTGTGCGCCGCCCTCCGTCGCCCATGCAGATGGAGGACGATCCCGCGCTGAGCCTCCCTTTCTTTTTGCGCGACCCGCCGTCCGCTGACAGTGTTGTGCTGACGGTGAAGGCTTATGACACTCCATCCGCTTTGAGTTGGTTCCCGGCTCTCGGCGGAGACCGTCAACCGACTGCTGTGGTGCAGAACGGAGTGCATCACGCGGCGCGGGTCGCGCCCTTTCCGGCGGTCCCGGTGCTGGCTCATGTTTACGTTGAAGCCGAGCAAGGCGTTTATCGCGCGTTCCCGCCGCCTCGCGCTCATTTCAGCGTGCCTGCCGATTCCGCCTCCCAGTCTTTCGTGCAACTTTTCGAGAAGACATTCGTGCAAATTCGCCGGGAGCCTGATTTTCATACCGCCTCCTGGCGCAAACTGCTCCAAAATTGTGTCTCGAATCCGCTTACGGCCCTGGCTGGTCGGGGCCTGGAGATTCTCGATGAACCGTTTTACCGCAACTGGGCTGAACGCATTCTTGCCGAGGCTCTCCCCGTAGCGCAGGCGGACGGCGCAGCGTTCGGGCCTGACGAGCCGCAAAGCATCCTTCAACTGCTCGCTTCCTACCCGTGCGGCACACGCACCTCCATGCTTCAGGACTATGAGCGGGGCAAGCGGCTCGAACTCGAAGCCTTGAACGGAACGGTTGTGAAGCTGGGCCGCCGGTACAATCTGCCGACACCCGCCCATGAGGACCTCATCCGTCAACTGCTCCTTCGGCAAAGCCCTACGTTTCTCCACGCGCACTCCTCCTTTTGACGTAACAGTCCGATTTAAAATCAACCGTATGACTCCTGGAACAGTAGAGAACCGGTTGAGCGCAGTCCGATTGTTAGCCGCAGCAACGATTATCCTGCAATCTGCTCTTGCCCAAACCGCTAAGGACCCGGCCTTGTCGTCCCCGCAGGCAAAGGCCCCGGCCAAAGATACCGAACACACGCCCGCTTCTCCAAGCGATATACCCAAGACCTTTGCTGCGCCTTTGACCGGTTACGATTACCTCCGGCGCGAAGCCATGATTCCCATGCGCGACGGCGTGAAGCTGTATACCGTCGTCATCGTTCCGAAAGGAGCCAAGAACGCGCCCATTCTGTTAACCCGCACTCCCTATAACGCTTCCAAACGCACGGCCCGCAACGACAGCCCGCACCGGATCGCGATTTTGCCGCAGGGCGATGAAGTGTTTGCTGCCGATAATTACATCCGCGTCTTCCAGGATGTGCGCGGCAAGTACGGCTCCGAAGGCGATTACGTGATGACGCG
>CAXTWT010000328.1:0-5008 GCA_964247955.1 uncultured Bryobacteraceae bacterium
AAAACGTAGATGTCGGCGCGGGGGATGTGGACGGGGTGGCGCTCACCTTGATGGCTCCCGGTTCGGTGCGCGGAGTCGTAAAAGTAGAAGGCGCTCCGCAGGCCGGCACCTCGCCCATTAACGCGGCCAATATTCATGTTAGCCTTACACCTTCCGATTTTGGCATGATGATGGGTCCCTCGCCGAACGCAAAGGTAGCGGAGAACGGCAGCTTTACGTTAGACAACGTCACCCCCGGCAAGTACTATGTGCAAGCTAACGCTCCGGCAGGGGGAGTTTATCTGAAAGCGGTTCGCTACGGCTCGGCTGATATTACCGGCAAGGAACTGGACTTGAGCGGCGGAGCAGGCGGCGAGATCGAGGTAGTGTACCGTTATGGTCCTGGCGAAGTGGACGGCACGGTGCAGCAGGCACAAGGAGCGGCAAACGGAACCGGCACGGCGCAAAGCGCGCTGGCCCAAATCCTGCTCGTGCCGGATACGCTCAACGCCGACGGAACCGGCATTCGTTTCAACAACACCGACAATAACGGTACCTTCACCATGAAAGGAGTACCGCCGGGACACTATCGCGCTTACGCCTTTGAAGAGGTCAACTACAATGAGGTGCAAAATCCCGATGTTCTCAAGCAGCTCGAACAGAAAGGAACAAGTGTTGACGTGAAGGAGAATGACAAGAAGCAGATCCAGCTTCCCATCATCTCCTCTGACGAACTGCAACAGTTACTTGCGCGGGCCGGAATTACGGTAGAGCAGTAAGCGTTCAATAACGGAACACTGCTGCTGCCGGAGAGCCGTTCGGCATCTTTTTATTTGGGGCCACAAAGACGCTACCCGCGTGCAGGATGGTTTGCACGGCGGCATCATTCACCAGATCCTGGTCGCCTGCGCCAATAGCTTGGTCAGTTGCTTCATCAAAGGCGCCGGTAGGAGCCAGTGAATCAGAAATCATCAAGTGCAACACCCGGCCATCGTGCGCCGCCTTCACAACATCTTTTAAGCGGTTCGAAGCGCCGCCGCCTACTTTGTGATCGTACTCGGCCAGTACTTTGTCCAGTCTTTTTTCGTAGTCCTTCGCTAAAGCTTCAATAGCGCGGGAGTGCATCTCACCTGCTTTCAGCCCATTCGGCGCTCCGTGGACGCTTTCTTCCGACAAGTGCGGGTAGGAGTTTACTCTTTTGTATAAAGAAAGCTCATAATCAACTCCGGCCAGCACCAGCGGTTCTGTTTTGCCGCGCAGGATTTCATTTACTCCGGTGTTGATCTGCTTGAAAAAGTGATGCAGGTATTCGTCTTTGGTTTCGCGTTCCGTATTGGTTGTTCCCACTGCGCCTTTGGAACTGCCCGAACCTGGACCTGCCGAGGTGCGATTGACTTGATCGTGATCCGGCTTCACGGAATCCTGGTATGTGCTAAAGCTGGTCGTCGTTCCCGTCGTCAGCGGCACTTCGTCGGAACTGGTCAGCGTGCAGCGCAGCATCCGAACATTATTTTGACTCAGCGCGAGAAGGTAAAACAGCTTGTCTTTCACCAGTTCCGGCAACAACGGCCGGATATAAAACTGCGGGCCCAGTTCCGCGCGGCTGGCGGTTGCTTCCTGCAAAAATGCAATTTGAAAAAGGTTCTTGGACCGGAAAACCGCCAGGGACTTGCCTCTTAGTTCCAGCCCGTTGGTGAGAGCATCAAAATCCGCTACGGATTCGGCCAGTTCCCGGCCTTCGGCTCCCCACTGGTCCGTTTTGCCCTGCAACGCGCCGATGGCTTCTTTCCACTGCAATGAGTTTGTCTTTGCGCCTTGTGCGGCGGGCGCGGTACTAAGCGACAAGTAAACGCTCAAACACGGGCCATCGCTCCCCAGCATCTGTTTCAAGTCTTTTACGGTCTGGAGTTCGGCTACTTCTGCCTTTACGGTATCCATACACTTTAAAGACCTTTCACGCTTTATCTTGTTACGCTAGTTCACTTCGTATTCCAATAAGCGCGGTGCCCGATGTAGTCCTGGTCTGGAAGATTTGCTAGGATTATGCGCCGCAGCTTGAGAATATCCAGTTCGCCCTGCTCTTCGTAGAGTATTTTTCCATCCGGCGACAGCAGAACAGTGTACGGCACACCGGCTTCCCACTTGGGATTGAAAGCGGCTTGCATGGCGTAGGTATCATCCGATCCGAACATCAAATTGCGGCCCGAGGCGTGCTGCTTCTGCAAGGCTTTCAACACTCCAAGCTTTTCGTCCGGCATGTTGCTGGAAACGGTGACCATGTCGAAGTCGCGCAGGCGATACATGCGATAGGTGGTTTCAAGTTCCGGAAATTCGTGAACGCAGGGGCCGCACCAGGTCGCCCAGAAATTAACGAGCAACACCTTGCCGGTCAGATTGGAGCGCAGCTTTTTGAGATCGTCCGCCGAGGCAAGTTGAAGGTTGACCGGCTCAGCTTCGATCTTTTTGGCTTCTTCGGCGCGTCCGGATTGCTTGGAGATCCACTTCGTCGAGCAACCGAATACACCGGTGTGCGGAACAGCAACAGGCTTGCCTTCCAGCAGCGCGTTAATGGCGTTGCGGGCATCCTGGGTCTTCACGAGAGACTCGCGTTGGTTGTTATCGACACGGCCTTCGTAACGCAATTTCCGCTCCGCATCAAAGATGAAGACATGCGGCGTCGCTTTGGGGCCGTATGCGTTGGAAACGGTTTGCGTATCGCCGTCGTACAGATAGGGAAAGTTGAAATGGCGGTAAGCGGCCCGGATTTTCATGTCATCCAAGCTGTCGCTCACATCGGTGTAGCCTAGTTCATCCAGCCGCACGGCAGTAGGATTGTTCGGCTCAATAGCGACGAGCGAGACGCCTTTGCCGTTGTAATCATCAGCCAGTTTCTTGATGCGGCTCTCGTAAAGCTGCGCAGTCGGACAGTGATTGCAGGTGAAGACGATCACCAGGACTTTGGCGCGGGCGTAATCGCTCAGTTTATGAACTTTTCCATCAATACCCGGCAGCGAGAACGGCGGCGCGGGCGAGCCTAGTGCGAGCGTCGGATGCGTTTCATCGGCAAAAGCGCTTCCGGCAAGAAGCAGAACAAGAAGAAACCGCCACATAGGTTACACCTTCTCAGTTTGAAACTCTCTCAGCATCGCCATCAATGTAATGATTGATGGCATGGCGACTCTTATTGTACGTCGTTTGGATCAATCGCTGAAGGCACAGTTGAAGATGCGCGACGCACAACATGGACGATCCATGGAGGAAGAAGCACGATTGGCGGAGTTGAACTCGCTTTATCGCCCCGTGAGGCAGCGCGTCATCGTCCCACCTTTGCATAGCGGTTATCTGGACATGAATGTATTCTCCGAAGCTCGCCCTATGCTCCAAAATTTTAAACTAGCTGGCAGCACAAGAGCAGCGGAATAGACTTAACTAGCGTGTTTGGCTGAGATCAACACATGATCGAAGCCAATATGCTCGAAGCAAAAACCAAGCTTTCTCAGTTGGTCGAAGCCGCCGAATGCGGAGAGCAAGTTTTCCTTAAACGAAATGGCGTACTTGTTGCTCAGATCGTACCCGTACCCACGGGCAAATTTCCGTTCGGATTCTTGAAAAACCAAGTCGGAAGCACTCCAGATTCCCTTCTCTTCAACTATGACGATGCAGATTGTTAGAGAGCGGCTTTTTGCCAGAGCTATTTCACAAACCCTAGCTGTTTCAGATCCGGCTCCGGCAGTGGCGCGTTAAATTGCGTTTGCGGAAAAGTTTTCTTCACTTGGCCGTCCACCAGCGCCACGCCGTAGGGAGGATCGACAAACGGGAATGCTTTGCGCAGCTTTTGCAGTTCCAGGCTGGTTCCGGCTTTCAGCTTTGTATCGCGCAGAAAGTCAGCGGCGAACCTGGGATCATTGGTGGGTATCGCCACAATCCGCGTATCGCCCCAGTTCAGCTTGGACATAAATTTGGAAGCCGCGTCGCAATGCGAGCAATAAGGGTCGTAGAAGAACAGGAACACTTTGCCGTTTGTCAGGTCAGCTGGTTTGTTATCAACAACTACAGGATTGGGAACCTGCACGTTATGCCGCGCCGTTGCATTCACGCCGAAGCTGATGCCCGCCAGTACTGTCAATGCAGCAAGAGCCATAGAAGGCACACGGAAGTTTGTGACTGTTCGCGACCACGCCCAAGCGAACAAGCCCAACAGAAGCATCACGCCGTCACTCACAAAGAATCCAGGACCGACTGATCTTTTGATGATGGGAAAACAACTGCACTCGTGCCCGACAAGCACCCTGTAATAAAACGCAATCCAGCCGATAAAGAAGACCAGCAGCGCCGACCCGAGCAGCCCACCCCATTTCCGGTAACGCGGCGTTAACAGCAGAAATGCTGCAAATAGTTCCACAGTTCCTAAAGCAGCCGCGCCTAAGACGCCAAAGCCAGATGGAACCTGTGCTTGCTCCAGCAGTTCTCCGGTCTGGAAGGGCTGCAACACTTTCCATCCGCCGGAAACCAGGAAGATGACTGCCAGCAGAACCGCCGCAACGGCAGCCGCTGTGCGCTTCCAATGCGCCTGACCGGGAAGCACAGTATCGAATGACGGGTTAGCCAAAACATCCTGCATACTTTCCTTAATTGTATTCTGTATTCTTGTTCCGCCCATCAACAGCTTTTGTCATTGCGGTTTTTACCTCGATTACTTCCAGTACTTGCTTCGGCGCTCCGCCCACCGGCAAAAAGCTCGAAGCTGAAGCCGAACGGATTCGGAAATCCGCCATTCTGATCGACACGCACAACGATATTCCCAGTTTTACGGTCAGCGGCGCCGATATCGGGAGCGCTCCCAAGAACCATACCGATATCCCGCGCCTGCGTCAAGGCGGCGTCGGGGCGGTCTTCTTTTCCGTGTATGTTGCCGCCACTTACGTGGAGGGCAATCATTCCGCCAATCGCGCCTTGCAGATGATCGACACGGTGCAGCACGATATCATCGACCGCTATCCGAATGAGTTTACCCAGGCGTTCACCGCTG
>CAXTWT010000329.1:0-4987 GCA_964247955.1 uncultured Bryobacteraceae bacterium
CTCTCTCGAAATTTCGCAACACAACCGGGGCGATGCGCTTTGCTAGGCAGAACATAATCTGTAGGCTCATCGCTTGCGAATCAAAAGATCAGGCGGCTGAAGGAGAGACAGCATCGGCGAGCAACAAGATTTCTCGAAAGGTTTGAACTCCATGAGTTCGGCGCGCGTGTCGTTAGGATCGAAAAGATTAAGCTGCCACTTGCCGTCTCGACCGATCTTGGGCGGCGAGGGCGGTTTATATTGACGGCTCAGGACGGTCTGATAGGCGGGTTGGATGGTGTCGACGCCGAGCGCGAAATGGTGTGCAACACCGAGGCGCTGAGGCGATGGATTC
The DNA here is from genome assembly GCA_964247955.1 of uncultured Bryobacteraceae bacterium. Taxonomy (GTDB): domain Bacteria; phylum Acidobacteriota; class Terriglobia; order Bryobacterales; family Bryobacteraceae; genus Bog-105. The sequence goes on from CAXTWT010000329.1 coordinate 335, forward strand.
TCGACGTTCAGCATATACTCCAGCCAATCTGTTCCTTCAGGGACGCGCATGTCTACCCAGTCGGTCTCGTTGTCTGTTCTGCCGCCGTACCATTTCAACTGAAAGCTAAGAATGTCTTTGTAGAAGGTATCCGCAAGCTCGCGATTATGAATTGTTACTCCGACGTGAATCATGTGTTGAGAAGTTCTGGTTTCAGGAACCAGCTTGCCGAAGTAGCTACGGTGAAGGCCGCCGGGCATGTACTGTACAAACTCGACCCGGTGGCCTTCGGGATCTTTCACGCTGAAGCTGAGGTTCTTATCTAGGCCAGGTTTAAGAACCGGCGGAACCGGGAGGCCTTTGGCGTCAAGGTAATCACGCAGGGCCTGGATGTCGGTGGTCTCAAAGGCAAAGTGTGTCATCCGATCTTGAGCCGAGTCCTTCAGAGTCGGATAGATTTCAAGATACTGATGGTCGTTGACCTTGTAATAGTAAAGAAAAAGCTCTCCAGTCGCCCTATTTAGGCTGAAGTGGCCATACCCTAGAACGTGACCATAGAAATTATCAGCGGCGCTCAGATCGCTTACTTGAAGCCCAATGTGAGCGACACCCACGATGGGTGGACGCTTCGGAGCCGAAGCAGAAACTTGCGCGCCGGAGCGGGCGTACACCGCCGCATAAACAGAGCAAAAGGCAATGGTTAAAACAAACGAAGTTTTTGTACGTGACATAAGGTGCGATTGTTCTTCTCATCATCGACTCTTTTGACTAGAACAGGAGTTTCACGGCCAGTTGTATGTCGCGCGGCCTGTTAATTTGATCAGGGATTACTCCTGCCGTCGCTGAACCGATAACAGTGTTTGGAATGTCGAAAATCGGGTGATTCAAAATATTGAAGGCTTCTGCTCGAAACTCCATATGCAGCCGCTCGCGGATCGGGATGTTCTTAAAGACTGACAGATCTAAGCCAAACGCGCTCGGTCCGCGCAGATAGGGCAACAAGCGTCCCGCATTTCCCAGCGTGTAAGGTGCCGGAGTTCCGAATGCAGATAGATTGAAGTAGTCGTTCAATTTGCTCTCTACGGAACCAGGAACGGTTACGTTGCCGCCGAGGTAATTAGGCCGAAGCGCGGTTCCAAAGTTGTCAGCTGTGTTGCTGGACGTGGTAAGCCCAAGCGGTGAACCACTATGAAAGTTTGTGATGCCGTTCAGCTGCCATCCGCCCAGAAGGGCATTTCCCAGGCCGGAATGATTGACAAAGGGTTTTCCTTTGCCGAAGGGCAGCTCCCAATTGACACTCGTAGTGAGATAGTTGGGGGTGTCGAAGTCTGCGACCGAGCGTTCGTTACGGCGGTTGTAATAGTCCTGGATATTACCTGCACTGAAAGTCTCACCGGCGAAGCCAAGGTTGGCTGTGGATGGTAGGACGTCATCGATCAGCTTGGAATGCGTGTAAGAGAGCAGCATCCCCAAACCGTTCGAAAACCGGCGTTGTATCTTGAGCTGAAGCGAGTGGTAAATGGAATCTCCATACGAGTTGTTGGTGGCGATCACACTATTGAACTGAGGATACGGCCGCAGGAGTTGAGCTGTCTGCACGGTTGCTGTGCTGAGTGGTCCACTTGTAATTACCCCATAAAACGGATTCTGCACCACGGTGCGGAGAGCACTCCCCAGCGCCAGATCCTGGTCTGGCAGTTGATCGTAGTTAAGGGGTCCGAAGAGGTGAACTCCGTGGCTGCCCGCGTAGGAAACGTCCACTAGAAAATTGCCGGGCAGCGTACGTTGAATGCCGAAGTTCCACTGCTCCGAGTAGGGCGTGACGCGTCCGCGGTCCATGGTGTTAATGGTTTGCCCGAGTAAGGTGAGCAAGCCTTGGGTGCTGCCGGGCGCGGGCTGAAGTCCATTGGGAAAAGGATTAGACAGATAGGACACAGGCGTCACGCCGTTCACGGTGCTGGTCCATTGCGTAGAGGCAGCAAAGGCGGTATTCGGAGTGGAGTTGGAGGTAAAAGCAGCCCCGTTGATGGGGCCAAAGAATATGCCGAACCCGCTGCGAATGACGGTTTTTGAATCAGCTGAATAAGCAAAGCCGAAACGAGGGGCGAAATTATCCCGGTTGTTTTGAAACTGTCCTCTGGGTAGCCCACCAACCCCTGGGAACTCAAGTCCTCCCTGCAGATTTAAGCCAGCGATCTGAACAGGAGCTGTTCCGTTCCAGCTGTTGATACGGTTGTGCTTCTCAGTCCAGGGTGCGTTGAAATCATAGCGAATACCCAGGTTGAAAGTCAGTTTGGAAGTTGCTTTCCAATCGTCCTGGAAATAGCCCCCATAGTAGTGATAGATGACGAACTGGCCCGGCACTACGTTGTTGATGCTGCCGCTGTCGCCTGTGCCCAACAGAAACGAAGCAAAGCCGAGGCCCGCGGTAGAACTTGCGACCGTCGGGTTTGGTCCTTGTGTGAACGAGGATGAGAAATTGAAGGTGCTACCTGACGGACCGGCTCTTTGCGTCCAGCGATTCGAGCCCCAGTCGCCGCCCATCTTGAAGGTATGCGCGCCTGAGACCTTTGTCAAGTTGGCGTACTCGTCAAACGCATCATAGGATTGGCTGGTTTTATTGCAGGCGCCGATGAAACCTGCTCCGCTAGATGTATCGGGAACGTTGAGAGTGGTGCCCATCCCCGTAATGCCGATACTAGGGAAACAGGTATTGGAGTTTACGTTATTGAAAGACGCCGGAAAGCCTAGGGTGGTGGGATCAAAGTTCAAGCCGTTATTTACTCGGCCAAGCCAGTAATGCACGACACTGGAGCTTGCCTCAAGCACGGTGGTGGGGTTGATGACCCAGCTGTAGTTGAGCGTAGCCTGCTGGTGATGGAGTGTGTCAGTCCCAACGGTGGGAGTGGCCGGCGCATCAGCTGCCGGGAAGATAGCTGGCCGGTTAACTAAATTGACATTTCTCGTCCATCGCAGAAACAACTTTTGGTTATCAGTTAGCTTCTGGTCTCCACGTATAGAGAAGGTGTCTTCGTTGGTCGGTGCCGACGCACTCACTGTATAGTTGTTAGTACCTGTAACTGAGTTGCCCGGCCCGGTCGGAAAAGGTGTATATCTCAATAAGGCGTTCGCGACAGGGTCGAAGCGGCTGGTTGGAATCACATTTCCTCGAAACGGCGTTCGCGTGTATGATCCCGGATGGCCGGGCACCGGCGTTGTACTCAAAGGATCGAAGATTGTGATTAGCTGGCCCGCCTGGTTGTAGGTCTGTGAGAAATCGCCTTGTCGCTGGAGAAGGGTCGGCATGGTGCCGCTATCGGTGTAGCTTCGGACCCAACGCAAACCTTCGTAGGAGAAGAAGAAGAATGTTCTGTCTTTGCCATGGTAAAGCTTCGGTATGAAAACGGGGCCGCCCAGTGAAGCGCCGAACTGATTAAATCGCAGGGGAGCAATCGGGATGCCGGCTCGGTTTGCGAAGAAATCGTTCGCATCGAAGAAGTTGTTCCTGAGAAAGTCGTAGGTACTGCCATGCACCTGGTTAGTGCCGCTCTTAGTCACGACGTTGATGACGCCGCCGGCGGTGTTGCCGAACTCGGCGCTGAAATTATTTGTCTGGACTTTGTATTCCTGCACGAGGTCAATGGACGGGAAGACTCCCGGCCCGTTGAACCCAGGCTCTGAATTGATTCCGCCGTCGAGATAAAAGATGTTTGCGTTCACGCGCGAACCGTTTATGGAAATAAACTGGTCGTTGTAACTGGCGTAAGCCACCTGGGTAAATAGATTCGGCGTTCGAACTCCGGGAACGAGTTGCGCGAAACCGTAAGCGTTTCGCCCGTTGATCGGTAGATCGACGATGGCCTCATTATTCAGCACTTGGCCGAGCGAGGAAGACTCGGTTTCAAGCTGCGGACCAGATTCGGTGACGGTGATGGTCTGTGAGGCTTCACCAATTTGCAGATTGACGTCTTGCTGTCGTGTCTGCGCGACATCCAGGGTGATGTGTTCCACAACGAAACTGCGGAAGCCCGGCTGGTCCACCTTGAGTGTGTAAGCGGCAGGCGGCAACAGCGGGAACGAGTAATAGCCCAAATCGTTTGTAGCGGTGGACCGGCTTTCATTGGTCGCCACGTTGGTCAGCGTGAGCTTCGCGCCGGTAACCGGCGCTTGGCTAGGATCATGCACAATGCCAGCAATAGCTCCTGTGGCGGTTTGACCCTGCACCCACGGCACTCCGACCAAACATAGTGCTGCTCCGAGCAGCAGGCGAGAAAAGACGCTAACACTCCAGCTCAACATTTTCCTCCACATGGCGATGTCGGTAACATCGAGAACGATACCGCGGCGAACGGCTTGGCTAGCAAAAGCATAAATCAGTTATCAGACAAATTCAAGGTAATTACGTATACTGGATGCTGAGGTGAGCGATCCGAATGGGAGGGTGCCAGGGATTGGGCCGGAAACCGGACTGGGGATGCAGTCCGTTGACAGGATTTCCAGGCGGCGTTGGTGCATAAATCTCTGTGAGGGCTTTTCGGCGGAGATGACAGGATAGGAGCAGACGGTTTCTTATCCGAAATTCAAAGACCCTGATCGGTTCCACACTGCGTGCTCGCACCTTGTCGGCACAGACGACCGAAGCCCGCTTGGCTTGTGCCGTGATCAACCGGATGA
>CAXTWT010000330.1:0-2093 GCA_964247955.1 uncultured Bryobacteraceae bacterium
CCGTAATAGCGGCCTGATAATTTTTCCAATGAACGCGGCTGGCGGAACTCAAATCCAGCAAAAACCCGATCACTACCGGCTGGCTGCGCTCGCGCGTGAAAAAGCGGATTGTCTGCGGCTTGTTCTCCTCAAAGACTTGAAAGTCCTTCTGATCCAGGTCGGAAACGAAGCGGCCCTTCTCATCCGTTACCGTCACCGGAACGATGACTTCGTTGACCGTCACCCGAATGGAGCTGTCCTTTTTGCCGTCAGGAGCGGGCGCTGCGCTCTTCGCTGCTTCGCCCGGTCCAACGGACACCGTTGTCTGGCTTGTGCCCGGACTTTTTGGCGCTTCCGGCGCTTGAGCGCTCTTCGATTGATTGGGGGAAGAAGCAGCGGTCTTGGCTTCCTGCCATCCCCACGCCTGCCACGCCAGCGCAAGAAGAGACAGAACAGCCGCCGCCATGGTCGGCTTACGAAACTGCATGTGAAGGATTGCCTGTTTGGATTATACGATTTTTAGCGCTGCACCCGCCCGGATCCTCCGCCCGTAATCAGGGCATTTACCTCTTCCACACTGAACCGGTTGAAGTCTCCCGGCACCGAATGCTTCAGGCACGAAGCCGCCACGGCGAATTCCAGAGCCTCTTGCGGAGCTTTCCCCTGCGTCATCGCATAAATGAGACCGCCGGCGAAACTGTCACCTGCGCCCACGCGATCCACAATATGCGTAATCTCATACTGGCGGCTCAAAAAGAACTCCTTTCCGTTATACAGGCAGGCCGACCACCCGTTATGTGAAGCGCTTTTCGATTCCCGCAGAGTAACCGCTATGGTCTTCAAATTCGGATACGTGGAACACACCCGCTCCGCCAGTTCCCGGTACATCTCCCGCTCCAGACTGCCGGACTCCACATCAATATCCACATGAATGTTGATGGATTTCTGGCAATCTTCCTCGTTGGCGATACAGTGATCCGTCAGCTTTAATAATTCCGGCATCACCTCACCCGCCGACTTGCCCCAGCGCCAGAGGTTTTTCCGGAAGTTCAAATCGCACGAAGTTTCAATCCCCATTTCCCGAGCCGTCCGCAATGCTTCTAAGGACAACTCAGCCGCCGAAGCGCTGATCGCCGGCGTGATGCCCGTGATATGAAGCCAGGTCACGCTTTCCAGCGTCGGCTTCCAATCGATGCTGCCGGGCTGAGCGATGGCGATTGCGCTTCCTTCGCGGTCATACAGCACTTTGGAAGGCCGCTGGTTTGCTCCCGCCTCCACAAAGTACACGCCCATCCGCCCCGGCCCATACACAATCTTCTCGGTATCAACTCCAAAGCGCCGTAGTTCACTCACCAATCCTTTGGCTACATCATTCGAGTTCGGCAGAACAGTAATGTACCGGCTTTTCGCCCCAAACTGCGCGACGGAAACCGCCACATTTGCCTCGCCTCCGCCAAACGTCGCCACAAACAGCGGAGTCTGCAAAAACCGTTCAAATCCGGGCGGCGACAGCCGGAGCATCACTTCGCCAAAGGTCGCAATCAAAGGTGCCATTCACGGTGATTGTATCTGGAGTAGTTCTCTTCTCACAATCATTTATCACCGACGTGCGCTACGTTCCGAATCCTTTACTGCGGACTATTCGGTAACAGGCCGTAAACTAAGACCCGAGCGGCTGCGCCGGGCACAAACACCTTGCCATTGGCAACCGTGAACTGCGACAGCCGATCATATCTGCCAATCGAATCTCTCGCTTGATTTTGATTGCTGTTCCATAATTCAAGGGAAACATTTGTGGCATCGTAGGCGTGCAGCAAACCAGGGGTAAGCGCCCAAAGGATTCCCGTTCCGGCTTTTTGCCCGAAGGAGGAAACAGACAGAACACCCCCTGGATAGTCCGCGTAGTCCGATCCCTGTGAATCGGGCGTCGTGCTGAAGCGGTCATTACGAAAACGATAAGCCCGCAGCGTATCGTTGAACGCCCAGATATAGAACGACGGAGTCGCGCTGCTCGCCCAGTACGCCGGGAATCGTATCTGCTGGCAGCCGTTCCCGGAATCCGGATCCTGGCACGGCGCGGTCGCTTGAAAGATTTGTCGGGGATTGGTCATCGT
>CAXTWT010000330.1:2193-4969 GCA_964247955.1 uncultured Bryobacteraceae bacterium
TAGCCAAGTACCCAGCCGTGATAGGGAGAGGGGTCCGGTCCGCAGCCGCTGAAACCCGCATAAATAGCGCCGTTCGCCAGCAACAACGCTGTTCTCTGAATCATGCGCCGCTTGTTCATGGTAAGCGTGCCGTTTCGTGAATCAGGGCTGGCCCCTAAAACCGCTCCCGACATCACCACGGAGCTTCCGTTTTTGGGGGAACCATCCTTAAGATCGAGAGCAAAAAGCTTATGGATATATCTTGACTTACCGGGAACAGGGGTGGCCGCCACTGCGTAAAGCGTTTGGGTCACTGCATCAATCACGGGCGTGCTCAGAATGCCCAACTCTGGTCCGGTATAGCCAGGATCGGGACAGGCGCCCGCTAAGTTGCTCGGAACCGAATCTTCAAGAGTTACTTGCCATAACGGCGGCTGGCTGGCGTCGTCCGCATTGAACGCGTAAATACTATTGTGCATGGTGGCCACAAACAAAACATTTACCCTTCCTTGCCCCATCTGAAGATTGGGAACATATAAGGGCTGAGCGAAAACGAAGCCGTCTACTTGAAAGAAATACAGTTTGCCAAATTTCTGCACTCCAATGTTAGACGTGTTAAGAATCGGTTCCGCCATGTTGGCGGCTGTCCTTGAATTGTTGTATTGACCGGTGAGCACTGAAGTGTCGAGAGTTTGGGTGCTCGAAGAAAAACAAATTGACAAAACAGGCAGTACTATACGCATAAATCGGCGTATTCGTGCATAATACATGGTTCAGCCTCCGATGCTGAGGCTTTAAGTTATGTGATCTAAAAATATTTGTCAAATTAATTTGAGCTATTGTCGAATTAACCAGAACAATCTTGTGACTGCATCGAGGCCCATAATAAAAGTATTCTTATGATGAGTCTCAATATTTATAAATACCTTGTAACAAGATAAGAGCCGTCTTGCTTCGTGTTTACTACTCTGAGATGAAATCCGCACCTGCTTAGTAAGTGTGATCGTTAGCGCTGAAACGATCTCATTTCTGCCGTTATTTCTCAGCATGGATTTAGAAAACAAATTGGAACTTCAAAAGCCGAGAGTGCTGCCTTTTATTGCTTTGTTGCCAGCGGCTGTTTCGATTTCCCGAAAAACTCCTCCTGTAACCGGGGACTGACTTGGTCGGCTTTCACGGCCCGAATCGCATTCGCTAAGTTAGCCGCAGCCGCTTTCATATCAAATTCGCCCAGTTCCTTCGTTGCCGCTGTACCCTCTCCCGCGTAGTGATCGGGAAACTTTGCGTACCACCAGATACCGGTATAAACGCCGCTTGGCAGGTCCAGTCGGTTCCGGTCGGCTCCCGATTCGCTGCCCGCACGATCCATGTGAACCAGATCAGGGCGCGAAACCAGCATGTGAGCCGTTTCCGACTCTCCGGCGTGCGCATCCACCTTGCTCTTCAGGGCCGGGCGTCCGGGCGGATACTCTCCCCGGAGATAGATATAAACGACATAGTCATGCGGGACGGCGAGCTGTGATTGCGCGAAGTAGGGGAGTAGATTGTTATTACCGCCGTGTCCATTGGCAATTAGAATTTTTTTGCACCCGTTGCGGGCCATCTCATCGGTGGTCTCCTGCAACAGTTCTAATTGCAGCCGAGGACTGTAGGCAATGGTTCCCGGTTCATGTTTTGCTTCAAAGATCTGACCAAAATAATACTCTGGAAAAACGACTGAGTACTCCTGTTCGGCGCCATGCACGGCCAAGTAGCGGACATTCAGGAGGTCCGTTCCCAACGGCAGATGCGGCCCATGTTTTTCGATAATTCCGAACGGCAAAACACAGACTCCCTGAGCCTGTTCAACCGCCTTCGCGAAATCACCCGCTGTCAGTTCTTCCCACTTCACCGGCAGCGTCTGCGCGGGGAACAAGCCGACGCCCGAAAGAAACCCCGCTACGACCGCAAACCATATAGGCTTTAACATGGCCTGCATTGTACATCTAGAACAACGTGTACGGGTAGTGGCTCAAGCGTCGGTGTTTTGCTACACTGAGGCGTCTCTTTTCCCGATGGTCACTCTGGTTGTTTCCTGTTCCCATTGTCAAAGCCCGGACCTTGTGCGTAACGGCGCGACGGTCGACGGTCGCCGGCGCTATCGTTGCCGTGCCTGCGGGCGGCGCTCCACCGCTAATCCGCGTCCGAACGGCTATACCGAGGAGCAGCGCGAACTGATCCTGCGCGCTTATCAGGAACGCTCCAGCTTGCGCGGCCTCGCGCGCACCTTCGGCGTTTCTCGCAACACGGTGGCGAGCTGGCTCAAAAAAAAGTCGCGGCGCTCCCGCCCTTGAGCCGCACCTTAGCGCCGCCGCCGGCTGGTGCCGCCCCGGTGCTGGAGCTGGACGAACTCTGGTCCTTTGTAGGCTCAAAGAACCAACCGGCCTGGGTGTGGGTGGCCCTGGACCGCGCCACGCGGCAGGTTGTGGCTTGCTGTCTCGGAGACCGCGGCGAAGAAAGCTGCCGCTGTCTCTGGGAGCAAGTGCCGGAGCCGTGGCGCAAGGCGACCTGCTATAGCGATCTTTGGGACGCCTACCACGCGGTCCTGCCCGCCGCACAACACGAAAGCAGCGGCAAGGGGAGCGGCCAAACCGCGCACGTCGAGCGCTGGAACAACACGCTTCGTCAACGCTTGGGCGCGTTCGTGCGCAAAACCCTGTCCTTTTCGAAGTGTGACCGGATGCACTGGTGCCGCCTCAAGCTGTTCCTGCACCGCTACAATCTCAACCGTGCGTGACCGACCATTGGGCCACTACCC
>CAXTWT010000331.1:0-4915 GCA_964247955.1 uncultured Bryobacteraceae bacterium
GAGCTGCCCGTTCCGCCCCAACCGCCTGGCTACACGCCCCGACATTCGAACTTGCATTAGATCCCGGTGTAATGCCCCGAGGATTCTCATCTGCTCTCTCCATCAGGCTGACGCCGTAAGCCGACAGCACTTGCTGTAGTTCAACCTGGATTTTGTCCCAGCGCGTCGCTATTTGTGAATTCAGCATGTAGCTTCTCACAATTGTTCCCAGTTGCTGGCCGCTGCTCTGAACGGCGCTCAGATTGGCGTCGCCTTTCTTGGTTTGCTTGAAATTATTGAGCAGCGCTTCAGTCTGTTTCTCGAACAATGCCGCCAAATTTTCAGCATCCTTGGCTTGGCTTGTTTTCCGAATCGTGCTCTTCTTCAAAGCCGAGCTGAACGGCTGACGAAACGACTTGGCATCGTCCTTTAAATTCCGCATCAAATTTTCCAGGTCTTTATCATTGATTCGGGTTTGGCCGGAAACAGCCAAAATCGTAAGCAGCGAAAACAGTCCCGCCAGAACCGTTCGCTTAGTAACCGAAAGTAACACCATATAAATCTCCCTGTTTTATCACACTGATCTTCTGCCCTCAATGCGCGCCCAAAACCGGAAGGTTCCAGTGGCGCAACACTGCCGTCATGCGCAGCGTAAAGCACGCAGCAGCGCCGAGAATCGCTGCCCATTTCGGGGGCAGCTTCCCATGTACTCCCGCTACAAAAAGCGCAGCGCCCAGCAGAGCAGCGGTTGCATAAATATCGGCGCGCAACACCGTCGGCACTCGCGCCAGGAGTACATCCCTGACCGTTCCTCCCCCTACTCCGGTAATCGTACCCATCAGGATTGCCGGAAATGGATGGATGTTGTAGTCCAAAGCTTTCGCAGCTCCGGCCACGGCGAAAAGAGCAAGCCCGCCCGCATCCAACGTCGCCAGCAGCAAAGGCGGAATTTCCTGCACCACGCCATAGGAGAAAATCGCCGCGCCGCCTCCGAGAAACGCCGTTATGCCGTAGCGCCAATCGCGCATCGAACCAGGAGGAATAGCGCCGATCAGCAAATCGCGTATGATCCCTCCTCCCAGCGCTGTGCAGAAGGAGAGAACCATTGCCCCAAAGAAATCGAGGTGTCCCGCCATGGCGGAAAGAGCGCCCTCCATGCCGAACAGAAAGGTTCCTGTGAAATCCAGCACCCGCAATAACAGGTCGGCAGTTCGCGGATGAACTCTTTCAGCAGCGCGCGTTTCCATCAGATTAGAAGGTGAACGTTGGTTCCAGGAAGTATATCGCAGATAGTCTCCTTGCAATCCGATCTCATGTCGGGGTGGGTCCCAGTGGTGTGTTCTCCAAATGCGGCCGTTTCAGCATCACAATATGCAGGAACGAGATTTGCTGAAATAACGCAAGATGCTTTTGTGTAGCTTACAAAACAATCAAGCGGTTCGCGTCCTCTGGCTATTTGCTGTGTTCTGCCTCATGGGCCAAGCCGGCCCTTCCTACCGTTACGATTTGTGGACCGCCGATGAGGGGCTTCCGCAAAATGTAATTCGCGGCATTCGCCAAACAGCCGATGGATATCTCTGGCTGGCTACTTCTAATGGCCTAGTGCGCTTCGACGGGACACGCTTTACCGTGTTCGACAAAAGCACTTCGCCCGGCATTCTTTCAAACCGATTCGTTTCGATTTACCTCGATGCGAAAGGCGATCTCTGGTTCGGCACCGAAGATAGTGGGGTAACGCGCTATCACCATGGCAGCTTTACCACTTATACGACGGCGCAAGGATTACCGAGCAATAATGTTCAAGGTATCAGTGGCGATGAGGCTGGCCATATATGGGTGCTGGCTCATGAGTTCATCGCGCAATGGCAGGAAAGGACCGGACGCTTTGTCAAGCCTGCCCTCAATTATCCGCAGAGTAATTGGCGTCCCATGCTCTGGGGAGGCGATGGTTTCTGGATGCCAGATTCACGATATTTGCATTTTTTTATTAAAGGCCGCCTGAGCACTTATGTAATTCCCTCCGGGCTGCCCACAGATTCCACCCCGTGGGTGGCCCAGGATCAGGCCGGAACGATCTGGCTTGAAACCCATGATGGAAGACACTTCAAAACTGTCAGTGATCAAGTGCAAAGAGAGCCGTCCGCCGCTGATGGCCAGGAAACAACCATTCCTTACCGGGACCAGCATAACAATCTCTTATCTTTGATTGCCAGCCGCCATCTATACCGGTCGGTCCTTTGTTTCTCGCCGTCGAACCAAGTCGAGAAGATACTTTTTACCATCCTGTTTGAGGATCGGGAAGGAAATCTGTGGCTGGGATCGGACGGACAAGGGCTATATCGGCTGCGTCGACAGTTCATCACGGCTTACTCGCGGGAGCAGGGGCTGATTGACAACGACGTGTACCCGATTTTTCAGGACCACGCCGGGGCAGTCTGGATCGGAGCCTGGCAGCGCGGTCTCAGCCGTTTCCAAAATGGAAGGTTTACCAACTACACACCCAGTGACGGTGTGCCGACCGAACTGGTTACGGCGCTGACCGAAGACCATGATGGACGTTTGTTGGTAGCAGGGCACACCAACGTGGTTCGAACGTTCTGGAATGAACGGTTTCACCAATTGGCAGGCTTTCATATTTCCGACCGGACCAGAATACAAGCCATGCATCAGGACCGGGAAGGAACGTTTTGGTTCGGCACCACACTTGGCTTGATTCGTTACCGAGATGGAGTTTGCAAGCTTTTCACCGTGCAGGAAGGACTCGCGGGAGACGACATCCACGTAATTGTCGAAAGCGCTGCCGGAGACCTCTGGATCGGCGGCGCTGGCGGCGTGACCCGCCTGCGAAACGGCCAGTTCAGGCGCTGGACGGAACGCGACGGACTTCCTTCCGGTGTCGTCCGTTCGATCTATATCGACAGCGAGGGCGTCGTCTGGATCGGCACCTATGATGGCGGCTTGGGCCGTCTCCAAAACGACAAGCTGACCCGCTACACCACACGCGAGGGGCTGTTCAACAACGGCGTCTTTCAGATTCTGGAAGACGCGCGCGGCTACTTCTGGATAAGCTGCAATCGCGGCATCTACCGCGTGAACAAACGCGAGTTGAACGAGATGGCTGCCGGTCTTCGGAGTTCCGTGGTTTCCGTTCATTATGGTCGGAGCGACGGCATGCTCAACGCGGAGTGCAATGGCGGCTTGTGGCCGGCGGGGGTCAAGGCGCAGGACGGAAAACTGTGGTTTCCCACGCAAAACGGCGTAGCGGTGGTCGATCCCGCGCTGGTTCATATCAATCCGCAGCCGCCGCCGGTGATGATTGAATCAGCCCTGCTGGAGGGCGTTTCCCTCCCTTTAGATCGGGCGCTGCGGGTAACGCCCGGCAAAGACAATTTGGAAATTCGCTATACGGCCTTGAGCTTCGTGCGTTCGGAGCAGATTCAGTTCAAATACAAACTCGAAGGCTTGGAATCGGCTTGGGTCGACGCCGGTCCGCGCCGCGCGGCGTACTACTCGCACATCCCGCCGGGAGATTACGTGTTCCGGGTCACTGCACGCAACAGCGACGGCGTTTGGAATAACGCGGGGCAAAGCCTGAGGGTTCGCGTGCTGGCTCCGTTATACCGGACTTGGTGGTTTCAGCTTTCGGCGCTTTTCTGCGCGGCTGCGCTGGTGTGGGCGGCCTGGCGCTACCGGGTGGCGCAACTCAAACAGATGCAAGCCGTCCAGCGGGCTTTTTCAAATCAACTGATTGCTTCGCAGGAAAGCGAGCGCAAGCGGATCGCAGCCGAACTGCACGACAGCCTCGGACAGCGTCTGGTGGTGTTAAAGAATCTGGCGCTTTTTGCTTTGCGCGTCCCGGAAAAGACCGTTAACAGCGAATGGGTGGACTCCATGCGGAAGATCTCGGATGAAGCCGCGTTGGCTATTGAAGAAACACGCCAGATTTCTTATGATCTGCGCCCCTTTCAGTTGGATCGGCTCGGACTGACACGCGTCATCGACGGAATGATCCGCAAAGTTTCCGCCGCCTCCGGAGTCCCGATCTTCTCGCAATTGGATAACATTGATGACGTTTTTCCTGAAGAACTCCGCATCAACTTTTACCGCATTATCCAGGAATGCTTAAGCAACATGCTGAAGCATGCGCGCGCAAGCGCAGGAAGAGTTCGTATTCAGCGCAGCGAACAGGGTGTGCTCCTGACCGTGCAGGATGACGGCTGCGGCTTCACGCCGGGCACGCACCATTCGGACACGGGACAAAGCGGCTTCGGGTTGACCGGCATGGCGGAACGCGCCCGCCTGTTAGGGGGAGAGATCACGATACAATCAGAGCCGGGTAACGGTACGATCATTACCATGACCATTCGCTGCGGAGAGGAGCGCCATGGCTGAGGAGATTCGAATACTGCTGGCCGACGATCACCCGATCGTTCGAAAAGGGTTGCGGATCACCCTGGAAGACGAGGTCGGGTTGCGGGTGATCGCCGAAGCAGCGGACGGGGAAGCGGCGCTCGCTTTAACAAAACAACTTCTTCCCTCGGTCGCGGTGCTCGACTTGGATATGCCGAAGCTGGACGGCTTCGGGGTAGCGCGGGAGATTCTGCGGGGGAAACTGTCGACCAAGCCCATCTTTCTCACGCTGCACGCAGACGAAGACTTGTTCCGGGCCGCGATGGAGATGGGCATTGGAGGATACATTCTCAAAGACAGCGCCATGGGGGAGATTGTCGCGGGAGTACGCGCAGTGGCGAGCGGCCAGCCCTACTTGAGTTCCGCCCTGACAGCCCGTTTGCTGCAGGGGAGCGGCGGTGGCGGGTCCTGCTTCTTCCGGCTCAGCAGCAGGCCGTCTCACTTCGACGGAAAACCAGATCCTGCACTTAATCGCCAACGGCCAATCGAGCAAGGAAATTGGCGTCGCGCTGTCCATCCACTACCG
>CAXTWT010000332.1:0-4902 GCA_964247955.1 uncultured Bryobacteraceae bacterium
GCTGCGCGTCCTGCCGACGAGGGCGCACAAACGCCTGCAAGTTCAACGAGACCTTCGGCGTGCAGCGCGATGGAGCCATGAAAGGCTTGTTTACGGTTCCGTGGGAAAAGATGGTGAAATCCGATTCGCTTGGGTTGCGGGAATTAAGCGTGGTGGAACCTTTGGCGGTCGGCTTTCACGCGGTGGCGCGCGGGCGCGTCGCCTCGGCGGACCACGTTGCCGTGATTGGCTGCGGAATGGTGGGCTTGGGAGCCTTGACAGGAGCGGCGGCGCGTGGGGCGCGAACGATTGCCATTGATCTCGATGACGGAAAGTTGAATTTAGCGAAACGGGCAGGAGCGCAGCACGCCATTAACTCGCGCAGCGAGGACGTACACGCTCGATTGGAGCAATTGACCGAAGGGCTGGGGCCGGATGTGGTGATTGAGGCGGTTGGTCTCCCGGCTACGTACCGCATGGCGGTGGAGGAAGCGGCGCATACGGGCCGGGTCGTGTATATCGGCTGGGCAAAGCAACCGATCAGCTTTGATACCAAGTTATTTGTGCATAAGGAGCTGGATATTCTGGGTTCGCGCAACTATCTTGACGAGTTCCCGGCAGTGATCAAAGTTCTACGCAAAGGCAAATTCCCGGTGGAAGAAACCATTTCGGCGACCGTGCCTCTTGAGGAAGCGCCCGATGCGCTCCGCCGCTGGAGCCAATCGCCCCAGGCGTTCACGAAAATCTTGGTGGATATGGACCGGTGAAAGCGATGTACAAGCTTGACGCACATCAGCATTTTTGGAAGTTTGAGCCGAGCGAATACGCTTGGATTGATGGAAGCATGGGAGTGCTGCGGCGCGATTTCCTGCCGCCGGATTTGAAATCTGTGATGGACAGCGCCGGCGTAAACGGCAGCATCGCGGTACAGGCGCGGCAGACGCTCGAAGAAACCCGCTGGCTGCTCGGATTGGCAAGACAATACCCGTTGGTCCGGGGCGTGGTGGGATGGGTGCCGCTCTTGGCGGCGAATGTGGGCGAGATCCTGGCGGACTTGTCGGCGGATATCCGGCTGCGGGGCGTGCGGCATGTGCTGCACGATGAGACCGACCCGTTCTACATGCTGCGCGAAGATTTTCAGCGCGGCGTTCGGGAACTGAAGCGCTACGGGCTGGCCTACGACCTCCTCATCTTCGAGCGGCACCTGCCGCAAACGATTCGTTTTGTCGATAAGCACCCCGACCAGGTGTTTATCGTGGACCACTTGGCGAAACCGCGCGTCAAAGCTCACGAGATTTCCCCCTGGCGCGAGAACCTGCGCGAACTGGCGCGACGGCCTCACGTCTACTGCAAGATGTCGGGCTTGATTACGGAAGCAAACCATCAAACGTGGAAGCCGGAAGATTTGCAGCCGTATCTGGAGACCGTTCTGGAAGCGTTTGGACCGAAACGCGTGCTGTTCGGCTCCGATTGGCCGGTTTGCCTGCTGGCCGGTCAATACAAACAGTGGGTGTCGATTGTGGAACAGGCAACAAGCCGGTTGTCGGCAGCGGAACAGGAGTGGATCTGGTCGTGTACGGCGCAGTTAGCGTATCGGTTGAGCTAACCTGCCAGCGATAATAATCCAGGGAACTGTCCAATGATCATTCTGTTGCCGCTCACACCGCAAGAAGAGGCCAAACTGATAGCGATTGCCCAATCCAAAGGGTTGTCTGCGGATGCCCTTGTGCGAGAGGCTTTGGAGAAAATCCTTGCTAACGCGCTCGATACACCTGCCCAAAAAGAACCAACCCTTTCTTCACGCGGAATCCTTGCAAAATACGGTCCTGCTCCCTCCGCCGAAGAAATCGATCAAAACCGTGCCGACATGTTCGCCAACTTTGCCCGCGACTGATTGATGATTGTCGCTATCGCTGACACTCACGCGGAAATCTGGTATTTATTTTCCGATGCAAGACTGGGGCGGAGTACCTCAGCTTTCATTGATGCGACCATCGCCAGAGGCGACCATATCGGAATTTTAGCCTTAGCTCGGCATAATGGCGGAGCCACTTTAAAACAACCGAACCTGAATGCCGGAGGTGTTGGTTGCGTGTGGACGGCGCGTGATATAGGAAATACGGAATAGAACCAACTATTCCTAAGTCGAAGAGATTCGGCTCGATCTGATCTATCACCTACGCAAAACAGTAATCTTCAGAGAGCTTATATAGCAATGCAATTATGGCTTTTTCAATTAAATCATAGTTACGCATTGGGGTGGCCCCCTGGTGTGAGACAACCAGTTAAGGCACTGATTACTGTTTGATGATAAATGGTTCCGCTCGCAGCCGCAATCGTTTTATGCTGAGGACGCCGGTGAAGCGGAGACGGGCAAGGCTGGCGAGCAACCTGATCGAGGAATAGCCGGACGGACCTCATCGCCAACGATGAACAGAGCGTGCATCTCCCGTCGCGTTCTATCGTCTGGCTTCGGGGCCGACCAACGGGAGGCGGCACCCGCCCCAGGTTTATCCGAAAGAATGACTTATCGGAGCGATAGATTCCGGTATGCCTCAGAAAACGCATCCGAGGGGGCCCGCTGTTTTTATGCGACATTCACTTGCCCCTGGTCAAACTCGACCGGCGGACGGTAGCCCAGCGCCGAGTGAAGCCGTTTCTGGTTGTAAGTCCGGTCGATAAAGTCGCCGATCGAAGCGAGCGCTTCCGCCATATTGTGGTATTCCTGCCGATACACCTCTTCCTACTTCAGCGTTTTCATCAACGATTCGCAGGCGGCATTGTCGTAGAGGGATTTCCTTTCCGGCTCATGCTGCCCCTCATGCCGTGTTGTTCTAGCAAATTCGCGTAATCGGCGCAGGCGTACTGCACGCCGCGGTCGGAATGATGCACCAACCCGGCAGGGGGCTGGCGTTCTTTGACGGCGCGGCGCAGAGCGGTGGGCACCAACCCGGCTTCGAGCGTCCGGTCCAGCGCCCATCCCTCCACACGATGCGAGAACGCATCCAGAATAACGGCCAGGTAGACGAACTCCCGCTCCAGCCGGATATAGGTGATATCGGCCACCCGGAGTTGATTGATTCCGGTGACTTCCAGATCGGCAGCCCGGTTCGGAAACACCGGATGCGGGTGTTTTGAATCGGTGGTCACCACGAACTTGCGGCGGCGCAGGCACAGCAGATTGTCCTCGCGCATGATCCGATGAATCCGCTTGTGATTCACCTCCCAGCCACGGCGCTGAAGTTCGGCGGTAATCCGTCGCCGTCCGTAGGCAGGCATGTCTAGTGCAATCTTTTGAACCTCATCGCGTAAATCGAGGTCGCGGCCCTCTGCTTCCGGCTCGTTCCGATGTCGATAATAACCGGCCCGGCTCACCCCCGCCGTCGCGCACATGGTTACGATACTCAGGGCTGTTTCCCGTTCGACTTCTTTGTGGATTTGCTCAGGGGCGGCGCGGATCTGTTCAGTCGTTGCAGCATCCGGGCCTCTTCGACTCGCGGCAAGACACGTTTTAAAAAATCGATCTCCAGCATCTGCCGGCCGATCTTCCGCTCCAACTCGGCCACCCGGCTCGCTTCTGCTTTCTTCTTCCCCAGACCTGGAAAGGCCGCGTCCACTCCGTTGCGGAACTCACGCCGCCATCGGCGCAAAACGTTCGGGTTTATCTCACACACCCGGGCAACTTCCGCCAGCGAAGCCCCCGTTTCCAGACGGCGCACGGCCGCCAATTTAAACTCTCTGGTGAACTTTCTTCGCGACAAACTCATAGCTCTCTTCTCCATTGAATGAAATTTGAGCCTTAACTGGTTGTCTCAGTTTAGGGGACCACTCCAGAGAGCAGTAATACTCCGCCACCGGTCATGACCATTGCGGCTCCGAGTCTCCCTTATCAGAACACCCCGTTTGATGTCTTCATCGGTTTTGGTAAACAGATGACCACTTATGCGGTGAGCGATCTTAGCAGTTTTGCCAACGGCAATAACCCTACTGACGCAACCAATACGCTGCTCTGGTATCTCCGACCCTCGACACAGAAGCAACAGGCGGGAGCAAACGCCGCTCGAATAGATTCTGTATTCGAGTTTGGGGCGGCAATAGGGTCGTTTAGATCGTTTTCCACCCTTAAACGCACGCTTGGACCTGCAGGACCTGATATGGCTTGGCACCACATTGTTGAACAGAGCAAAGTCGGCGAGTTTGGAGCCGAGGCAGTTCACAACGTGTCCAATGTTGTAAGAGTACCAAGCCAAGTCAATTCCAGACTTAATGCTTACTACTCAAGTAAACAAACCTTCACAAACGGCCTTACTACATTGGCAGCTAAGTATTGTAACAGCATGAGATAGCCTGGAGGCATGTCCGAAAAGCCCTTCGCTTTGCGTGCTGCCGACCAGGCCCGTCTGGTGGCGATCACGACCCGCGGCCGGAGCGCTGCCCGCACCGTGAAGCGAGCCAGCGCGCTGCTGCAACTGCAGGCCGGTCACACCCTGCTGTACGTCGCCCAAGCGCGGCAAGTGAGTCGGCAGAGCGTCGCCCGCTGGCGCGACCGTTACCAACACGGTGGCCTGCAAGCACTAGACGAGAAGCCGCGGGCGGGCCGCCCGATCCGTATTGACGGCAAACAGTGCGCCCGGATCACCGCCCTGGCCTGTAGTCAACCGCCGCAAGGGCGGGCGCGCTGGACGTTGCGCCTGCCGGCGGATAAAGCCGTCGAACTCGGCTACTGCACGGGCCTGTCGCACACGCCTGCCCGGCAGATCCTGAAAAAAACGCGCTCCCACCGCATCTGAAGAAGACCTGGTGACTGGGCACGCTGGATGCCTTGTTTCTGGCGCGTTTAGAGCAACTGCTGTATCTGTATGCGCTGCTGATCAAAGTCAACTACAAATGGTTCTCCCTCACTTTCCGTGAAAAAGGGCTTGC
>CAXTWT010000333.1:0-2978 GCA_964247955.1 uncultured Bryobacteraceae bacterium
CCCAGCATGCGCGCGTAATGCGAACCTCGCCAGAACACCTTTTCACATTCGAGGCAGCGGCTGAATTCGTCCTTCGTTTCACGGGTGTGCGGAGGCAGCAGATCGGCTACCTCCTCCTTTGATACGGGGCGAAGCCGCCCATTGCAGTCCATACAGCGGCTAAACGGCGCAAACTGCGAATGCAAGGCAAACCGGTTTGCTGCTTCGCGCAACTGGTCGTGAGGCTTATGGGAGCGAACGCAATACCCGCCCTCCACTTCGCGCCGCTTCAGAAGCCCGACATCGCGAGTCAACAGAAACCGCCGTTCGCCGCTGGCCACCCCTGCCAGAGTTGCGTCGTCGGCAAAGCGGTCGTACCAGGTATCAAACCCCAGCATGCGAAGGTAAGCCGCCAAACGCCCCAAATGACCGTCCAGGACGAATTGGGGGTGCTGCAGCAATACCGGGATCACGTGCGGAAACACACCCACTCGGTCTCCTTCCGCGAGTCGTTCCGCTAAAAAACGCGCTTCTTCGTTGGCTGTGACTCCCCCGATCTCGGTGTGCGGCACGCCTAACGATTCGACGACATGCTTGATTGTGTCAGTAACTCCTGCAAGGTGTTCGAATTCGACATTCCGCTTGGTAGAAGGAAGAAAGTCGTTGAGTTCCCCATGAAAGCGGAACCATACACGGAAGCCGGTCACTGCTCGTATTGTCGCGTCTCGGTCTGTCGTTTCTATACTTGGGGCATGGGTGCAGACGCCTTTTGCCTGCACGGCAACTTGATTCTCCCGGATGCCGTGCTCGAAGATGCCTTCCTCGTCGTCGAAGGCGGAAGCATTGCGGCAGTTAGTCGTCAAAAGCCGCCTTCCTACACAGGACCGCTTACCGAAGTCAGAGACGGCTACATTTCTCCGGGATTGGTTGATATCCACGTGCATGGCGGCAACGGAGCGGATTACATGGACGGAACTCCCGACGCGGTCCGCACCGCGAACCGGGCGCATCTCCGGCACGGCACGACCACGATCTTCCCGACCACCACCACGGGTTCGACTGAACAGCTTGACCGCATGATCCGGGCCTGCATGGAGGTGCGCGACAAATGGTCCGTGGCCGATGGTTCGTTTATCGGCGGCATTCACTTCTATGGGCCTTACTTTACAGAAGAAAAGGTGGGATGCCACTCAACCGAAGGAAGACGGAACCCGCAGCCGGACGAGTATCAATACTTCTTCTCTTTGGGCATCATCCGGGTAGCCACGTGCGCGGCGGAACTGCCGGGAGCTGCGGCATTCTACCGGGCAGCACAGGAACGCGGCTGCCCGCTTACGTGTGGGCACTCCAATGCTACGTGGGCGGAGATGAGGCTGGCGTTTGAAGCAGGCGTTCGCCATGTCGATCATTTCTGGTGCGCCATGAGTTCGGTATCGTCGCTGCGGTCGCGCTGCGGCACGCCCATGCAGGCCGGCATGGAACAGTTTGTGCTGGCTAACGCGGAGATGAGCACGGAAGTGATTGCCGATGGGCAGCATCTCTCCCCGGAACTGCTCGACTTTGCTTTTGAGATGAAGGGGGCGGCGCGGCTGTGCCTCGTGACCGATTCGAACCGGGCCTTGGATATGCCGCCGGGACAGTACCGTTTCGGCGCGGAAGAAGACGGCCCCTGGATCGAAAGCAACGGCGCCGTCGGGTTTGTGCCGGGGCACGGCCTTGCCAGTTCCGTCATGGGCATGGACACTATGGTGCGCACCATGAAGAGCCAAACTTCGGCCCGCCTGCCGGAAGTGATTCGCATGGCCAGCCTGACACCGGCGGAGCGCCTGGGCATGGCGGACCGGATTGGCAGCCTCCAAGCAGGGAAGTGCGCTGACTTGCTGGTTCTTGACCAGAATTTAAACGTGAAACGGATCTATGTGCGCGGCCAGGAGTTTACCGGCGCTGCTGATCTTTAAGCGGAAACAAGGACTGGCTCCGGCGTTTCCTCGGTTTCGACTATTTCCGGCGCAATGCCCGTCAGGGGCATCTCGCACTCACAGCAATCGCTGCACCGGCGGCAGCGGAGACACAGGTGATTGATGCAGGCGTCTTTTGTGCAAAAAACGCAGATTTCCCGCGATTTATCGCCGCAAATTGAACAATGAAAAACTAAAACGTCCATTACTTTCGTTTCGATTTTACCCCGGAACTGGACGGAAGCTCCTTGCTGATCATACCTCGGCAGCGCTGCGCTTCTCCGTCGGCGATTTGGAAGTTTTGTTCCGTCGTGGCTGCCAAATCGCGTAAATAATCCCGCATCCGCTGCCTGTTGTCGAAGTTGTGGGCGATCAGCGCGTTTAGCTGATCTGATACGGCGCGCGTATCATACCTTTGCGCTCCCTCTCCCAGCGCCCGTTCGGTGGTTTCCAATGCTTCCAGCCGGAAGTACACATCCAATGCGGAGGAAAGGCTTTCGGTTTTCTGCGCCAACAACTTTATCGTGGTGATGACATCGTTCAACTGCGTCTGCGCGGTTTGCCATTGCAGGATATACGTAGTCGGCGCGCCTTTCTGGTCCGACCATTGCTGCGGCTTGATCTGCTGCAGCAGCGGTTGCAACTGAGCAGTATCTTTTTGCAGGTCGGCAATGATCTTCTGAACGCTCCACGGCGTTTCCAGTCCGGCGGCTGGGATCGGCGGAGTTCCCGCCTGGCCCCAGCTGATCCGACCGCCGAGAAGCAAAATAAGTAAGAGCGCACCCCTCATAGGTTGGTAATACAGAAATCTACGGATTGATGCGTGGCAGAGAAATTTTCTTTTCTGCTTCCAGCAAGTCCTGATACATGCCCCATAAATCATATTGAAATTTAGCGGCGTACTCCGCTCGCTCTTTATAGAGCTGTTCGAGAACTTCATCTTCGGGTTGAGGGTTCGCTAAGTTCGTCTGGGGTGCAGATGATTGGTGATTGGTAGCCATGACTTTCAATGATCCTTTCCGCATTTCGGCGAATGAGGGC
>CAXTWT010000333.1:3078-4883 GCA_964247955.1 uncultured Bryobacteraceae bacterium
GAGCCGCGATCAATGCGCCGGGAAATCGGCTCGTTCTTCTGCACCACAATCGCGTCGATGGCCCGGATAAGAACCGGCTCGCTGCGAGGGCGAAAAGCGTGCTGAATCTGAACTTGCCCTTCCATCACGTCGATTCTCACTGTATCGTCTTCATCAATGACCAAGGCCAGAGTAGCCGGTTGGTGCGTGCTGATAATAGCGGTGGGACAAAACACTCTCTGCTGATGTTGCCCGGCAACCGGTTGCATGTGGACGCGCACGCGTCCCGCCAGCACGTCCACCAAGTCGCCGGTGTTGGCTACGTTCTGCCGGAAAATGACGCGTGAGTTGCTGAAAATATCGAAGTTGCTGCCGCCCGCCATGTTGAAATGCGCGTAGCCGTCGCTCCCGGTCGTGATCACCTGCTGCACCGGAACGCGTTCGCCGTTGCTCAAAGCCCAAGGCTCGTTGTTGCGTATGCGCGAGACTTGCCCGGTTACTGCCGTGGCTTGTGCTTCAAAAGGCTGCATGACGCGGGAATCGACTACTCCGCTTTGTCCGGGCAGGGCGGGTTCGGCTAGGGCGGCCCACAGTAATGCCGCAAGGAAAAGGAATCGCACTGGGTCTCCTGTCTTATGGGCGGCGCGAGTTCTCCACGCCCAATTTCCGGCTGTAGTTGGATCTTTGCCGCGCTTGAACGGCCTCGGCGGCTTTCAATTCTTTCACGGCAGCGTCCGACTGGCCGAGTTTACGATAAGCCGTTCCTAACGCATAATGCGCCTGCACGTAGTCCGGGTCGAGCACGAGGGCTTTTTGCAGCGGCTCCAGAGCCTCTTTCGGCTGCTCCAGCATCAGTTTTGATTTGCCCAGCCCGAACCATGCTTCTTTATACTTTGGATTTGCCAGCGTGGCGGCGCGGTAATGCTCGACCGCTCCCGCCGGATTATTTTGCTTGAGGAGGATGTCGGCCAGCAAACCGTTCGAGACAGGATCAGCGGGAAAACGCTTTAACTCCGTTTGTAACTCTTCGGTGGCTTGATCCAGTTTGCCTTCTTTCCAATAAAGCTGGCCCAGGCCGGAGTGAACGCCGGGATACTGCGGGTCGGCTTTGTTAGCCGCTTCATATTCGGCGAGGGCTTGTTCGTCGCGTGACATTTTATCGTAGGCCATGCCCATCATGACATGCGCTTCCGCTGAATCGGGATTGATGGCCATGATCCGGGCAAACACATCCGTCGCGCCTTTGTAGTTTTGAACCCGCATGTACGCTTTTCCCAAGAGATCCAGCGTTGTCAAATCTGACGGTTGCAGTTTGCCGGCGCGTTCCAAATATTCGGCGGACGGCCCATAACGGTCGAGCGCAAACAGGGTAAGGCCAGCCAGTTCCAGGGCTTGGAAGTCCGGGGTTTTGGCGCATAGCTCGCGCAGGAAAGGCCAAGCGTGTTCGTAATCCTGGCTTTTGAAGTAAGCGATAGCAAGATTTTTGGTCGTTTGCTCGTCGCCGGGCTTTATCTTTAACGCTTGCTGATAAAAGCGGATAGCCTCTTCATTTTTGCCTTGCCGCGCCAGCGCAATCGCCAGGTTGTTGAGAGTTGCTAAAGAGGAGGGGTCAAGCTTTAATGCTTGTCGGAAGCTGCTTTCGGCTCTTGCGTTATCGCCGGTCTGCAACGCTTGTGAACCTTCGGTCAGCAATTGCTGCAAAGAAGGAAGTTGAGCCGTTACTGAGGATATGAAGAAAAGAAAAAGGCACACCACAATGTGCGATGTGCCTTTGAAATGAGAAAAAACAACCAAGTACTAGAAATACAACTTGAGGCCGAGCTGAA
>CAXTWT010000334.1:0-4862 GCA_964247955.1 uncultured Bryobacteraceae bacterium
CGTACTCCACATGCGCCACCGCAATCGTGATGCCGCGCGCTTTCTCTTCCGGCGCGTTGTCAATCGAGTCAAAGCTGCGGAACTTCACCTTCGGGTTGTGCTTGGCGAGCGTCTTGGTAATCGCCGCCGTCAACGTCGTCTTGCCGTGGTCAATGTGCCCAATCGTGCCGATATTCACATGCGGCTTGCTGCGGTCAAATTTCTCTTTCGCCATGGTTCTCTCGAATGTTGATGTCTGGTTTCCTGCAAGGAGGAAGGAGGCTAGACGGAGGTGCAGGCACGAAATAACAGCCTTACACCCATCAGTAAGAATAGCATGGGCGACAGAATAAAAGCGAGAATCACCTTTAGCATGGATCGGGGTTCAGGAGGGGGCAAATCTCGGAAATGGGACGATAAGGGAAGAACCCCATGGCCACAGCACCGCAACAGCCCATCAGCCCGGAGGAGTACCTGCAACGGGAACGGAAGGCCGAGGGCAAAAGTGAGTATTTCGCGGGCGAGATTTTTGCTATGGCCGGAGCCACTCGCCGCCATTCCAGAATCGTGAAAAATATCACTTCCTTTCTGGATCAAAAACTAGACCAGACCCCCTGTGATGTAGATGCATCAGAATTGCGGGTTCTTGTGTCGGCTACCGGCCTCTATACCTACCCGGATGTGGTTGTCACTTGCGGGGAAGAGCAATTTTTGGACAATCAATTTGACACATTGCTGAATCCCCTCTTGATTATTGAGGTTCTCTCACCCTCCACCGAAGATTATGACCGGGGCAAGAAATTTGCTAATTACCGAACCATTCCGTCACTCCGCGAGTATGTGATGGTTGCTCAAGATCGTATGTACGCTGAGCGCTATTGGTTTCAGGAAAAGGGAAAATGGATCTATACCGAACACTCAGGCCCCGACGCAAAAATCCCGCTCGTCAGCATTGAAGTAGAACTTCCGATGACCAGTATCTACCGAAAGCTTCCATAGACGGCAAGCCTCATCCAGACCGGAGCAACTGATTTAGCCGGGAGAAACTGGAGCCGTTGACCGGGATTGAACCGGTGACCTCTTCCTTACCAAGGAAGTGCTCTACCAACTGAGCTACAACGGCTGACAACTCGCATGGTGGACAGGGAAGGATTCGAACCTTCGTACCTCGCAAGGAGGGACAGATTTACAGTCTGTTGGCTTTAACCGCTCACCCACCTGTCCAACTATCAAAAATTTTAGCAGACCGGAGCGCGCAGGCAAGGGAAACCTTAAATGGAAGCTGCTTAACCGGCGAAAGCGCAAAACGCTGGGAACAATTATGGCAGTATCCTCTGCTACATTTCTCCTTAAGGGCAGAATTGACGGCAAATGGGTAACGGGTCAAGTATTGGTATTGCGCCGAGAGTTAACGGCAACTTTCCTTTCTCAGCAGCTGCTCTCAAACTTTCCTCCCAAGCAAACATCCAAACTAAAATCAAATTTCGCGTCTGCCGAAAAGGTACTGGTACTATACCGGCACGCTCAGGGAAATACCCTTGCCCGAAGCTGGTTCTCGCCCGGGAACATGAATGAACTCTTCCCTTCTTAGTACTAAATCAGAACCTTTGGTGAGCGCAACAGACTTCAATTGCAGCAAAATTAGCGACTCCAGCCTTTATTTCTTTCATTTAAGCTACTCAGCCCTGCCTTTTGTCGTATCTAATAGGAAGTTGAGTTCAAAGTACTTTTTGGATCTATTAAGGCCGAAAGAATATTCACTTTGAGAGATGTGCAATATGGAGGCGAACTCGCGTTATAGTTTTTCCCAGATGAGTGCTGCTGCCACGTCCGCGAAACGCTTTTCGATTCTTCTTGTTGAGGACGACACGGAGTTGTCGACACTTATGACGGAGTTTCTTTCTCCTCACAACATTTGTTTAAACGTGGCTCACAATGGCTCCGACGGTCTCGTACGGGCGCTGGATGGCTCCTTCGATCTGATAATTCTGGATGTCATGTTGCCCGCCATGAACGGCTTCGACGTACTCCGGCAGTTGCGCCGCCGCAGCGCCGTTCCTGTGATCATGTTGACCGCTTGCGCCGACGAGGAGCAGAAAATCGAAGGCTTAAACGCCGGCGCGGATGATTACCTGGCAAAGCCGTTCAGCCCGGATGAATTGCTGGCCCGCATACAGGCAGTGCTCCGCCGGGTAGGCCGGGGATCTGCCCTTAAACCGGACATCCTGGAAGCGGGTGGAGTAAAGCTCAATTCCGGCACGCGGCAGGTATTTCGCGAAGATGCTCCCGTGGAAGTGACTTCGATTGAATACGAAATTCTGGAAGTACTGATCCGGTCCGCCGGGCAGGTTGTATCGCGGGACGATTTGGCCCGGTATCTGTATAACCGTCAGGCGAATCCGCTGGAGCGCGCCCTGGATGTTCATGTCAGTCATTTGCGGAAAAAGCTGGAGCGGGGACGAACGCTCATCCGTACGGTACGCGGCGTAGGTTATCTGTTTGCAACCAGCAATATAAATTGACAACGGAGGGAGTAGCCCGTCATGAAATCGCTATTCGTCAAAATTCTCTTCTGGTGTTTGGCTACTCTGACGGTTTCCCTTGCCGGCGCTTTCTTTACAGCGCAGTTCCATCGCTTTCCGGAACGCCACAATGATTTCTTTTCGCGATTTCTGGCATTCCAATTAGAGGATGCGCGCAGTGCTTACGAAAGCGGCGGCCGTCAAAGTCTTGGGCAGAACTTGGCCCAACTGCAAAAGTACTTTCCCGGTCAGTACGCATTGGTCGACCGGAATGGAATTGACTTGGTTTCCGGCGTAAACCGCAGCGCCGAAATTCACAACACGCCGCTGCCGCGCTATTGGCGTACCGGGCATGACTACGTAGCTATTTCATTGCCCAGCAGCGACAAAAAATATTTTCTGCTCGTCAAAGCGGTGATTCCTGCCGGGCCGCCGATATTCGTCCCTTACTATATATGGGTGGTGCTGGCCGCCGTAGCGTTTTGCTACATCATCACAGTCCAGATTGTGTCGCCGCTCCGCACTCTGGAGCAAACAGTGGAAGCGTTCGGAAACGGCGACCTGCATGTCCGCGCACAAGTGTACGGCAATGACGAGATAGGCAAGCTGGCGCGTACGTTCAATTTGATGGCTGACCGTATTGAAACGCTGCTGACGGCGGAGCGCCGATTGCTGCAGGACGTTTCTCATGAGCTACGTTCGCCTCTGGCGCGGCTGAAGTTCGCCACTGAACTGGCCCGCACCAGCACCGATCGCAGCCGCTCGATGGATCGGATTGAAAAGGAAATTGATCGCCTCGGTTCACTGGTGTCGGAACTCCTTCAAGTTACTCGCGCGGAAAACGACCCCGAGAGCCGCCATTTTCGTGAAATCGCCCTGACCGACCTGCTGGGAGATGTGCTGGACGACAGCACGGTAGAAGCCGAAGCACGGCAGTGCCGTCTACAGCTTTGCGCCAGCGGCAATTTTCAGTTGCTTGGCGACCGCGAACTGTTGCGCCGAGCTGTCGAGAACGTTGTGCGCAACGCCATCCGTTATGCGCCCGAAGGTTCGGACATCGAAATAAGTCTTACCCATCGAGACATGTACGCCATGATCTCCGTGCGGGATTTCGGGCCGGGCGTGCCGGAGGAGAGCCTGCCAAACCTGTTCAAACCATTCTTCCGTGTGGAAGCAGATCGCAATCGCAACAGCGGCGGGGGTGTGGGACTCGGTTTGTCCATTGCTGAGCGCGCCATCGCTGTCCATGGGGGCCGAATTCGAGTTCGTAACGCTTCACCAGGCTTAATTGTCGAAATCGTGCTTCCGGTCATTGCCAAACCGGTCCTCGTCAACGCTTAAAGGAGCAACGGCGTGACTCCGCTAAAGGCGGAGCGCCCATAATAGTGACTATGGAAGATGTGTTAACAATTGCCGGCAGAACATTCCGTTCGCGCCTGTTTGTGGGTACCGGCAAATACCGCAGCAAACAGCTTATGGCGAGGTGCCACGCTGCTTCCGGCACGCAGATGGTGACGCTGGCAGTGCGGCGGGTGAACTTAACCGATCGCACAAAAGAATCTGAACTGGACTTCATCGACCGTTCCCAAATTTTCATTCTGCCGAACACGGCCGCCTGCTACACGGCGGAAGAGGCGATCCGGACCGCGCGTCTTGCTCAGGAAGTGGGTCTTTCCAACTGGATCAAATTGGAAGTGATCGGGGATCAAAAAACCTTGTTTCCCGACAATGCAGGACTGCTGGAAGCCACTCGTGTTCTGGTCAAGGAAGGATTCGTCGTTCTTCCGTACACGACGGATGATCTTGTCAACGCGCGCAAACTGATCGATGCGGGAGCGTCGGCGGTAATGCCGCTGGCGGCGCCGATCGGCTCCGGACTAGGAATCCAAAACGCAACCAATCTCAAAATTCTCCGCGAAGCCATTAGGGAAGTTCCGCTCATTGTCGATGCGGGCGTCGGCACCGCCTCGGACGCGGCGGTGGCGATGGAGCTCGGATTCGACGGCGTTCTTCTGAATACCGCCGTGGCGGAAGCCGAAGACTCCGAACGAATGGCGGGCGCGATGAAGCTGGCCGTGCAATCCGGTCGTTTGGCGTTTCTAGCGGGACGCATGCCGAAACGCGAGTACGCCGTCGCCAGCAGTCCTTTAGCGGGAACTATTGCCTGACATGCGCCTGGCGTTTATTGGATTGGGCAGGATGGGCGCCGGCAGGGCCCGCAATCTTCTGCGCGCCGGTTATCCAGTAACCGCTTACAATCGGTCCCGCGAAAAGGCTGAAGCGCTGGAGGCGGACGGCGCTGCGGTTGCGGCTTCCCCCGCTGATGCTTGCCGGAACGCACAGGCTGTCTTCACCATGCTG
>CAXTWT010000335.1:0-4275 GCA_964247955.1 uncultured Bryobacteraceae bacterium
GAAAAGGGGCGGAAAGCACCGGCGCGGATGCTGCTAAGATCGCCGGGGGCGCAGCGATCGGCGCGATTATTGGAGCAATCGCCGGGGGAGGTAAAGGGGCCGCCATCGGAGCGGGCGCGGGCGGCGCGGCGGGAACAGGAATTGTGCTGGCTACACGTGGGAAGCCTACTGCTCTGCCCACCGAAACGCCGCTGACCTTCAGATTATCCGCTCCCGTTACCATTACAGAACAGTTCAATAATTGATTCAAATAATAGCAACGGACGAAAGCGCCCTTAGCTCTCCCAAGGGTTGAGCAAGGCCACACCGAGGCCGGTGAAATCTTTCACGTTGCGCGTAACCACGGTTAAGCCGTGTTCAAGCGCCGTGGCCGCGATTAATCCGTCCGCCATACTGAGCGGTCTTCCTTTCAGCTTCTGCTCCGCCGAAAGAACACCCCATCTCTCCGCGATAATGTCATCTACCGGCAGAATGCGTCCGCTGAACCATGGACGCAAGATTTCCTCTACCCAGCGCTCCAGTTCCCTCCGCTTGGCTCCCTGCGCGAGAATGGCTGTTCCCTTGCGGATTTCTCCCAAAGAGATGGCGCTGAGATGCAGTGTTTCTTCATTCACATTTTTCAGCCATTGTTCTACGCGGTGATGGACTGGGGTGCGGGTTAATTCGGAAGGAACGTTGGTATCGAGCAGATACCCGTTCACAGCTTGATGTCTCGCCCGAAATCCTTCTCGTCTTCAGATTCGTCAAATTCGATATCAAGACCTTTGAAGGGAGATTCCGCAAACAACTGCGCGAGGTTCTTACGGGCGGGACCTGCGGCAAGCCGCTGCGATGCATCATTTGCAGAAGCGGCGAGGTCGCGTTCCAGCATGGAGCGGATATAGCCAGCCTCGGAAAGCCCATGCGCGTTGGCTTGTGCTTTCAAGACAGCTTCCAGATTGTCTGGCAACTCAATGGTCAGTGTCACGGGCCGGGTTCCTTTCTAACTGTCATTTTAGCGATTGGAACGCTTCGATCAATAGAGACACGCTAAAACTATTGAAATGGGTCGGCCCCGGCTTGCTGTTAGTGACAGGAAAACTAAATCCCTTACGCTAAATAGAAAGAATCACGGAGTATGGCAGCACTGGACTGGCCATAATGTCCCTCCGTCGAAAGCATCCCTGGCAAGGTCAGCGGCGCTTGGGTCTTGAAGGATACGCGGATGCCGATATCGGCCATCTTTGAAAACCTGGAAGCCGGGGCCAGCGTTGACGACATCATGGAATGGTTTGAAGGGCTGGATCGAGACCAAATTAAAGCCGTGATCGAATTCGCCGTGAAGGCCGAAAAATCACTATCACTGTACTCGGTCAGCAACAATGTTCGACCCTACGCCCGCATGTACAACTTGTTGTTGATGCCGTAAACGCAGCCGCACCCGGCAGCTATACGCATGTGGACATTCCGCAGACATAGGCTTTCGCAAGTCACTTTAAAAGCCTGTACAGCAGATTGGGAGTTGGTGGTGAGTGTCAATCGGGACCTGTCGCTTGTCCCGGCTACACCTTCCCTACGGTTTGCCGGACTGGTTTGCCTAAAGCCCTGGGTTCCAGAATGACTTGCAGGGCGTTGCGGACATAGCGCTCATCGGTTAACGACCCGGTAATTTCATCGGGGAATTTTACTTCAGCTCGAAAGCGGTTACTGAGTTCCCGGAACACTTTTACCCGCGTTTCCGGCGTCAGTTCGTTCCGGCGCAGCAGCGCATCCCAAGCGATTCCCACCAGTTCGGGCGAAGCTTTCTGCCGCAGTCTTGCTGCGAGATGGGGGAGTTCCAGGAGTGAGTTGAACTGCTCGTGCAGGTCCACTGTCGCCAGATCCAAGGGGAAAGAACGCCGCTGCTTGATGACGGTTGTATTGGCGACCATGTCTCCCAGACGCTGTGACTGACGACTTAACAGAACCGTTGCGCCTCCGACGAGATACAACAGCGGCAGCGCGTCCAGGATACGGATCAAGTTACGGATGGCTACTTGTGAGAATTGCAGCTTCAGCCCTCCGGTGTCGATCACTTTCAAGCCCAGCGCTCGTTTTCCGGGGGTCTGCCCGAGCCAGATCCATTCGAAGACCATGCCGTAGCCCGTGGCGACGACAAAGGAACCAACCACCGTAACGCCAGTCATCAAATCTTTGCTGAAAACGCCCACCAGGTGCAGCAGTTCGCTTAAGATGCCTATGGCTGTGCCGATAACAAGCGCGTCGATCAGCCATGCCAAAAAGCGGCTGATCGGCCCGGCCAAGGGCAGGGAAAAGCGGACTCCTTCGGGCGTTTCAATCAGAATTTGGTGCATGTTTTCCCATCTGGCTGAGGTAAAAGATCAGGGCCGATAATTCAACCAATCCGAATGTGATTTTCAGCCCGTACGGCAGCACCGGCTGATGGTACTGCGAGAAAAAAGCTTCCACAATTCCAGCCCAGACCAGCATCAGCGCCGCTCCGCCCGCCAGCGTCAGCAAGTCCGCAGAGGCGGTGCGCAGGAGTTGCCGCTTCCGTGAGGCTTTCGTCCAGCCGACTAATGCGGAAGCCAGCACAAATCCCCCTTGCCCGGCAATCAAGATGGCAGGTATTTCGATCACGCCGTGCGGAAGCAGCCAGCCTAAAAGGAAAGGCGCAAAGCCTGCATGGATGTAATCCGCCGCTACGGCCCCCAAAGCAACGCCGTTGTAAAAAAGCAGAAGAAGCGAGCCTACTCCCCAGGTTGCGCCCATGGCAAAGGTCAGAAAAGCGACTTGCATGTTATGGGTCATGAGCTCCGCAGAGAAAGTGCTTTTGTATCCGGCCAAACGGTCGCCCTTGGCTGTTTCTTCCTGCTGGATGCGCTCCGCCGGAGACTGACGCAGCGCGGAGAAAGGCATCAGAACGGCCCTTGCGGATGGATCGAACAGAAGGGCGGCAGCGCCGAAGGACGTGCCAAGTAGAGTGACTCCTAGGGAGAGCCAGAAGGCCAGCAGATGTTTCCGGAAAGTGCGCGGAAAGGTTTCCCGCAGCCAGTTGCCGGGACGGAACCGCGCGGCGCGGGCGCGATTGCCGTGACACTCCGCGTAAGCCCGCGCCACCAAAGACTCCAGATACTCGCGAGTCTGCCCCTCCGCTGAAAAGGTGCCGAGTCGCGCCAAAGCGGACGAGCAGCGCCCATATAGATACTGCAAGCGGGTGACCTGCTCGAACGTTAAGCAGAGATAAGGATCGGTTTCCCGTTTGCTCAGCAGCGCGTCCAACTCGTCCCAATACGGACGCTCGGAATTGATGAATCGCGGCAAGTCGAGAATCATAGCGCCTGCCTTTGCTTGGCTTCGAGGTAGTGTCCGACCAGATCGGCGCTGGCCGAACCCGGTTTCAGAAAATGCATGCCGATTCCAATCCGGCGGAGATTGCGCCCCAAATTCTGCAGCTTTGCCCATTGCAGATGACCCGCCAAACGCCCGTCAATTTCTTCCACGTTTTCGGGAACAGCGCCGGAAAACAACGGACGGCTTTCTTCGTCTTCCAACTGATGGACGATCACGAGATGCTTTCGCGCCAGTAATTGCGCATCACGTCCGAACGCTTCCGCTAACATGCTGTCACTTAGATCGGTGAGAAACAGCAGCAGCGAACGCCTCCGTATCTGCAATTGTAGGGAGGCGAACAGATCTTGGAAGTCAGGCGAAACGGCTTTGGCGCTCAGATCATAGATTGCGTCGCGGCAGCGGGAAAAGTGGGCTTTGCCCTTTCCGGCTCGAATGAAATGATCGACGCGGTCGCTGAAGGTCACAAGGCCAAAGTTGTCTCCTTCATTTTCGGTAGCAAGCGCAACCGTCAAAGCGGAAGAGACGAACTGCTCCAGCGCATTGTGCCGTGTGCTCAAACGCGAGGAATCAATGATGACGTAGATGTCCTGGGTGCGCTCCACCTGAAACACTTTAATTATCGGGAAGCCGTGACGCGCCGTGGATTTCCAGTAAATTTCTTCGAAGCTGTCGCCCGGCGCATAATCCCGCAAGCGCTCGAAATCTCTTCCCCGGCCCACCAAGCGCAAGCGGCGCGCGCCCCATTGCCGGAGCATGAGCATCCGCGCCGCTGCATCGCGTTGCAGGTCGGGATAAACACGGATTTCGACCGCGACGGATCGCTTCACTTTGATGTGCCAGAGTTTGAGTGGGGAAACGCCGCTGAGGAAACAGTTCGTCAGTCCGTAGCGTCCCCGTTGTTCCGGCAGGCAAAGGATCTCCAACCTGCCCGTGCCGTCGAAC
>CAXTWT010000335.1:4285-4859 GCA_964247955.1 uncultured Bryobacteraceae bacterium
GAACTGAGCTTTGATGACAGGTTCGACGGCACGGAGTTTAGCGGGCAACTCCAGGTAGACCAGCAGATCTGCTGCCCCCTTGCTCTCCAGATCGAGCGTAATAGTTCCCGCACGACCCTTGAACCATTGCAGCTTCGTATCGCCCCTCACCTGCCACGATTCCGCTTGGCGCAGAAGCGCGACAGCATCGAAAATGATAACGATTAATCCGACACACAGAATTACAGCGCAGGGCAGAGCGAAAGCGGGCAGCGCTCCTCCAAGCGTGCAGGCCGGAATCGCCGCCAGCGCGAGAAGCCAGATAAGCCGTGGATGAGGCCAGATCATCGCGGGACCGGTACTTGCGAAAAGATCTGTCCCAGCACTTCGTCCGGGCGCACGCCTTCGATTTCGGATTCAGGCCGCAGCACCAAACGATGCTCCAGCACAGCCCCAGCCATGGCGCGAACATCATCAGGCGTCACAAAGTCGCGCCCATCCAAAGCGGCGCGCGCACGGCTTCCTAACAGTAATGATTGCGTTCCGCGCGGTCCGGCCCCGAGCAGGACCCCAGGATGGGAACGCGTTCCGCGCA
>CAXTWT010000336.1:0-4858 GCA_964247955.1 uncultured Bryobacteraceae bacterium
ACAGATGGGCGTCAAGAGCGTATTTGGAGCTTGGCGCAAGACGTGTGGAATGTCAGCCTTTTGTCAGGGTCAAAAAATAAGACTGTAACTGATGATTCTGAAACACTTAATTTGGTGGACGGCATGGGGCTCGAACCCACGACCCCCACGTTGCGAACGTGGTGCTCTCCCAGCTGAGCTAGCCGCCCACTTGTCTGCGACCGGCGCGAAAATGCGCGCCAAAGCAGGGCGTAACTCCCTCACTATAACATCTTCGCGTGCTAGGATGATCTGTTCACGCTCGTCCCTTTATGGTTCTTTCCGATGTTGATATTCGCCGCTACATGGAGGCAGGTAAGATCAAAATCTCGCCCAATCTGCCTCCTGAGCAATACGGCAGTTGCTCCGTAGATTTTCGCCTGGGCACTGAGTTCAGCGTTTTCGAACACAGCCGTTTTGCCTATATCGACGTGCGCGAGAAGAGCGCGATTCAGGACCTCATGCGCACGGTTCATGTAAAAGAAGGCGAGCCGTTCGTCCTACAGCCGCGCGAGTTTGCGCTGGCGATTACGCAGGAAACGCTGGAACTCGATGATGATGTGCTGGGGCGATTGGAAGGCCGTTCGAGCTTGGGGCGCATCGGCATTATTGTGCATGGCACAGCCGGGCTGTTTGATCCGGGCTGGCGCGGCAAAGCGACGCTGGAGTTAAGCAATCTCGGCATTATGCCGGTGGCGCTGTATCCGGGAATGCGGATCTGCTCCTTTACGTTTGAACAGCTTTCTTCGCCAGTCTCGGTGCCGTATTACAAAAAAGCCGGGAACAAGTACGCCGGGCAGACCCAGCCGCTGGCAAGCCGATTAACAGTGGAAGTCAACAGCAAGGATTAATTCTTAACGGCCCGAAGAGCCGAAGCCGCCGGTACCGCGCACCGATTCGGCCAGTTCGCCTTCTTCCCATTCGACTGCTTCATACTTCGCCAGAACCATTTGCGCCACGCGATCACCGGCGTGTACCTGGTACGGCGCTTTCCCGAGATTGAGCAGAATGATTTTTA
This sequence comes from uncultured Bryobacteraceae bacterium, assembly GCA_964247955.1. Classification (GTDB taxonomy): domain Bacteria; phylum Acidobacteriota; class Terriglobia; order Bryobacterales; family Bryobacteraceae; genus Bog-105. The sequence continues at coordinate 1,037 of CAXTWT010000336.1, forward strand.
ACTCCCCGCGATAACCCGGATCAATCGTGGCCGGAGCGTTCGGCAGCGTAACGGCGTGCTTAAGGGCGAGGCCGCTGCGGGGGCGGATCTGCACTTCGTAGCCCGTGGGAATTTCGAGTGCCAAGCCGGTTGACAATGCTTGCGGAACGTTTGGTTCCAGGGTTGCGCCTTCGAGGCAGCGGATGTCCAAGCCCGCATCCTCCAGCGGTCCATGCGCGTACTCCGGCAAATAAGCGTGGGATCTTAGTTTTTTGATTCGAATTCGCATAGAAAAATGGTGAACCGTTTATGATAGCGACGTTGCCTTCTACATCGTCAAAACGCGTTCTATCGGTCGGCCCGATACCGCCGGAAAAGCTGGCTTATGCGCTGGCCCGCTATAGCCGATCTCCTGATTCGATTACGGATTCCGTGGAGTGGGTGCGCACGCACGATTCCGCCAAGTTCCTCGAAAGCTTTTATTTTCAGTACGGGCATGCCTCCATCGCAGACCTGGGGCATGTCACGATCTGTTTCGAAGGAGTTTCGGAGCTTGCCGCAGCGGAGCTGGAAGATGAGCAATTGTGGGATGGCCAAGCGCGAAGCTCGCGTTATCAGGACTTTTCCCAATCCGGCGTGATTGTGCCGCCGGAACTGACTCCCAGCGAACAAGTGATCTACACCGCATCTTGCGACGCGCTGCTGGCAGGTTACCGCGAGATCAAAGGGCGGGCCACGGCCTATTTGGGGGAGCAACTACCGAAACCGGAAGGCATGAAGGCGGACGCCTACAACCGTAACATTGCCGCACGCGCCTTTGACGTGGCGCGGTATTTGCTGCCATTCGGCATTCCGACCGGCGTGGGGCAGGTAACAAGCATTCGGACGCTCGAAAAGCAGATCCGGCGTTTCAGAGGATCTGAGTTTCAGGAAGTGCGGGAGCTTGGGGATGAGTTGTCAAAAGCTTGCGCCGTGCCTCCGGATTGCGTTTGGCGACGGGATGATACATCTGAAGACCCGCTTGCGCCGACACTGGCGCGGCATGCGGAGCGGGATGAATTTCCCCGGCGTCAGCGCGCCGACCTTGCGGAGTGGGCTGCTCATCATCTGCCTCCAGCCGAGGGCAGGGAAACGCAAGCAGTTGACCTGCTGCAGCCCAGCGATCACGTCGCTGATATTTGCGCGTCGCTGCTGTATCCGGTAACAGACCGGCCCTTCCGCGAATTGTACGAGGGGGCTTGCGGCTGGCCGACAGCGCGCAGGCAGGAAGTGTTGCGGGTAGCGTTAGGGAGCCGTGGACACCGCGACGAACTGCCGCGCCATTTTCGAAGCGCTCCGTATGTGTTTGACTTTGTCATGGACATCGGAGCTTACCGCGATCTTCATCGGCACCGGCGCTGCCAGCAATTACGCCAAAGCTATACGAACAAGCTCGGCTATGAAGTTCCGGACACCGTAGAAAAGTGCGGAGGAGCCGACATATTTGCGAAAGCATTGCGCACCGCCGACGAAGCGATGGCGCAACTGCCGCAACCGGCAGGGCAGTACGCGCTTCCCTTGGCAGCTAAGTCGCGTTTTCTGTTCAAAATGGATTTTGCTGAACTGGAATACATTTCGCGTCTGCGCAGTGGCGTGAAAGGCCACTTTGCGTATCGAAAGATTGCCTGGGAAATGAAAAAAGCTTTGGAGCGGGTTGATCCGATGTTGGGCGAATTGGTGGAAGCCACTCCGCCCTGGGTGGAAGATCCATTACAGCGTTAGGCCAGATTGAGCGTTCTTTTCATGCTGCCGTGTTCGTTTTGAATCTTCTCCTGGAGCAGCATAATGGCGTAAATCAACTGCTCAGGCCGTGGCGGACAGCCCGGAACGTAGATATCAACAGGGATCACCTGATTGACCGGCACCAGGGCGTAGTTGCTGAACACGCCCGTAGAAGTGGCGCACGCGCCCATGGAGATAACCCACTTCGGCTCCGGCATCTGGCGGTAAAGGTTGCGGATCACGGGCAGCATCTTGTTCGACACGCGACCGGCGATGATCATCAGGTCCGATTGTCGGGGAGATCCTCGAAACACTTCCGCGCCGAATCGGGAAGCATCATAGCGCGGCGCCATCATCGACATCATTTCAATGGCGCAGCAGGCCAGGCCGAACGTCATGGGCCACAGCGAATTTTTGCGAGCCCAGTTGAGAGCGCTGTCCAGAGTGGTGGTGATGATGGTTTCACGAAGCTCCGCGCCCTCGTCATTATCCATGCGGGCAAAAAGCTCCGGCGGCTGGCTAATTTCAAACTTTTCTGAATCGCCCATATCAAAATTGTCGCATGTTTGTTTGACTTCCCCGCAGCCTAAAATTTAAGTAGCAATACTTTCAATGCAATTTGAAAAAGCCGTAAATTATGACGACGCGCTGTTAAAAGCCGCAGACGATTGCAAAATCGACCGGGAATACTGGGATATTCTTCAGCAGCGGCACGAGCCGACTCCCGATATTCGAAGAAAAATTTTGGAGTCTCTCGGCTTTGATGCCGGAAGCCGGGAAAGTTTGGAGGAGGAGCGCCTTCGTCAATTCGAAGAGAGTGCAGCGTCGGTTCTGCCGAAAACACTGGTTCTGAGCGTCTTTGACCGCTGTGTCCCGTTGACGCTTCCGGCGGACCTGACCGGCTCCGTTGAGTTTGAAGTCGCTTTGGAGGGCGGGGAAAGCCTCCGAGGAAGTTTGGAAATCTCGCAACTGCCATCCGTGGGGGAATTGCGCTCCGGCGAGCGAAGCTGGAAACGTTACGAACTGCCGCTGCCGGGGGAAGTTCCGCTTGGTTATCACGAGCTGCAGATTAGCGTAAACGATGATGTTTTAGCCAAAAGCAAGCTGATTGTATGCCCCGACCGGGCTTATCTGCCGGACTGGCTGGCGAAAGACGGTCGAACCGCCGGGTTCAACATTACGCTATATGGACTCAGGTCGCAGAGAAACTGGGGCTGCGGTGATTTTACGGATTTGCGCCGCTTGCTGCATTGGGCGAAGGAGGAGGTTGGGTTTAGTTTTGTCGGCTTGAATCCGCTGCACGCGCTGCATAACCGGGTGCCGTACAACACCAGCCCCTACCTGCCGCTCTCGATCTTTTATAAAAATTGGATTTATATCGATGTGGAGAGCGTGCCGGAGTTCGCCGAATCCGAGTGCGCACAGTGCCTTTTTCAATCCGCGCGGGTGCAAGGCAAAATTCGCGATCTTCGGCAGGCGGAGTTCGTACAGTACAGCGAGATCGATCAGCTTAAAAGGCGCTTTTTAAAAGTGTTGTTCCGCGACTTTCTACGAGGGCGGGCAAAGCATCCGGAGCGGGCCAAAGCCTTTGCGGAGTATTGCGACACCGAAGGGGACTTGCTGCACAAGTTTGCTTTATATTGCGCTCTGGACGAGGCGCTGCATAAGCAGGACCGAAACCGCTGGGTTTGGGGAGATTGGCCAAAGGAGTATCAATCGCCGGATTCCGACGCCTGCAAAACTTTTGCGAAAGAACACGCGCGTTCCGTCAATTTTTATAAATACATGCAGTTTGTTCTGGAAGAGCAACTGCGGGCAACGCAGCAACATGCCAAAGAGATTGGAATGCCGATTGGCCTATATCACGATTTGGCGGTTGCGACAGACAACTGCGGCTCGGATTTGTGGGCGCATCGGGAGTTTTATGTGGGAGGCTGCCGGGTAGGGTCGCCGCCGGACGACTTTTCTCCCACTGGGCAAGATTGGGCTTTTCCTCCCCCGAACACGCTGGCGCATCGTGATAACGGCTACCGTCTCTATCGCGAAAGTATTCGCAAGATCGTCAAGCTGGGCGGCGCGCTG
>CAXTWT010000337.1:0-2397 GCA_964247955.1 uncultured Bryobacteraceae bacterium
GACGAGAAAAGGAGGGAGTGCGGCGGAAAAGCGTATCGACTTCTTCATCCGTAAGCAGGCCGCGCACTTTGGCGCAAGCGTCAATCAAGGTCTGCCCCGTTCGCGGCGTGTGTAGCGGTTCGGGGGAAGCCTGCGCCTGCTGAACAACAATCGCTTGCAGATAATCTGCCAGAGACACGCCGCGAGCCGCTGCCTGAGCGAGAAGCCCTTTCTCGATCTCGGGCTGAAGGGTAATCGTAATGGTCATGAGGATGCTTCTTTCCTGACGTCTAACTTTAGCGATTCCCCGCCAGCCGGTCAATTTCTAATAGTAAGATATAACGTCCTTGTGGTGCGTCCGGCCTCTTATTTGGCTCGGCGGAGGCGGCGTGTACTCACACAGCTAAGTCAGGAAAGGCGGGTATTATTCGATCCAGCCGCCGCCCAGCACCAGATCGCCGTCGTAAAAGACAGCAGCCTGGCCGGGAGTCACGGCGCGCTGCGCTTCATCGAATTGAACAGTCACTCGCGCCGGGTCTTCTCCGGGGATCAGCGTGGCCGGGGCAGCAGTGTGCTTATTACGAATTTTCACCTGAGCGCGGCGCGGCTCAACAGGAGGAGCAATGGAGACCCAATTAATGTCACGCGCGCGGAGGTAGCCTTTCATCAGTTCGTCGTTACGGCCCACAATCACCCGCTGCGAGGCTGGCTCGGTTGCAATCACATACAGCGGCTCACGGGCAGCCACGCGCAAGCCCCGGCGCTGGCCGACGGTGAAGTGGTGCGTGCCTGCATGTTCGCCCAGCACGCGACCACTTGTATCAATAATTTCACCTTGCGTTACGGAAGGCTCCATGCCCTGCTCGCGAAAGTAGGCGTCGATGAAACCGGCATAATCGCCGTTCGGCACAAAGCAGATCTCCTGGCTGTCGTTCTTTTCCGCCACGGGCAGGCCCAGCTCACGCGCCAGTTGGCGCACCTGCGCCTTCGCCATTCCGCCTAACGGAAAGAGCGTACGGGCTAACTGTTCCTGCGTCAAGCCGAAGAGGAAATAGGTTTGGTCCTTGCCGCTGTCGAGACCCGTCCGCATCCCATACCGGCCTCTGGCGTCATCGAAGCTCAAACGCGCGTAGTGGCCGGTAGCGATCTTGTCCGCGCCTACGCCGTCCGCCATCTCCAGGAACTGGTCGAACTTAATGAAGTTGTTGCAAAGCGTACAAGGAATAGGAGTGCGGCCAGCCAGGTAATCGTCCACAAACGGCTTGACGACCTGCTGCTCAAAGCGCTCTTCGAAGTTGACGACGTAGTAAGGAATGCCCAGCGCACCTGCAACCGCCCGCGCATCATACACGTCGTCCAATGAGCAGCAACGGCCTGTTCCGCCGTTTTCGGAGGCAAGCTCCGGCAGCCGCCGCTGGTTCCAAAGCTGCATGGTCAGACCGACAACAGGGAATCCTTCCCGCCGCAGGAGACCGGCGACCACTGAGCTATCGACGCCGCCCGACATCGCGACGGCAATGGGCATTTCATCAGACAAGGAGAAGTTGCCTCTCTTTCTTGGATGAACGCCGGAGGCGGGTTGCCGCAGAAGACACCCGTTCCGTCAAAATTTCCACGTCCTGCACGGTGTTGTAACGCCCGAAGGAAACCCGCACGCTCGAACGCGCTTCTTCGCGGCTGCGCCCCATGGCAAGCAGAACGTGCGAAGGCTCCACGGAACCGCTGCTGCAGGCAGAGCCGGTAGAAACGGCGATTCCCTGCATATCGAGAGCAATCACGAGCGCTTCGGCGGAAACTCCCGTCAACAGCAGATTGCTCGTGTTCGGCAAACGGGCATCGGACGGGCCGTTGATTTGGAAATCAACGCCACGCGCACGCAACGCGGACTCAAAGGCGTCGCGCAGGGCTGGGATGTGGTTATCGGAAGCAGCGCCGCAAAGCTCCACGGCGCGCGCCAAAGCGACCGCTGCCGGAACATTCTCCGTACCGGCCCGGCGGCTGCGTTCGTGACGACCGCCAAGCTGGATCGATTGCAGCGGCACGCCCTTGCGGACGAAAAGCCCGCCGATGCCTTTCGGAGCAAAAATCTTGTGGCCGCTGAGGGAGTACAGATCGACCCCAAGCTCCCGAATGTCCAACGGAACCTTTCCAAACGCTTGCACGCCGTCCGAGTGCAGAAAAATGGCCTGTCCCTTTGCCCGGCGCGGCCCAAGCAGGTCCGCAACGGATCTGATCGGCTGAATGCTGCCTGTCTCGTTGTTGGCGTGCATGAGGGAGACCAGCACGGTTTCGTCACGCAGAGCGCGGGCTACATCGTCGGGGTCTACCGTTCCCTCCGTATCAACAGGAACGTAAGTCACATCCACGCCTTCGCGCTCCCATTGACGAATGGGTTCGAGCACCGCCGGATGCTCGATA
>CAXTWT010000337.1:2497-4823 GCA_964247955.1 uncultured Bryobacteraceae bacterium
GCTCGGAACTGTCAATCACTTTTCATGGGCGCGATCTGTTTGCTCCCGCAGCGGCGGCGTTGGCCGGCAAACGTTTACGACCGGAAGATGTCGGGCCGGAACTGGACGGCATCGTCCAAGTCACTGATATGTGGCCCAAACGAATCCGGCCGGACTGGTGGCATGGCAAAATTCTGAGCATTGACCGCTTCGGCAATGTGATTACTAATTTCAAAGCCGCTACGGTTCCCGATATCAAGCGGCAGGCTTTCCGGCTGGAGATCGGAAATCATCAGATGATCTCGCGTTATCACGATACATACGGCGAAGCTCCCGCCGGACAATTTTTTGTTTATGCGGGAAGCTCCGGCTACCTGGAAGTAGGAATCAATCAGGACAGCGCGGCCCGGCAATTGGGAGTGCTCATCGGCCAAAGCATCAGCTTACGGCTGTAAAACGGCAAAATAGTACTTTCATAAAGGGTCGGAAGTACTAGGAAGTCATGCTGATGTCACATCAGCGCAGCATACTTTTTCCCGTGAACACAGTAAAAAGCATTCTCTCTATAGCTGCAATAACAGCGGCGATGACGGTTTGTCCGGCATCACAGGCTGCAACGGTAATTGCCGACTTTAGTTGGACCGGCGGCAACGGCTATTCCGCTACCGGCTCCTTCAGCTACGACCCGGCGACAACGCCTGTATCGTTTTCCGAAGCGCCGGGCGCAGGACCGACAACGTACCTGCAATCTTTTTCCGTTTCCTTTTTCGATCCGCAGCACACGCTCCTGGAAAGCGGAAGCTCGGTTGTGAACGGGGTTTCGAGTGATCGCTTTTTCCGGCTCGACTACAACACGCAATCACGGACCATCAGCAGCCTGGACGGAGATGTCGGCGGCTCATCTTACCAGTACTTCCTGACAAACCTTCGCACGCCGGATGGGCAAGTGGTTTCGCCCGGTATGACGGGATTCAACTTCTTCTATCGGCCTAACGCTGATAACGGTCTCGACAGCGCTTCGAGCGTGCAGATTACTTCGGTGTCGCAAACGCCCGAACCCGCCACGCTTTCTCTTTTTGCTCTGGTCGGCAGCCTGGCCGGGTTGGCGATGCTTCGGCGAAGCAAGTCGGCTTCCCGGTAAGTGCCGATTGTAAGCCCTTCAAAGTAGCAGGTTCTCGCGGTACAATCAAGAAATTCCTTTCGGAAGCCTGTTTCCCTCCAGATCAGGCTCATAGTGTAATTTCATGATCGCCGCTGAACCTATTACGCACACTCGTGCGACCGAGTTTCGCAACCGGTTGCAATCCAAAGTTGTTGTTGCCGACGGGGCGATGGGCACGATGCTGTATGCCAAAGGCATCTTTATCAACCGTTGCTTCGATGAACTGAATCTGTCTGCCCCGCAACTGGTGCGCGAAATTCATGCGGAGTACGTGCGGGCAGGCGCGGAGGTGCTCGAAACCAACACGTTCGGCAGCAATCGCGTGCGGCTGGGCGCGTTCGGATTTGCGGAAAAACTGCGCCCCATCGTTCAGGCGGGAGTGCGTTTGGCGCGGGAAGCGGCGGGAGACCGGGCGTTTGTAGCAGGCGCGATCGGGCCGTTAGGCGTACAAATTGAGCCGCTTGGGCCCATGTCGTTTGCGGAAGCACGGGACGTGTTCCGGGAGCAGGCCGAAGCCCTGGTAGCTGCCGGAGTGGATCTGATGGTGCTTGAAACCTTCTTCGAGCTGAACGAGTTGCGGGAAGCGGTTTTCGCCGCACGCGAAGCAGCCGGGCCCGAAATGGTGATTATTGCGCAAGTTACCGTAGAAGACGACGGCCGGTTGCGCGACGGCGCCAGCACGGAAACTTTCACGCGCAGCTTATCCGAGTGGCCGGTGGATGTGATCGGAGTAAACTGTTCCGCCGGGCCGAAGGTGGCGCTGGACACGGTGGAAAAGATGGCGGCGCTGACGGCGAAACCGCTCAGCGCAATGCCGAACGCCGGTCTTCCCGCAACCGTGGAGGGCCGTAATATGTATCTCTGCTCGCCGGAGTACATGGCGCAGTACGCGCGCCGGTTTCTGCAAGCGGGCGTGCGGGTGATCGGCGGTTGCTGCGGCACCATGCCGGAACACATTAAGCACATCTATAGCGAGGTCCGGTCGCTGCAGCCGGTCCAGCACCACCAACCGACGGCTGTTACGGTTACCGATAATGCTCCAACGGAAAGCAAGCGCCTGCCGAAGGTGCCGGTGGCGGAGAAATCGAAGCTGGGCGCAAAGTTGGCAGCCGGGAAGTTTGTTTCGTTTGTCGAAATTCTGCCGCCGCGCGGCGTGGATGCGTCCAAGGAGATTGCCGGAGCGCG
>CAXTWT010000338.1:0-4818 GCA_964247955.1 uncultured Bryobacteraceae bacterium
CCAGACCCGTTATTTCGTGAATTAAAAGCCGTTGCCGCGCAACGAGGAATGCCGCTCAAAGACGTTGTGCGGGCCGCTGTAGAAGTGGAGATCCGGAAAACACAAAATAAGACCATGCGTAGAATGAAGTTCCCTCTCCTGCCCTCCAGCGAACCGGGCGCTCTGCATCTCACCAATGCCGACATCGAAGATCTTCTTGCCTGACGTCAATGTCTGGCTGGCCTTAGCCTCGCATCGTCACATGCATTCAAGAATTTGCAGCGAGTGGCTGGATTCCCTCCCTTCCGGACCGGTTGTCTTTTGTCGCGTGTCCCAGATGGGCCTGTTGCGATTGCTGACGAATGAGTCTGTGATGAGAAGCGACGTCCTGTCTTCGAAAGACGCATGGCGCGTGTACCGAACGATTCTGGCTGACGAACGCATTTCTTTTGCGCCCGAACCGTTTGCGCTGGAAGCAGAATGGAAAAAACGGACGGCGCAGGACTGGCCTACGCCCAAGGTCTGGACCGATGCCTATCTGGCTGCCTTTGCACAGGCTGGCGGGATGCGGCTCGTCACACTGGACAAAGCGGTGCTCTCCTTGGCAGAGGAGGCATTAATTCTTAAGTAAAGACCGAAGTGCGAAGGAAATGCCATCGTTGGTCAATATTGAGAACAACACGCTGCGCAGTTTAATTTCGACATTAACCGAATTGTCGCAGATATTTAATCCAGGGAACCGCAAGCATTGGAGCTTCCCAACAGGAAGTTGCCCTGAGGCTTCTCGCTATTAGCTCAGGAACAAATCTCGGTTCCTGCCGATGTACGACAAAAACTTGGTATTGGTCTTCTCGATTCTGGAATGGGAACAAGACGACGATAAGATTGTAATGCGGCGTGCGACCCGGTTTTCATCAATGGATATCACCGGGCGATCTTCCCTGAGCGGGTACCGGAACCTAGGACGGTTGACGATATGAAGGAAGGCATCCGGCGAAGTATCCGGGAACGGCATGCGTGCCGTTGACACCAACGTGCTGGTTCAGGCTTGAACCAACATTCGACCCTGAACTCCTAGTTATGAGAGCGTTATTCGTAACGGAGAGCCAATAGAGGATCAATCTTCGCAGCGCGCCGCGCGGGAAGCCAAGTCGCAAATAGAAGGACTGTGACCAGGAAAAAGGGAACGGTCAAAAACGTGAGTGGGTCCCAGAACTTGATACCGAACAGAAAGCCAACGAGAATGCGGGCAAGCCCCCAAGCGGCCGCCGTCCCGATGCTGGTTCCCAGGAAGGCCCAGCGCATGCCTTGGAAAATCAGCATATTGCGCACGTGAGTGGGTTTAGCGCCCAAAGCTAGTCGGATTCCCATTTCCTGTGTCCGCTGCTGCAGGGAATAAGCGATCAACCCGTACACTCCGATTGCTGCCAGCAGGAGGGCAACGCCTCCAAAAAGCGTCAACAAAGACGTTTGAAAGCTCGCTTGGGCCGTAGACCTGACGATCACCTCATCCATTGAACGAACGCTGGTCAGTGCGACTCCACCGGTGGCCCGTTCCAACACGGTTTCGACCGCAGGTTTCATGGACTGTGGACTCACTTGCGTTCGGACCATCCAGGCGAGTGACGAGGCCCTTGTCAGGAGCGCCGTGATGCCGTCGGTCACTTGCGCGACAGGAACGTACACCACCGCCTGGGATCTCTTTGCTCCAAAGTCGAGCACGTCCCCGACAATTCCGATAATCTGTCGGGCCGGTTCCTCAAACTCGGAACCATAATTTTTCCCGAGAAGCAGGCGCTGGCCAATCGGATCTCCTTGCGGCCAATACTGGCGAGCCATCGCTTGATTAATGATCGCGACGCGTTCTGCTTGCCTGTCGTCACGATTGGTAAAACCACGCCCACGCAGGAGAGGAATTTCGAACGTACCAAAGTAGTCGGGCGACACGGCTAACCAGCCCCTGCCGTCATAATGGCCGTTGGTGGTCCGACCAACGATCGTAAAGGGAATTCCAAACGCTCCATCCAGGGGAAGATTGTAGCTGGCCGCTGCCCTCTCTACGCCGGGCAACTCTTCGAGCCGCTGCGTCGCTTGCTGGATCATCTGGCCGACTTCCGATGTTTTCACGAATCGGGAGCCCGCCAGCGACATGCGCAAGGTCAAAACTTGATGAGTATTCACGCCGCGCTCGACCGTACGCATGAGCAAAAATGAGCGAATCAACAGACCGGCACCGATTAAAAGTGTCGCTGCCAAAGCGGTTTCACTGAGAACTAGGAGCGAGCGGGTTCTACTCTGTCGCTTGCTCATCCCGGACCTTCCGCCGCCTTTTTTAAGGGTGGTTCCCAGATCCTCTCGCGAGAGATCAAGTGTCGGAAACAAGCCAAACAAAACACCCGTGATCAGGGAGAGAAGAGCGGTAAACAGGAACAGTCGCCCGTTCATCATGATGGCTGCTCCGTGTTCTCCCAAGCGAGGGAGGTCTCCCGGATTAAGAGCTAGCAGGGCTCGCACCCCGAACCAACCAATCAGAAGCCCCAAGAGTCCTCCAATTAGGGAAAGCATGATACTTTCTGTGAGGAGCTGGCGCATGATCCGGCTTCGACTCGCTCCCACAGCGGATCGGATCGCCACTTCTCTGGCGCGGCCCGCTGCTCGCACCAACAACAGATTGCCGACATTGGCACAGGCGATGAGCAGGACGAATCCGACAGCGCCCGTGAGGGTGAGAAGAGACAACCTTGCCTCCGTCACAATAGCATCTTGGAACGGCTGAATATCAAATTCATCCTTGGTTCCCACGATATTGGGAAACTGGCGACGAAACTCGTGGGCCGCCCGTTGGAGTCGAGTTTTGGCGCTGGCGAACGTAATGCCAGGCCGGAGCCGTCCCACCACATTGAAGTACTGCGCGTGATCCGTGCTGGCCGGATCGATTTGAAACGGGAGGAATAGGTCGGGCGGTGAATCTAGTTCTGTGTCGAAGCTCGGGCCTACGACGCCCACAATATCGTACGGGACACCGCTAAGTGAAATAGTTTTTCCGACAATGTGGCGCTCCCCACCGAACCGGCGTTGCCAGAATCCATAGCCGAGAACCGCCACGTGACCACCGTTGGGCCAGTCCTCTTGCGTCGTGAACGGACGCCCTTGGGCCATGCGTGCCCCTAGAAGCGGAAAGTAAGAGGCAGAGACCCGGATACTATGAATCTGTTCTGGAAACGATCCGCCCGTAACGGTAAAATTCGAACCTCTGTACTCATACGCCGCCACATCTTGAAAGAGATCGCTCTGCTGCCTCCAGATGTTGTACTTCGCAGCAGAGCCGCCATAGGAAGGGCCCTGTGGAGTGGTCACTAGGAACAAAACGATACGGCTCGGGTCCGCATAAGTAAGTGGCTTCAGCAACACTTGGTCCACGACGGAGAAAATCGCAGTGTTGGCTCCGATACCTATCATTAAAGTGCCCACTACAGTCAGAGTAAACGCAGGTGCTTTGCGGAGTGACCGGAGTGCATACCGAATATCTTGCCGTAAATTCGCCCACGGCCAAAACGTGTAATTCTTATAGAGATCTTGTTTCACTCTGACGCTCCTCCAAACGGTCGCCTGAACAGGCTAGTGCGTGACACATCAACGCCTATGGGAGAATACCGCAGACAACTCGTCGGGCAGATCAAATATTAAAGGAAAGCGATAGCTCCAACTCGCTTCCATAACTCGCCATCTTATCTTACTTTGACTGTAAGGGCTACCGTGACAAGAAGCATTTTTGCCAGGACAGGGGATCGGCGTGGTCGCCTTTCTGTTTGTAAACTTCTCGGGTTTGCCCAAGGCGCATAAAAGATATTCCACGTAACTGCTTACTCAGCCTCAAGCATGGAAATACCTGTTCGAGTTTGGATACTGCTTCCGCTCGGGTAGGTATGAGTGCATAGCAGCCCGGAATGGACGGAATCTCCGCTGCCCAGCCCGTAGGCCGATTGCAATCAAGCAACACTTTGTAGTTGCCCAGAGACATGTCGCTTTGCAGTCTAATCTGCTTGAGCAGAGCTACACAAAACCCCTGCTTCTCCTGCTTCTAAAGTCAGTTTGGCTCTGATCCTGAGAAAGCTCTGTTAAAGACAAGTACTCAGTAGACCCAGAAACATCCTAAATTAGATGTGAACGTCCACTGCCCCGCCTTCCGGATAGCAATTAAGGGGCCACCTCCTCCGCACAGTCCACCGCACGAATTACTTACAGCGAAAAACGCTTTGGTTTTGTTTGTGTTGAACGCCACACGAGAGAAAGCAATGAGCCGGAACGGAGGAGAGGGCCCAGCCGATAGCTCTTCCGACTCCTCGTACTTCCAAGGAATTTTAAACTGCCGCCAGGCAAACTTGCCGGTGTTAATAGGAAATTCAGCCTCTCCTAATTCGTGAAGCGATTGCAGAAAGGAAAGGCTGACATGCCCCTGATCCTGCAAAAACTTTGCACCGCATCCTTGTGTTCCGAGTGGATCAAAGATAAATGTCCGACTCGCTAACAAAAGGCGCGGGGGCTGTTCTGTGAAATGATGTTTAATCCAAGCAGAGTAAACAGAATACTCTTCATCGCTGACGGAGTTCGGGATTTTTAGAGCACGATCCTGACAGCACTCCGCCAGCAGTAAACTTCCGATAAGCAAGCAGAACATAACTCGATGCCCAACTCGTTCCATGTATCTGCTTCTTGCTAACTGACGGTCAACGCCAGCGAAATGTTGTATCGCGATACTCTAAATCCCGCGTTGCGGACGATAGCCGGGACGCGCCCGTACTTTGTATTTCTTTGCGGCTTCGGAAGTCAGTTCTACCC
>CAXTWT010000339.1:0-4794 GCA_964247955.1 uncultured Bryobacteraceae bacterium
CCCGGAGAAGCGCTCAACAAAGCGGCTATTTTGCCGCGAAACAGAGCGGTCGGGCCTTCCCCGGCCACTGGACGCGATACCCAATCCACTACATTTTTGAGAAGCGCGGAAAAGGAACCGTTAAACTCCGGCGACGCGATGACCAGGGCGTCGTGGGCGCGCATCAGTTCCTGGAACGCTGTCACCTCTGCCGGTACCCCGGCTCCCTCTTCCAAATCGCCGTCGTAGATCGGCATGGGATAATCGCGCAGTTCCACCAGCGTGGCCGGGATCTTTGCCGTTTCCAACTGCTTGGCAGCCGCTCTTGCCAATCTCCGGTTCACCGAATTTTGGCGTTTACTCCCTGCAAACACGAGCACGCGCCCGTACGCCCGGTTCTCGACATTCTGTTTCTCACTCACGACTGCCACTCTCCAGTATCCTCATTGTCGTTCGGAGGGGACCATCTTGCATGCTGCGCGAAGACCGCTTTTAGAACCCGCAGCACGTCATACTAGAAGGAAAGTATGCTTCAGGACTCCGCGCGCAGTTATTCTCTGCCCGAAGTTCATGAGAGTGTCGGCACCGCTCACGAAACGCGCTGGAAGCGCCTTCTGGCTTTTGCGGGTCCGGCTTATCTCGTCAGCGTCGGGTATATGGACCCAGGCAACTGGGCCACGGACCTCGAAGGAGGCGCGAAATTCGGCTACAGCCTGCTATGGGTTCTGGTTCTTTCAAACGTCATGGCGCTGCTGCTGCAAACGCTCAGTACGCGGCTCGGCATCGTCACGCGCCTGGACCTCGCGCAAGCCTGCCGTGACGAATATCCGCAAGCTGTTTCTTATACGCTTTGGGCGTTGAGCGAAATTGCCATTATTGCCTGCGATCTTGCCGAAGTGCTGGGCGCTGCTATCGGCCTCAATCTTCTGTTCCATTTGCCGCTGCTGGCGGGCGTACTCGTCACTGCCGCCGACACGCTTCTGATTCTCTGGTTTTCACGCCTGGGCATCCGCTTCATTGAAGCCTTTGTGCTGGCTCTGATTGCAATCATCGGCATTTGCTTCGCCTTTGAAATCTTTTTCGCTCATCCGCAAGGGAAAGAGGTTCTGAGCGGCCTGATTCCGCATATCAGCCGCAGCAGCCTTTATATTGCGGTCGGCATTTTCGGCGCGACCGTCATGCCTCACAACCTGTACCTGCACTCGGCGCTCGTGCAAACGCGCCGCATCGGTTCGACGGATGCTGAGAAACGCCGGGCGTGCCGCTTCAACCTGCTCGATTCCACGATTGCGCTCAACGGCGCTTTGTTTGTGAATGCCGCCATACTCATCATGTCCGCCGCTATTTTCTTTAAGCGCGGCATTCGGGTGACCGAAATCCAGCAGGCGCACCAGCTTCTTGCGCCTTTGCTCGGCACCACCGCCGCCAGTCTGATGTTCGGCTTGGCTTTGCTTTGCTCGGGCCAGTCTTCCACGCTCACCGGAACCATGGCGGGCCAGATTGTCATGGAGGGCTTCTTGCGCTTCCGCATACAGCCGTGGCTGCGCCGCCTGATTACCCGTTTTCTCGCGATCACGCCCGCTGCTTTTACCATCTACTTCGCCGGGGAAGGCGCGGCTTCCAGCCTTATCATCCTGAGCCAAGTCATTTTAAGCTTGCAGCTTCCGTTCGCTATCATTCCGCTGGTCCATCTCACCAGCGACCGTGGCCGCATGGGCGTGTTCGCGAACGGGCTATGGCTCAAACTCGCTGCTTGGGGCTGTGCGGTTTTCATTTTGGCGCTCAATTGCCAATTGCTCTGGAATACCGTTGGCGACTGGATTGCCCGAAGCGGCCCCTATCGGCCCGTTATTCTGGGCGCTGCCCTGGCGATTGTAATTGGCTTCACAGTATTGCTGATTACTATTACCGCTTGGCCCTGGTTTCACCGCGCGGCGCGGGTACCGGCGGACATTACTTTTACCTTGCAGCACCGTTCCGCCCCGATCTTTCCCGTGCGTGCCTATTCAAAGGTTCTGGTACCCCTGGATCACAGCGCCTCGGACCGGGAAGCGCTCGGAAATGCGTTGGCCCTGGCAAGAATGCATGATGCAAAAATCATCCTTTTGCACGTCGAAGAAGGAGTGACCAGTCAATTGTTCGGCTCCCTATCCTCGACTATCGAAATTGCCGAAGGGCAGGCTTATTTAGCTAACCTTGCCGACTCTCTTCGCCGACAGAACGTCCGTGTGGAAACAGCCGTGCGGCACGGGAAAAGCCCAGCCCATGAAATCAGCGCCGCTGTCCGGGAGATGCGGCCCGACCTGCTGGTAATGGCCTCGCATGGTCATCGCGGCCTGAAGGATCTCCTTTTCGGCACAACCATCAACGGGGTCCGCCACCGGGTAAAAGTACCCATGCTGATTGTAAGCGGAGCGCAGGGCAATGGCTGACCTCCAAAAAGGCAGAATTCTGGTAACCGGCGGCGCCGGTTTCATCGGAAGCGCACTGGTTTGGGAATTAAACCGGCGCGGCCTCGAAAACATCCTGGTGGCCGATCTTCTTGGTGAAACGGCCAAGTGGAAAAACCTTGTTCCTTTGCGATTTGCCGATTACATTGAGGCCGACGATCTGCTGATGCGTTTGGATGTACACGGGCATCAGTTCGAGGATGTCCGAACGATCTTTCACTTGGGCGCTTGCTCCAACACGGCGGAAACGGATGCCGCTTATCTGATCCGCAACAATTTTGAATATACGAAAGCATTGGCGCAATTTGCCGTTGCGGGCGAACGGCGTTTCCTTTACGCCTCATCTGCCGCCACGTACGGCTGCCTGGAAGAACAGGTGTCCGAATCGGTCCCGCTCGAAACCCTGCGCCCCCTGAACATATACGGTTATTCGAAGCACCTGTTTGATTGCTGGGCGGAACGCGCCGACGTTCTGCCGCTGATTACCGGCATCAAGTACTTCAACATCTTCGGGCCGAACGAAGATCACAAGGGCGACATGCGCAGTGTTGTCCACAAAGCCTTTTACCAGATTCTCGAAACCGGGCGCGTGTCGCTCTTTAAAAGCTACCGCTCCGAGTTCCGCGACGGCGAGCAGCGCCGCGACTTTCTGTATGTGAAGGATGCCGTCGATGCCACTCTGCATCTGGCCGAGCATGTTGAAGGAGGCGGCCTGTTCAACCTCGGCTCTGGTGAAGCCAGCACTTGGCTGTCGCTGGTTAACGCAATCTTCAACTCACTGGGGCAGCCCGCGAAAATTAACTTCATCGACATGCCGGAAGCATTGCAGGACAAATATCAATACTTCACTTGCGCTAATATCGACAAGCTTCGCGCTTTCGGCTACGAGCGTTCCATGACGCCGCTGGCGGACAGCGTGCGCGACTATGTTTTAAACTACTTGATCCCCAGTCGGCGCTTGGGCGATGAACCCGCATTGCCTAAAGTAGCCCGCATGCAGCGGGAAGAAGTGGGCGATCTCTGATTTTTATGCTGCCGCCAGCCCGCGCAGATTCCAGCCGCAGATTCGGCTCCCTTCGAGCTTGTTGCCGCCCGGTCCCGCCCAGTGTGTTTCCAGGCTGATGTACCCTTTGTAATTGTCCGCCAGCAGCGCGGCAATCTGCTCCTTCCAACGAATGCTCCGCGTGCCGAGTGGACCCCAAATGGGTTTGTCGTCTTGCATGTGACAATCTTTGGCATGCACATGAACGATGCGTTCTTTCGGCAAGGACGCATAACCGCCCGGCACCGGATCTTCTCCTGCCACGAGCGCATTGGCTGGGTCCCACACCAGTTGCAGATACGGGCTGGGCAGCAACTCTAGAATCCGTTTTGCTTCGCTCGCCGTACCCACATTGCAGGCATGTTCGTTTTCCAGCCCGATAATCAGGCTCTCTTTTTCAGCTAGCGCCGCCAAGCCTGACAACGCTTCAACGACGGCGTTGGTGCAGGCTTCCGGCTCAATCGTGCGCCAGTAAGAAAACACGCGAATGATTTGGGCCTGAAAGAAATGGGCTAATTGGGCAGCACGCTCCGCCAAGCGCGGCTGGTCTTCGTAGGTGTGCTTAGACGCAAACACATCATGCTCGAACCGGCTGTCGAGAGTTGGTCCGTTAGGGAGAATGCACTTCAACAACGGCGACGCAATGGAGATCACCGTCAGTCCCGCCTCTCCCAGTTGGTCCCGCGTTTGTTTCAGTTCGTCGTCGCTCAGGTCCATGACATTCTTGCCGTTGACGACGCGCAACTCGGCCGCTGCCATGCCGATCTCTTTCATCACAGGGATAGCTTCGGAAAGCGTCGGCGAAAACTCGTCGGTAATGGCGGCAATCGGAATCTTTGGTTCGAGCATATTGTTTAGCAGAATCTTTAGCTTAGTGGGTTCAGCGCACGACAACGAAGTTTCTGCCTTGCTCTTGACCCCTCGACATTAAACGACACTCCTTCTAACCTGCTGAATCAGTTATAGATGTCGTGTTTTGTCGTGTGGACTGAGCAGCCTGTTTAGAGCATCCTTGAACCTGAGCTGAGCGCAAAGCTTTAGCTCACTTTTCGGAGGCACACATGGCGCAAAGTAGAAAAATACATCCAGGGCCGCAACCGCAGGTTCGGCCCGTCTTTCCGAGGTCGAGTTTTCAGACAACGAGATTTCTGGTATTATCCCTGATCTGCTGTTCCTATGGTTTGGCGCAATACAGCGCCGCTCAACCCGGCGCAGTGGACCCGCATGGGCTTCCCAAACAGCGAATGCTGTTCCGGGATGACCAGATACTGACAGCTTTTCCCCAAGAGCCTCCTTCAACAGATGTGCTCTTTCAGTTGTACC
>CAXTWT010000340.1:0-4700 GCA_964247955.1 uncultured Bryobacteraceae bacterium
GTCTCGTCTTCAATCCGGTCCATCATGTCCCGGAACATGGTGAAGGATTCTTTTTTGTACTCGATCAGCGGATCTTTTTGACCATAACCACGCAGACCGATGCCTTCCTTCAGGTGGTCCATCGACAGCAGATGGTCTTTCCACTGGTTATCGACCACGTTGAGCATGATGATGCGCTCGGCTTGCCGGAGATTCTCCGAGCCGATCATCGCTTCTTTTTCTTCGTAGCGGGCGATTACTAGATCGTCAACTTTCTGTTCCGCTTCACGGCTGTTCAGGTTCAGGAGCTGGTCAAGCTCGATTTTTGCGCCAAACTGATTCAGAACCGCCGTTTGCAGACCGTTTAAATCGTATTGATCCTGACGGACAGCTTCGGGGCAGAACTGATCGGTAAAGCCGCCGACAATGCCCCGAATGATTTCACGAATCCGCTCTTTCTGATTCGTGCCTTCCAAAAGCTGACGGCGCATGGAGTAAACAGCCTGACGCTGCTTGTTCATAACGTCGTCGTATTCCAGAACGTGCTTACGGGAGGCAAAGTGCTGCGCTTCCACCGCTTTCTGCGCCGCTGCGATGCGCTTGGTAATCAGGCCGGACTCAATCGGCACATCTTCTTCCATGCCGAGGCGCAGCATCAAATTCTGCATGCGCTGGCCGCCAAAGATGCGGAGCAGGTCGTCCTGCAAGGAAAGATAGAACCGGGAACTGCCGGGATCACCCTGACGTCCGGCGCGGCCTCGCAACTGGTTATCGATGCGCCGCGACTCATGGCGTTCCGTGCCCAGGATGTGCAGGCCGCCGAGGGCCACCACTTCGTCGTGCTCTTTCTTGATCTGCTCCTTGATTTCCGCCTTAAGCGTTTCCAGTTCAACGGGCGGAACCGTTTCCGGCGTTTTGCCGTACTTTCTAAGCCGGTCTTCCAATAGATAGTCCGGGTTGCCGCCGAGCAGAATGTCCGTACCGCGTCCGGCCATATTGGTGGACACCGTAACAGCGCCCTTGCGGCCCGCTTGCGCCACGATGTGAGCCTCGCGCTCGTGATTTTTGGCGTTCAGGACTTCGTGCCTGACGCCCATTTTGCGAAGAACGCCGGAAAGCTTTTCAGATTTGTCCACCGAGATCGTACCGACCAGCACCGGCTGCCCTTTTTCATGGAGGGTCTGAATTTCCTTAGCGGCATTGCGGAACTTTTCTTCTTCCGTGCGGTACACAACATCCGCATTTTCAATGCGGATCATGGCCCGATTGGTGGGAATCACCGTGACTTCTAGGTTGTAGATCTTGCTGAACTCAGCGGCTTCGGTGTCGGCAGTGCCGGTCATGCCGCTCAGCTTCTTATACATGCGGAAGAAGTTCTGGAAAGTGATGCTGGCGAGCGTTTGGGTTTCCCGCTCAATTTTAACGCTTTCCTTGGCTTCCACCGCTTGATGGAGACCATCGCTCCAGCGTCGGCCCGGCATCAAGCGCCCGGTGAACTCGTCCACAATGATGACTTGCCCTTCCTGGACAACGTAATCGCGATCACGCTGATACAGGATGTGGGCGCGCAGACTTTGCTGCACGTGATGGTTCATCTCAATGTTGGCGGGATCATACAGATTGCCGGTATTGAGCAGCTTTTCCACTTTCAGAACGCCTTCTTCCGTCAGGGCAACGGTGCGGTGCTTCTCGTCGACGGTAAAATCGCCAGTGGTATAAGACTGGCCGGGCTCTTTGCCCTCAATGACTTCGCCGCGCTCCAAAAACGGAATGATGCGGTTTACGCGGTAATATTTGTCCGTCGATTCCTCGCTCGGACCCGCGATGATGAGCGGCGTGCGGGCTTCGTCGATCAGGATGGAATCGACTTCGTCCACAATGGCGTAATTGAAATCGCGCTGCGCGTAGTCTTCCAGGCGAAACTTCATGTTGTCGCGCAGATAATCGAACCCGAACTCGTTGTTGGTGCCGTACGTGATGTCAGAGTTGTAAGCGGCGCGGCGCTCGCTGTCGTCCAGGTCATGAACGATGGTGCCGACCGTTAGGCCCAGGAACCGGTGCATACGGCCCATCCACTCGGAATCGCGGCGGGCCAGATAGTCGTTTACCGTAACAACATGAACGCCTTTGCCGCCCAGAGCATTCAGATAGCTGGGCAGAGTGGCAACCAACGTCTTGCCTTCGCCGGTCTTCATTTCGGCGATGCGGCCCCGATGGAGCACCACACCGCCAATCAACTGCACGTCGAAATGGCGCATATTGAGGACGCGCCGACCTGCTTCGCGAGCTACCGCGAAAGCTTCGACTAAAATGCTGTCCAAGCCAGCGCCGTTGGCCACGCGCTGCTTGAAATCCTGCGTTTTCGCAGCCAAATCAGCGTCGGATAACTGCTTCAGTTGCGGTTCGAGATCATTGATAGAGGCCACGAGGGGACGAATGGTCTTGATCTCACGGTCGTGTTTGGTGCCAAAAACCTTGGCGAGCGCGCCTTCAAGCATAGGGAGAACTGTCTTCTAATCGGTTGAAACTTCTTGCTACTGTAGCGTTTAAGCTAAAATATCGCGTTTCCGCGTACCTATCCAGTTTAACCGGAAATGAAAGCCAAGTGCTGTTTACTTAGATGAAGCGGGGGAGCAAAAGGGTACGGGAGCCGGAAATCAAATCGGAGCCAGCTCAACCCGTTTTAGATAGAATACTGGAAGTGCAACGGTCCCTTTCAGTTTTCAATAGCTTAGAAGAAGCTGATGTAACCGATGCCCGCGCCGATGCACAACTGACCCCGGAAGAACGGATTCAAATTATCATCCTGCTTCGTGATCGACTTCACTTAGATGCTTATCAACAGCGACTTGCGCGAGTTTATCGAGTTGTTGAACTTGAAGGAAGTTGATTACGTCATTGTAGGCGCTTTCGCTGTTGCTTGGCACGGATATCCTCGCTATACCGCCGATCTGGATATTCTGATCCGTCCCGACACGCTCAATGCGGAACGGATTTTGGCAGTTCTCGCCCAGTTCGGCTTCGGCAGCCTGGGAGTGCTTCTCGAAGCTTAACAGCACCAGGCAAAGTGATCCAGCTAGGGGTTAAGCCGAACAGACTCGATCTGCTGACCTCCCTTTCAGGTATTGCTTTTGAGGAAGTCTGGGCAAGCCGCGTGCAAGGGATGCTTGACGGCATTCCGGTACAGTACATTGGACGCTCGGCACTGATACGCAACAAACAGTCGACTGGCCGCGCTAAAGATAAAGGCGATGCTGAGGAATTACAAAAGCGAGAGTTGCCGGATTCATAATTGAGTCAGGTATTACTACTTTGAACACAAGGGCGGATCAGATTCGCCAGTATTAAACCAATCTCAAAATAAGCGCCGGATAGCGCTTCAATAAACAGAGAGAAGATTTCCTTCTTACTGATCTAATTTCATTAAATTTAATGACGATTCAATATCTCAAGCACCAGAGTTTCGAATAGTTCGACCCGTTCAAAAGAAAAGTCATTGGTGAGAAACCCAGTTGCGCGCCTTTCTGCTGCGGTTGCAGCCTGAATAGCATCAGGAGTACGCAGACGGTAATCAGCGCGGAAGCGAGCCGCTAAATCAGCAATAGCAAGAGTCGAAGGCGTCCATTCCAGATTCGGAAACGTGGAAAGCAGACCGTAGAATTGGTTGACCCGCTTTATGCTTTTTTCTCGATAAGGACGAACCAACAATTCTGCCATGGTAATGGTTGATGTCACTGCTGAGTTGCCCGGCTGCCCGAGCCAGCGAAAAACTTCGCTCGTCGCTTCGATGTATTTAATGTTTGCTTCTAGAGCGTGTTGATAACTTTTGGCAAACTGGAATTTGCCAAGCTCCTTGTCTCGAAAGCTTTACTCATCCGATGTCAGTGAGGAAGAGTGGGCCTTTGTCGCCCCGTATCTCGCTCTGATGAACCCGCACGCGCCGCAGCGCACCTACTCTCTCCGCGAAGTCTTCAACGGTTTGCGCTACATCGTCAAGACGGGCTGCGCGTGGCGCGACTTGCCGCATGACCTGCCGCCCTGGGAGGGGGTCCATCACCAAACACAACGCTGGATCAGGGCAGGCGTTTTTGAGCGACTCGTGCAGGACCTGCGTGAACTGCTGCGCGTGGCCGCCGGGCGCAAGGCACAGCCTACGGCCGCGATTCTCGACAGCCGCACCTTACCATCGACGCCGGAAAGCGGCGCCCATGCCGGTTATGACGGAGCCAAGCGCCGGAAGGGAACCAAAGTTCACATCGCCGTGGACACCTTGGGGCATTTGCTGGCTTTATACGTCACTCCCGCCGACGAGCAGGACCGGGCACAGGTGGCCGAGTTGGCAGCCCAGATCCAGCAAGTCACGGATGCAAGCGTCACCCTGGCCTATGTCGATCAAGGCTACCCGGGCGAAGCGGCGGCGCAAGCCGCCCAAGCGCACGGCATTCAGTTAGAAGTCGTCAAGCTGCCGCACGCCAAGCGCGGCTTTATCTTACTGCCGCGCCGCTGGGTGGTGGAACGCACTTTCGCCTGGAGCGCCCGCTTCCGGCGCTTGGTGCGGGACTTTGAACGGTTGCCGGAAACCGTCGCCGGGCTGCATTTCCTCGCGTTTGCTTGTCTGTTCCTTAAACGCTTGGTCAGTTGACTTACTCCAAGTTATCAACAGGCTCTAGTGCTACTAGGTTAGGTAGTTACGGGCTACGAGCGACCGCCCCGCAGTAGAG
>CAXTWT010000341.1:0-4673 GCA_964247955.1 uncultured Bryobacteraceae bacterium
CGATGATTTTGCCTGTCCGGAATGCGGCCAGCCGGTTCCCATCAAAATGCTCGCCCGCTGACTTCCGTGTGACTGACTTTACCCAATCGATTGCCGCGATTGACTCATCCGTTTGCCGCTAGTACCTGCGTAAATGGTTGATTTTGTGTAGCCTTTGTCACCAGCCTTCCTCACAAATGACCCAAACCATTGCTACGGGAACGCTCTGGTGAAGATCCGTTTTTGATTTTGGTACTGTCCAACGTGATATGATTCCCGGCTGAAAGGGATTAGTTAGCTCGTAAAGAACACTAACGGTATCCAGTTAGCTGGAACGGTTTATCGGAGCTAATTCTTAGCACTCAGCCTAGCTGACGGTAGCGCAATTTTGACGAAGTGCGGGAGAGATCACAATGTTTGCTAGCAAAATTTCAAAGCTGCCGATAGCAGCGCTGGTCGGTCTTTTATGGACGGCTGGAAGCGGACTTGCGCAAAACACCAATTCCGGCGATATCCGTGGCACTGTGACCGATGCTTCTGGAGCCGTCGTTCCGGGTGTAGCCGTAACACTGCTCAACACCGATACCGGGGTGACCAAGGACCTCGTCACAAACTCCGCCGGACTGTACGACGCAGTCTCTATTCTGCCGGGGCATTACACAATCACGTTTGCGAAAGAGGGTTTCGGCAAACTTGTGCGCAGCGGCATCAATCTGGAAGTGGGGCAGATTTCCGTAGATGGGCAGTTAAACGTCGGCGGGACAACCCAACAAGTGCAGGTGACAGAAGAAGTGCCGCTGTTACAAACGGAGACTGCTCAACAGGCGACCACCCTGCAAGCGAGAACCATGCAGGAGCTGCCGAACGTTGGCCAGAGTTGGGAAAATTTTCTCAAACTGCTGCCTGGCTCTTCAGGCACCCCAGCCTCTAATGCTGGAGCTGTTAATCCGGGCGTGGGACTGTCGATCAACGGAACGCTACCGTACTACACCAGTTTCCTGGTGGATGGGGCCTCCATACGGTTCCCGCATAGCGCCAACATCGATGACGCGGCGCAGGTTCAGGAAATCGTATCCGAGGTGCAGGTGAATACCTCAACCTTCTCCGCGGAATATGGCGGGGGCGGCGCCATATTCAATGTGATCACGAAGTCCGGCGCGAACCAATGGCACGGTGCGGCCTATGAATACTTTGAGAATGACGCACTAAATGCGAGAAGCTTCTTTGACGGCGCAAAGGCAGCTAGAGTACGATACGACAACTTCGGCGGGTCGGTCGCCGGGCCAATTCTCAAGAATAAATTTTTTTTCTATTTCAATTTAGACAAGATTGTCAATCCAAATTCGTCGACCCAAACAACCACGGTGCCGACGACCGCGATGGAGCAAGGCATCTTTGACCCGGCAGTTTTCGGAATCATTCATAATCCGGCTACCGGCGTCGCATACCAAGGCAATCAAATCCCGGCGTCGCAGCTGGACCCGGTAGCTCTGGCCATCCAGAAGTTTTTTCCGTCGTCAAACCTGCCGGGAATCACTAACAACTACCGATACCTGCAAGCGGGTACTAACCCTAACCTCAAAGAGTTTGGACGCTTGGACTTCAGCCTTCGATCTAATAATCGACTGACGTTTTCTATCACCGAGCACAGTAACAGTGGTATCTCCAGAGGCACGACTTGCCCGATCAACTGCCAATCCAACACCAACGGTACGTACGAGGCGCAGGTCTCTGATGTGCATACGTTCAGCCCCACCGTCGTGAACGAATTCCGGTTTGGGTTTGCCCGCGGCAATGTTCAGTTTACGCCTGGCAGCCTAGGCTTGGGATATCCAGCACAGATCGGCTTTAAATACGCAAAAGCGGATGTTTTTCCAAATATTAACATCACAGGGACCGCCGGCAACAATACGCTTAACCCGCAAACCTCCGCAGTCTACATTCAGAATTCCTTTAACCCATCGGACGTGGTCACCGTGATTCGGGGCAAGCACATTCTGCATTTCGGCGGCGAGTTGCTGGCCTACCAGGACAATTCCACGCCCTGGGGAAACTTGACATCAGCGAGCTTTACGTTCAACGGCCAGTTCACACAGAGCAACGTCGGGTATGCGGACTTCTTGCTAGGACAAGCGCAAGCCTGGAGCGCGCTTAATCAAGGGGAAGCCGGCATGCGGTCCAAGAATCCGTCACTGTTCATTCAGGACGATATAAAGCTTCGCCCGAATCTTACTTTGAACGCCGGCCTGCGCTGGGAAATTCATGGCGGATTCAGTGAGGTACATAACCGGGCAGGTGGTTTTGATCCGACAATCACAAACCCTGTGACCAACACGCTCGGAGCTATCTGGTTTGCGGGCAACAACGGGCGAAGCAAAGTGATGGCGACGGACTACAAGGTGTTTTTGCCGCGTGTTGGCATCGCTTGGGCGCCTAAAGATGTCTGGACGGTGCGCGCCGGTTTCGGAATATACGCCAGTTTGTGGAGCATGGACGTTGATGGATCACCGATTGGTTTCGGCACGGCCAATGGTGGAAGTACTTCGGCCAATCCGGGACAACCTCCGGTAGCCACACTCTCGGGCTCAGGCGCCGGACTGCCGTTTGTCATGGCCTCGAGGGATCCGGGCGCCTATAACGGACAAGGTGGTGGAAACATCCCGTACATGCCGTATCACACGCCGGTCGGACGCATCTATCAGTGGTCGGCAAGTGTGCAGCGGCAGTTTGGCAATAGTCTGGTAGCGGAAGCAGCGTATGTAGGTAGCCACGGGAACGGCCTGGAGTTTCAATCCGACATCAATCAGGTTCCCGCCAACAAGCTGGGACTAGGACAAGCCGCACGGCCCTATCCACAATACCTCGGGATCGGCCCTAGCGTTCCTGGCGGCCTAACCGGGTCGTTCAACAACATTTCGAATTATGATTCCTTGCAGTTATCGGCTAAAAAGCGGTTTGGCCGCGGCCTCAGTGCCGAGGTTAATTACACCTGGGCTAAGATGCTGGATGACCAGGATACATCCGGTTGGGGCAGTCATTACGGAAACGCGCCGTATCAGGATGCTTTCACTCCATCAAACAATTACGGGCTCTCGAATTTCAGTATTCCGCAAGCGGTCAAAGGATACGTCGTCTATGCAATCCCGCTCGGGAAAGGACATGCATTCCTGAACCATGGCATAACCGATGCCGTTCTCGGTGGATGGCAAGCCTCTTCCTTATTCGTCGCGCAATCGGGAGCTCCGTTCACCGTGACCATGGCCTCGAGCACCGATTCCGGCGCGCTGGACGGGGCTTGGTATCCGAACCTTGTCGGTAATCCCCACCTGCCTCATCCCACCATCAACCAATGGTTCAATCAATTGGCTTATGCAACTCCGGCAACCAACACTTTCGGGAATAACGGCAGGAACACGCTGCGCGGTCCGGATCTGACGAGCGTTGATTTTTCACTTGCCAAGACCTTCCGCATACCCGGATTTGAACGGGGCGGATTGCAGATCCGGATGGATTCCACCAACATACTAAACCATCCGAGTTTTGGACAACCGAATGCCGTTTTGACTTCGGCAGCCCTCGCTTCAGGCGTTCCCAACCCGAGCGTGGGTCAAATTACCACGACGACGGTTCCCGGACGCTTCTTCCAACTTGGCGCCCGGTTTTCCTTCTGACAAGGCGGATTGCGGTGAAATCAAATTTCCCCAAGCCGGACTACCATTGCGGACTCCGTATTATAAGCAAGGAAATAATCTGGCGTACTTCGATTTCGCACCCACCGCGAATTAGGACTGAGACGATGCACAGTTGAAGTTATTCTGGTGAGCATGGGCGTTAGAGCGATGATTTTTGCCGTTGCGGGTTTGCTGTTTTGGCAGCGTTCTTCATCGGCCCAAGCGGCTTCCGATTCGCAGCAGATTCAAACACACTCGCAACGAGCGCAGGAGTATCTGGCAACCAACAAGCCGGATTTAGCTATCGTTGAGTTCCAGGCAATACTGGCGCTAGACCCCAACGACATTACTGCGCGTGGTGATCTCGGGACGCTGCTGTACTTTCGTGGCGACTATGAGAAAGCGGCCGGGAATCTTCGCGCAGTGGTGAAAACGCAGCCCTCGCTTTGGAAAACCGTGCTGCTGCTGGGGATGTGTGAAAAGCGGCTGGGTAATGTGGCGGCGGCACGCGCCGATCTGGAGCAGGCTTTTCCGCATATGACAGAGGAGAAACTCCGGATTCAAGCCGGCATGGAGCTGACGGAGATTTATTACGCCTCACGCGATCTGGAAAAGGCAGCAGATCTTGTGGGCGTTCTAAGGAAAACCAAACCGGATGATCCAGCAATCTTATATACGGCGCATCGAATTTACTCGGAGCAAGCCGATGAAACTGCACTTGGTATTGCCTTACTTGCGCCGAAGTCGGCGTGGATGCACGAGGTCATTGCTGAGGAGATGATGATCCAGGGCGATAACGAAGCGGCGATCGCGCATTATCGCGATGCGCTCAAGATCAACGATCGTATTCCGGGTTTACATTTTGAATTAGGTGAACTGTTGAGCAGCGCCTCCTCGAACACGGATAAAGAACGGGCGGAAAAAGAATACGAA
Source organism: uncultured Bryobacteraceae bacterium (assembly GCA_964247955.1). Classification (GTDB taxonomy): domain Bacteria; phylum Acidobacteriota; class Terriglobia; order Bryobacterales; family Bryobacteraceae; genus Bog-105. The sequence continues at coordinate 4,584 of CAXTWT010000341.1, forward strand.
GCCGCACTGTCCCAGAATCCATTCGATGAAAAATCTGAATGCCGTCTGGGCAGGATTGCGCTCAGTCGGTCTGATCTGAAGGGAGCCTTC
>CAXTWT010000342.1:0-4673 GCA_964247955.1 uncultured Bryobacteraceae bacterium
AGCGACAGCGCGGGAAAAGGAGTTTGCCATCCGAAGCAGCTTAGGCGCCGGGCGTTTCCGCATAATGCGCCAACTGCTCGTGGAGAGCGGTTTGCTTGCCCTCGCCGGGGCTGCGCTGGGGTGCCTGTTTGCCTGGGGAGGATTGCAAGCGCTGGTAGCCGCGTTGCCCAAGTTCACGTTCCCTGACGAAGCTGCCATCAGCCTGAACGGGCGCGTACTGGCGGCAACGGTCGCGATTGCAATTTTAACCGCTTTGCTTTTCGGCTTGGCTCCGGCTTTAGGCTCGTTTACGCGAAACCTGAGTGAACCTTTGAAGGCGGGAGGGCGCGGGAACAGCGGTTTTCGTCGAGGCCGGTTACGTAACACGCTGATTATTGTGGAAGTTGCCCTGTCGCTCATCCTGCTGACGGGCGCGGGTTTGATGATGCGGAGCTTCTTTCTCCAACGACAGGCAGATCTCGGCATGAATCCGCAAAAGCTCCTAACGACCCAGATCTGGTTCAACAAAAACTACAAGAAAGCCGACCAGCGGGCGCGCTTCGGGAGAGAGTTGACGAAGCGCCTCGAAAGCTTGCCGGGCGTGGTCAGCGTGACTGCGTCGGTTGACTTTCCTCCGTTCGGCGGCATCCCAACGGATTTTGAAGCTGCCGGAAAAACGCATGGAGAGAAGTGGAAGGGGCAGATGGGATTCTGCGACCCGCACTTTTTTCATACCGTCGGGGTTCGCCTGCTGCGCGGACGTTTTCTCACCGAGGCCGATGTCGCCGGGAAGCGTAAGGTGGTCGTCGTCAATCAAACGCTCGCCGCGAAGTTTTTCGGACCTGCGAACCCGGTCGGCCAGCAGATCGAACTGGTGGATTTGCAGCGCGCCCCCGAAGCGGTTTCCCAGCCGTGGTTTGAAATTGTGGGCGTTTCGTCAGATCTGAAAAATCACGGCGTGCGCGAGGATGTTCTGCCGGAGGCTTATGCTCCGGTTACCTTTTCATCTTTCGGTGGTTTTGTGGTGTTTATTCGGACCGTCGGCAATCCTGCGCCTTTGACGAAAGCGCTGGACGGGGAAGTGCTTTCGATGGATAAAAGCCTGCTTCCGCAGCAGACCGACACCATGGAATCGGCGCTCGATCAGTTTGAGTACGCCAAGCCGCGCTTCGGGCTGCAAATCTTTTCGGTGTTCGCGGTTATCGGTTTAGTGCTGGTCAGCGTCGGCGTTTACAGCGTGGTGTCCTACACGGTTTCACAGCAATACCGGGAGATTGGGATTCGCATGGCGTTGGGAGCGACATCGGGCGACGTGCGGCAGTGGGTGATTCTGAGCGGCATGCGGTTTATTCTGGTCGGGGTTGTTGTCGGCCTGGTGGCGGCATTGGCTTTGTTGCGGCTGCTCAAATCGCAGATCTGGGGCGTGTCGGCATATGACCCCCTGACGTTACTAGGAGTGGTTGTGACTTTGGGCCTTGTCGGACTGGCTGCCTGCTACCTTCCGTCGATCCGCGCCACGCGAGTTGACCCGCTGGTTTCATTGCGCTACGAGTGAACGCTTTGTAATTTCGATTGCAAGTGTGTAAGAGCATCCGTTAAGGCAATTTCTTCCGAAGCTCTCGTGCGCCGGTCGATAAATTCGAGTTTGCCGTCAACAAGTTTTTTGCCCGCCACAATACGGAAAGGGATGCCGATCAGGTCAGCGTCCTTGAACTTCACGCCGGGCCGTTCGTCGCGGTCATCGAGCAGCGCGTCGATGCCGTTCTTCCGGCACTGCTCGTAGATCGATTCGACAGCTTCGCGCTGCTTCGGTTCCGCGTAGTTCACAGGAGTGATCACAACGGAAAACGGCGCGATAGTGGACGGCAGGGCAATGCCGTCCTTATCATGGAACAGTTCGATGGCGCAGGTCAGGATGCGCTCGATGCCGATGCCGTAAGATCCCATAATGGGTGTGATCTCCTTGCCGTCTTCCCCGAGAACACGCAAGCCCATCGGCTCGGAATAGCGGTAGCCGAGTTTGAAAATGTGGCCGAGTTCCACGGCTTTGGTCAGTTCCAGCGGCGCATCGCAGTTGGAACACAGATCACCGGCGGCCACTTGGCGGAGGTCGAAGTATTCGGGTCCAAAATCTTTCCCCGGCGTCACGTTCTTCAGGTGGTAATCGTCGCGATTGGCTCCCGCGATCATGTTTTTGCGGCCTTCCAGAGCCTTGTCGGCAAGCACGCGCATGTTTTTGACACCCACGGGGCCAAGCGAACCGGCAGCGGCTCCGAACCATTCTTTAATTTCGTGCGGGTGCGCGGGACGGAGATCGTTCGCTTTCAGAATCCCCGACAGTTTTGTTTCGCTAAGCTGGTGATCGCCGCGCAGCATCGCGAGCACCGGCTGATTGTCGGCCACCATCACCAGGCTTTTCATCTGCGAAGTTTCGGGCAGTTTCGTAAAAGCAGAAACTTCGGCTATGGTTTTAAAGCCGGGAGTGTGAAACTCTTCCGGCGTAAAATCCCCTTCGGGATCGGGGATGACAGGAGCAACGGGCTTGGAAACAGCTTTTTCCAGGTTAGCGGCATAGTTGCAGTTTTTGCAGTACACCACAATGTCTTCCCCGGCATCGGAAGCGACCATAAATTCATGGGACTGGCTGCCGCCCATAGCCCCGGAATGCGCTTCCACAACAAGATACTGAAGGCCGCAGCGGTTGAAAATTCTGCAGTAAGCCCGGTATTGATCGTCATAGGAGCGGTCCAGTCCGGCAGCGTCCATATCAAAGGTGTAAGCATCCTTCATGATGAACTGCCGCACGCGCAGGAGGCCGGATTTCGGGCGCGGCTCGTCGCGGAATTTGGTCTGGATCTGGTACCACACCTGCGGCAGTTGCTTGTAGCTGCGGAGTTCGCCGCGCGCAATCGTAGTGACCACTTCTTCGTGCGTCATGGCAAGGCACATGTCGCGGCCGAAGCGGTCTTTGAGGCGGAACATGTTGTCGCCCATCACTTCCCAACGACCGGATTCCTGCCAGATCTCTGCCGGATTGAGAGCAGGCAGCAGCAGTTCCTGGCCGCCGACGGCGTTCATCTCTTCACGCACAATCTCCTGAATTTTGAGCAGAGAACGCTGGGCCAGCAATAGATAACTATAAATTCCGGCGGAAAGCTGGCGGACGTAGCCCGCGCGCAGTAATAATTGATGGCTGATGACTTCGGCCTCCGCCGGCACTTCGCGCAACGTGGGGATAAACAGATGGCTCCAACGCATGGGGTGTAAAAGCTATTATGCGGCACGGCTTGGTAAATGCCTAATTCCGCTATGATGAAGCAATGGCTGAGACGCTGCCGCATTTACCTCCTTCTTGTGAGTTGCCGCGCAATTCTCACACAGTTGTTGCGATCGTGGATGAGCAGATCCGGCGCGGCGAGCGCATCCTGACGCCGCTTGGCAAAAAGTTATTAGAAGCCCGTCGCCGTATTGAGGGGAGCGGCATCCCGCTTTTAAGCCGGGAGGAACTAGACCGTGAGCGGGCCGAACGTCGCGGCGGTGTCGAGAGCCGTTAGAAAGTGGTCCGCTCCTTTCCCGATAACGGCGTGCTGATTGACGCTGCACGCGGCGTACTACCCTTTGACCAAATTGCCTTCAATTACTTGGACGATTCCCGCCATATCTTTCTTACTAGCCCTTTTGTGCAGTTGGAAGTTCTCCCTAAAGCCGCTTACCATCAGCGAGGGGACGAGCTAGCTTTCTATGAAACTTTCTTCCATCACCAGCCGCTAGAGTGGTGCCGTGACTCGGAACAGATAACAAGGCTCGCAGATCAGGAGGGCTGTCAATACGGTTTGGGTGCGCTGGATGCGCTGCACGTAGCTGCCGCGTATCTGCTTGGAGCTGATGAGCTAGTCACGACCGAGCGGCCCACCAAACCGATCTACCGCACATCCTTGATCCAAGTAGTTTACTTGTATAGGGACTTGCCGCAGCCGATAGTTACTTCAGCGTCACATTGACTTAGCTAAGTAATCGAACTAATCTGGTGTAGCATGCAGGTTAATGTTCATGAAGCGAAAACACAACTTTCCCGCCTTCTTGAACTAATCAAGGATGGCGAACAGGTGATTATTGCCCGCCATGGACAGCCTGTAGCCGAACTGATCCCGGTGCGGCAGAAAGGAAGCTTTCCTCTGGGCATAGCTCGCGGAAGTCAGCTCGTGCCGCCGAGCGATGCTTGGTGGCAACCACTTTCAGAAAAGGAAGTCGAGGACTGGCTTGGCAGCAACGAAAGTCCTGACTGATACCCATACTCTGGTTTGGGCGCTTTCCAATCCCGACCAGCTCAGTTCCGCTGCTTAACAAATCCTTGCCCAGACGGAAGTTCTTGCCAGCGTGGCTAACCTTTGGGAACTGCTCTTAAAGCGCGGAAAAAGCGGTGCATTACTGGCCGACCCCCTCCCTTGGTGGGAAGAGTATGTGCTTCGTACCGGTATTCCCACGTTCGGCATTCGCCTCGACCACGTTTTAGTCCTTGGTCGTCTGCCTGAGCTTCGTAAAGACCCGTTCGACCGCGTTCTGGTTGCACAATTGATAGTCGAAAAAGCGCCAATCGTCAGCAAGGATAGGCAACTGTCTGAATATGGAGTAACTCTGATCTGGTGATATGTTCACTATGCCGCATTAAAACAATGGTGTGGCACAAGACGAAA
>CAXTWT010000343.1:0-4669 GCA_964247955.1 uncultured Bryobacteraceae bacterium
GCCCGTGATCTGTCCGGCGTTGTTGATCCCCCGCCCACCAGTGTAGGGTTCACCCAGCGTGCCTAGATCCGTCATTACGCCGTTGCTGTAAAGGAAAGCGTCAACAGTACCACGCGCCGTAAGAGAGTAGCCCGTGATCTGTCCGGCATTGTTGATCGCGGTTGCTTGACTAAAGGCTCTGCCCAGGTTGCCCAAATCGGTGACGTTGTAGAGAACAGCAGCGGGCAAGCACGTCGCCCCGCCAATCAGCAGCACCCAAAGAGTCCAAGACCGTAGCATCAGGCACACCCCTCCAAGCGCGGCCTCAGTCTATCACAACTTCTTCCAACAGAGACAACGGAGTGTGGCCATCCAACACCGACCCTTGGCCGGGGGTGGTTAGCGCCCAAACAAAGTTCTTGCCTGATTCAGCGCAAACCAGCTTAAGAAACCGTTCCCGAGAATCAGCCCGATAAACGCATACGCAATTCCCTGTTTCGGCTCGGCGGGAAAGTCGCGCCGGAACAGCCGATAGCCGGTAGCAATTGCCAGGAATATAAAAAGAGACTCCTTCAAAAGGAAGAACATGACAATGCTGACCAGCAACACCGCCATGCGCCCTTGCGCTCCTAGAGCGTTCATAGCAGATGCGCCGTCAAAAATGAACACGGGAATCAGGTTCAGCAGATTGATCCAGCCCGCAAAATGCGCCAGGGCCAGCCAAACCTGTTGTCCTGTTGAAAGATAAATTCCGTACGCAATCAGCCCTGACAAGAATCCAAAGAACGGGCCTGCCAATGAAATTTGCGCCCGGATTCCCGGCTCCACGCCCGCGCCGTTCCATTTCACAAAAGCCCCAAACCCAGGCAGGAACATCGGCAGTTCGGCGGAAAACCCGAACCGCCGCGCCATAGTGTAATGCCCCATCTCATGCAGAAAAACAGAGCCGGTCAGCCCCAGCGCAAACCACCACCCGAAAAGCGACCAATACACTCCGAGAAACGCCAGAATGCTCAGAATGAACTTACCCTTGGTCAGCAGGACAAACAAAGCCGTTTTGTATTTGGCCAATGCGGCCAGCGCCACGCCCACCGGACCTAATCGTTTCTTCCAGTCCGTTGCGGGTTTGGGTGAGATGCGCGCGTCAAGCCGTTGTATTTCGCGCTGCACGCCCGCATACTCGGACGACTCCGGCGGCAGGAGCTTCAACGCCGCCGCCCAGTGGTCTCGGGCAGCCGCCAGTTGCCCCGCCGCTGTCAACTGCCGGGCGCGGCCGGCCAATTCTTCTAGTTCTTGCCAATGCGTGAACTTACGGCAATTCGGGCACGCCAGTGTTGCCACATCGAGAGAAGCGCCGCAGTTCGAACAATAGTTTCCTTGCGGATTTGTGTAAGCTGCCAACTTTCAGTGTAGAAAGATCGGAATCAGCGCCGGACGGCTTCTTCGCTTAAATCCGGCATATCATCCGTAATGGGCGAGGAAAGGAACACAGAAACAATCGACTCAAAGCCCTCGCGGTCCTCATCGCTGAAACGACCGAGACTGGCGCTATCGGCATCCAGGACGCCCAGAAGTTTGCCCCAGTTCAGCAAAGGAACTACAATTTCGGACCGGGACGCTGTGTCACAAGCAATGTGGCCGGGAAACGCATGGACATCCGGAACGACCGTTGTTTTGCGCTGCTGCGCGGCTGCGCCGCAAACACCCTTGCCGACGGGAATCCGCGTGCAGGCGGGTTTTCCGGCAAACGGCCCAAGCACAAGCTCATTGCCTTTCAGAAAATAAAAACCAATCCAATTGATGTCAGGCACCGCTTGATACAGATGAGCGGCAGTATTGGCAGCATTGGCGATAAAGTCCGTTTCCGTGCGAAGCAGTTCGCCTAACTCTTGGCAGATACGCTGATACAGCGCAGATGGAGAAGCAGTCTGATCCGTGCCGGTTAAAGATGGCATTGCAAAGTTAGTGTAGCGCTTTCATTTCATTTCTCGGTTAAACCGTTCCATTTACATAATCTTCCGTTGAGTTTAACAGCAAAACTCGGCTTTTTAGCTCAGTCGCCGCTAGTTCGCGAATGCCAGCGTCAAACGTTACCAAAACACCGTCGCGCTCCGAAGCTTGACACAGCAATAGAGCGTCGGTCCACTGCTTATGTCCTCTCACTCTGTTAATGACCGGCCCCAAACTCGCTATGACAGTATGATCTAATGGCCAGAACTCATGTGCTCTACGCTGTGTGTTCTCACTTAACATTAGGAGCGCCGTTGCTTGGCTAATTGCACCATGTGTCACGGCAGGATTTGTAAGCAGGCGGAGCAAACCTAATTGCGTTATCGTGTTAGTTGCCCATGTTTGGTGGCCTAATTTATTAAACCAAGAGCGTGCGACGAAATGGTGTTGATGCGGTGCCCAAACAAGCGCGAATAAGACGTTAACATCCGGCAACTGACCCCTCATTCCTCATCCAGTAACTGCTGCACACGCTCAGGTGTGATTGTTGGAAAATCGTCTGGAGGTTCGAATACAAGGAGGCCGTCGCGCTCAACAAGAGGAATTTGATAACGCAAGCCCCGACGGATCAGCTCAGAGGCAGCTTTGCCGAGAGAGAGATGATGAGTCTCGGCATACGTTTTGATAGCCTGCATAGCCTCATCTTCCAGCGATAGAGTGGTTCGCATGACCTCAAGATGTCATAAACTATGCGTTGATGTCAACTTACTGAAACTGATGCTATGCGCCTGACTCGAAGATCGTTCCTGAACGGATTACTAACATCGCCTTTGGCTTGCGCCTACGCGAAAGCGGCATCCATGGCTGCCCCTATGAAAATAACGTCTGTGGAAACCGTGTATTGGAAATCGCGGGACGATGCGTCGTTCTGGCCACATTGGACGTGGGTCAAAATCAGCACGGATGCAGGCGTCTGGGGAATTGGTGAAACTTACCCCAGAAATGCGAGTGAAGCCGCTGCGATTCACGGCGCAGCCGACGCATTAATCGGGCATGACCCCCGTGATATCGAGCGCATCTGGGCGGACTTATACCGTGTTTTTGACTTCTACATCGCGGGCGGCGCCGAAATGCGAGCTTTGAGCGCAATTGATTTGGCGCTTTGGGATCTTCTCGGCAAGTCACTAGGAACTCCCGTTTATCGGCTCATCGGCGGCAAAGCCAATCCGTCAGTTCGGCTTTACAACACCTGTTTTTCCTACAAATACGATTTCAACCGCGAGCCGGAAAAAATCATGCGCGAACTTATAGACACACGCGGAATTAAGGCCATCAAGATCTGGCCTTTTGACGGAGCGGCGCGGGCCGCCAAGAATCAATACATCTCCTGGCAAGCTATTGATCAAGCTCTGATTCCAGTGAAGAAACTGCGTGACGCGTTCGGATTCGAAGTTGAAATCGCCATGGAATTTCATGCGCAATGGAACCTGACCTCCGCCATCCGCATTGCGCGCGCGCTGGAACCGTACCGTCCCATGTGGCTCGAAGACGTGCTCATGCCCGGCAACTTCGGGCAGTACCATGAGCTGGCTGCGGCCACATCGCTGCCGCTGATTGCCGGCGAACGCATGGCAGGCAAGATACAATTTGAGCAACTGCTCGCCTCACGGACAGCCAAGTACGTCATGTTTGACGTGACTTGGTGTGGAGGACTGACGGAAGCGCGCAAGATCGCTGCCATGGCCGACGCCTACGAACTGCCCATTGCGCCGCACACGGCAGGCGGACCGCTGCTGTTCTATGCTTCCACACACTTGACAACGGCTTCGCCCAACGTGTGGATTCAGGAAAGCTGCCAACGCTTTTACGAACACGACTGGCCGCTGATGCTGGAAAATCCCGTTTCGCCCAAAGAAGGCTGTATTCAAGCGCCCGAAGAACCCGGCTTCGGCATGAAAATCAAAAACGAAGCATGGAATCATCCCGCCGCTGTCCGGCAAACGAGCGGCCGCGTAAATGCATCATAACTTCTGAAGTCCCCCGCCTAATACTCAATCAAAGACAATTGCGGATAAAGCGCGAAGCGGCGATCTCGCGTGATAATAGTTAGATCATGAGTGTAAGCCTGTGCGATTAGGAGCCAGTCAAATGGGTTGCGGTGTTCCTGTATCTCCGGTATACGCCATAGAATCCATAAGTGATGGAGCAAAACGGTTTGGATCTCCAGCCCTATTTGCTCGATTGCTGCTGTGATGTCCACCGGGCGAATACGCTCCCGCAGCGCTTTTTTCATCTGAATTTCCTAAGGAGTGATCACGCTCAAGAAACGCCGATGTGATTGCTCGACGGCTTGCCGGACCGAAGCCGGAAGCGTGCCCTGGAGAAATTCCACGAAAGTTACAGTATCGAGCAGAGTATCTTTACTCACCTACTCACCAAGAGCTTCGAACTGCTGCAGAAACTCCGCTTCCACTTCCGGCGAATTCCAGTCTGACGGCAGATCCGCCAATTGCTCTCGCAGCATGCCGAAGCCCTTTGCTGCGTGCGGAACTGGGACTGGAGCTAATTGAATGCTCTAAAGCTCCCCTTGGCGCGTGATAACCACAGTCTCCCCGTGCAATGCCAGGGTAAACAGTTCCGACAACCTATTTTTGGCATCTTTCAAGCCCGCTTGCAGCATTGTTTAAGTGTAGCTACCAATTGGTAGCCCGTCAAGAAATGTCCCGGACGCCTACTGAGT